>NZ_JBBDHC010000002.1:0-284887 GCF_037203605.1 Denitratimonas tolerans
AAACGCGCCACCAAGCCTCGCGTCGGCGGCGCGGCATCCCGTCGGGGACGTAGGTCGGCCCTACGCGGCCGACGTTGCCGGGAATCGAACATCCCGTCGGGGACGTAGCCCGACCTACGACGACATCGCGTTGCGGCGTGCGAAAACGCGCCACCAAGCCTCGCGTCGGCGGCGCGGCATCCCGTCGGGGACGTAGGTCGGCCCTACGCGGCCGACGTTGGCGTCAGTCGTCGTCCGGCCAAAACGGCGCGCTGGCGCGTGCCGCCGGCTTCGACACAGGCCGCAGCGGCTTGAGCGCCTCCCACAGCGCCAGCGCGTCGCGCAGCGCCGGGATGTCGTGGCTGCGCAACAGCATCGCACCGCGTTCGGCGGCCATGAGGTGCGCGGCGGCGGAACCTGCCACCCGCTCGCCCGGCTCGCGACCCGTGACTTCGCCGATCATGCGCTTGCGCGACATGCCGGCCAGCAGCGGCACGCCAAGTTCGGCAAACGCATCCAGCTGCGCCAGCAGGGCGAGGTTGTGCTCCAGAGCCTTGCCGAAACCGAAGCCCGGATCGACCACGATGCGCGATTTCGGAATCCCGGCCAGCTCGCAGGCAAAGATGCGATCGGCGAGAAAACGCCGCACCTCAGCCACCACGTCGTCGTAGTGCGGCGCGGCCTGCATCGTGCGCGGCTCGCCCTGCATGTGCATCAGCACCACCGGCACGCCCAGTGCCGCCGCCGCCGCCAGCGCGCCCTCACGGCGCAGGGCGTAGACGTCGTTGATCATGCCGGCACCGGCGGCCACGGCGGCGCGCATCACCTCGGGCTTGGACGTGTCCACGCTGATCGGCACCGTCGTCTCGCGCGCGAGCCGCTCGATCACCGGCACCACGCGCGCGATTTCCTCCCCCACACCGACCTCGGCGGCACCCGGACGGGTCGATTCACCACCCACGTCCAGCGCATCGGCACCCTCTGCCACGAGCATCAAACCATGCGCCACGGCAGCGTCCGCATCGGCGTGCGCGCCATGGTCGGAAAACGAATCGGGCGTGACGTTCACCACGCCCAGGATGCGCGTGCGGTCGAGCTTCAGCGGCCGGCCGGCGCAGTCGAGCGTGGGAACGATGTCGAACACGGCTGCGGTGGCCTACAGATCGCCCAGGCGCGCGCCATCGACCGGGCTGACCAGCCACGAGGCGATGTCGCTGCCGATGGCCCTGACGGTGCGCCCCAGCACCGAACAGGAGCCCTTGAACCCCGCGCCGAAACCGCCGCGCGAATGGCGTCGGGCGCGGAAAGCCGCGATCCTTTCGCCGTTGTCGTAGAGCACGCCGAGCACCGACGTGGACTTCATGTGCCCCGTCCAGGCATTGCCGACACTTTGCGCATCGATGATTTCAAGCATCAGAACCCGGCCTTCCGTCGCTTGGGATGCCGCATCATCGAACACCACGTTCACACCGGATCTCGCGGAGAACTCGCGCACGAAATCGGCCAGCTGCCGGCCAATCGGACACTCGGCCTTGATATTCGCCGCCACGAAATTGTCCTCGGCGTAGGGCACGAGGCTTTGCAGGCGCACTTCGCCGGCCGTCGCAGCAACGGCAAAGGCACACGCCAACACGCCGGACAACAGCAACACTGTTCTTCGAATCACCGTTTTTCCCCTCGCCATGCCATGCCAATGGCATGGCCATGATGCCCCAGCCGCCTGAAATGAAAAAGGCCAGGTTGCCCTGGCCTTTTTCCTTCGGGATTCCGCAGGCACCTGGCGCCGCCGCTCACACCTGCGGCGCGGGGCCGCCCACGGTGGCACCGGCGTTGGGGCCGCTGCCGTCCTTGCGCGGCGGCAGCGGGCTCTTGCCGCTCTTGGCCCAGTCCGCCGGCGGGCCCGGATCGCGCCCTTCCATGATCTCGTTGATCTGCGCGGCGTCGATGGTCTCGTACTGCAGCAACGCTTCGGCCATGGCGTGCAGCTTGTCGCTGTTGTCACGCAAGATTCCGGTGGCACGGGCGTAGGCGCGATCCAGGATGCCGCGCACCACCTCGTCGATCTTGCGGGCGGTTTCGTCCGAGACGTTCTTGGTCTGGGTCACCGAGCGGCCGAGGAATACCTCATCCTCTTCCTCGCCGTAGGCGATCGGCCCCATCTCATCGGAAAGACCCCACTTGGTGACCATGTTGCGTGCCATCTTGGTGGCGCGCTCGATGTCGTTGGAGGCACCGGTGGTGACCTTGTCCGGCCCGAAGATCAGTTCCTCGGCCACGCGCCCGCCGTAGAGCGAGCACAGCTGCGATTCGATCGCGACCTTGTTGTAGCTGTACTTGTCGCCCTCGGGCAGGTACATGGTCACGCCCAGCGCGCGGCCGCGCGGGATGATGGTGACCTTGTAGACCGGATCGTGCTCGGGCACCAGGCGGCCGACGATGGCGTGGCCGGCCTCGTGGTAGGCGGTGAGCTTCTTTTCGTCCTCGCTCATCGCCATGGAGCGGCGCTCGGCCCCCATCATGATCTTGTCGCGGGCCTTGTCGAAGTGCTCCATGCGCACCTCGCGCGCGTTCTCGCGCGCGGCGAACAGGGCCGCCTCGTTGCACAGGTTGGCAAGGTCCGCGCCGGAGAACCCCGGCGTGCCGCGCGCGATGGTCATCGGATCGACATCGTTGTCCAGCGGCAGCTTGCGCATGTGGACCTTGAGGATCTGCTCGCGCCCCTTCACGTCCGGCAGCGGCACCACCACCTGGCGGTCGAAGCGGCCCGGACGCAGCAGTGCCGGATCGAGCACGTCGGGGCGGTTGGTCGCCGCAATCACGATCACGCCCTCGCCGCCCTCGAAGCCGTCCATTTCCACCAGCAGCTGGTTGAGGGTCTGCTCGCGTTCGTCGTGACCGCCGCCCAGGCCGGCACCGCGGTGGCGGCCGACCGCGTCGATCTCGTCGATGAAGATGATGCAGGGCGCGTGCTTCTTGGCCTGCTCGAACATGTCGCGCACGCGGCTGGCACCCACGCCCACGAACATCTCGACGAAATCCGAACCGGAAATCGAAAAGAACGGCACCTTGGCCTCGCCCGCGATGGCGCGCGCCAGGAGCGTCTTGCCGGTGCCGGGCGAACCGACCATCAGGATGCCGCGCGGAATCTTGCCGCCGAGCTTCTGGAAGCGCGAGGGATCGCGCAGGAACTCGACCAGCTCGCCGACCTCTTCCTTGGCCTCGTCGCAGCCGGCCACGTCGGCGAAGGTCACCTTGACCTGATCCTCGCTCTGCATCTTGGCGCGCGACTTGCCGAAGCTCATCGCGCCGCGCCCGCCGCCGCCGGACTGCAATTGGCGCATGAAGAAGATGAAGATGCCGATGAAGATGACGTAGGGCAGCAGGTTCAGCAGGATGTAGGCGAGCGAAGGCCCGGTCGAGATCGGCGACTGCACGATCTTGACGTTGCGCGACACCAGATCGTCGATCAGCTTGGGATCGTTCGGCGGCAGCGCCACGCTGAACTTGCCGCCGTCCTTGGTGGTGCCGGTCAGCTCGCGGCCGTTCTCCGAATAGGTGACCTCGCTCACGCGTTCGGCCCGCACCTGGGCGAGGAACTCCGAATAGGACAGCCCCTGGGCGCTGCCCACGCGCGGCGTGAAGCTCTGGAACACCGCCATCAGCACGACGGCGATCACCACCCAGAGCACCAGATTCTTGGTCAAGTCATTCATTCCTGTTTCCTGCGCCCTGTCCCTGGGCTTCTCGTTTGTCGGTTGCCAGCGCGTAGACCTCGGAAGATCGGCTGCGTGACGCTTCCGGCTTCCTCACCTTGACCTGCCGATAGCGCCTGCGCAAGTCCCGGATGTAATCGTCGAATCCCGTGCCCTGGAACAGCTTGATGAGGAACGTGCCGCCGGCCCGCAGGTGCTGGTCGGCGAAATCCCTGGCCAATTCCGCCAGATACATCGAACGCGGCTGGTCGACGGCATCCACGCCCGACATATTGGGGGCCATGTCGGAAAGCACAAGGTCCACGGGCTGGCCATCCAGGAGGGCTTCGAGCCGTGCCAGCGGCTCCGGCTCGCGGAAATCGCCGAGAATGAACTCGACCCCGGCCAGCGGCGGCATGTCGAGGATGTCCAGCGCGATCACCCGTCCGCTGTCGCCCAGCTCGCGCCGCACCAGCTGCGACCAGCCGCCCGGTGCCGCGCCCAGGTCCACCACCACCATGCCCGGCTTGAGCACGCGATCGCGTTCGAGCAGCTCCTCCAGCTTGTAGGCGGCGCGCGAGCGCAGGCCTTCGGCCTGGGCCTTCTTCACGAAGGGATCGGAAAAGTGCTCGCGCAGCCAGCGCTGGCTGCTCTTGCTGCGTGCCATGGGTCGGTGCGTGGGAGCGGGAAGGCGTACATGGTAACCTGTCGCGCTCATCTTCCCGCTGCGACCGTTCATGCCCGCCCCGCTGACCTCGAACCAGAAACGCTACCTGCGCGGCCTCGCGCATCCGCTCAAGCCGGTGATCCTGGTCGGTGCCAAGGGCGTCACCGAGGCGTTGCTGGCCGAACTGGACCTCGCGCTCGACCACCACGAGCTGGTCAAGGTACGCATCGCCGCGGAAGACCGCGACGCGCGCGATGCCGGCATCGCGATCCTGATCGAGCGCTCCGGTGCGCAGCTGGTGCAGCGCGTGGGCAACATCGCCTGCCTGTTCCGCCGCAACCCGGAAGCCCCGCAGGTTCCCCTGCCGCGCTGATATCCCGCCATGCAGCTCGCCCACCAGTCCGACGAAGGCCACCATGCGGTACGCCGCCTGGGCGCGGGCTTCGTGCAGGTGGGCGACCGCGTCTTTTCCGCCAGCCTGCTGTTGGCCCCGGACCGCTGCATCGACGACTTCGCGCCGCATTCCCTGGACGAGTTCGACGCCGCGGCCATCGCGGCCGTGCTTGCGCTCGAACCGACCGTGGTGCTGATCGGCACCGGCGAGCGCCAGCGCCTCGCGCCGCCGGCGCTGATGGCGGCCTTCCTGGCGCGCGGCATCGGGCTGGAAGCCATGGACAGCGCCGCCGCCGCGCGCACCTTCAACCTGCTGGCCGGTGACGGCCGTCGGGTGGTCGCGGCGTTCCTGATCGGGACCGCGGATTCCTGAAGGCACCGTTGTGCACCGCAGCGGCGCAGGTTCCTCCCGCTCGACTATCATCGCCGCCTTACTTCCGGCCGCAGGAGCCGCCATGTCCCGTTCCCGTTTCGCCACCCCGCTGATGCTCTCGCTTACCGCCGTCGGCGCGTTCGGGCTCGCCGCCGCCCAGGCCGGCATCGTCGATCTGCCTTCCGGCTACGGGCTGGTGGAGGACGCGCCCGCGAAGTCGCAGGATGACGGCAAGAAGGCGGAGCACGAGCACCGCTGCGGTGCCCGCCACGCCGAACACGCCGAACGCATGAAGGACAGCAAGGAAGGCATGTGCGGCGCGGATCATCCCGAGCATCTCCAGCACATGAAGGACGGCCACGAAGGCAGCTGCGGTGCCGGCCACCACGCCCCGGCCGAGGCCGCCGCGGCAGAAACGGCCAAGGACGATCAGGAAGGCAAGTGCGGTGAGGGCAAGTGCGGTGAAGGCAAGTGCGGCGGCATGATCTGACGCCGCGCGACGCGGCATCGTGATGCCGGAATCGCCCCGCACCCTGCCCGCCCGGTCCGCAGGGCTCGGGCTGCGCCGCGCGCTGGCCGCGCCGCTGCTCGCGGCTCCGGCCGGCGCGCTGGACTTCCTCGAAGTGGCACCGGAGAACTGGATCGGCGTGGGCGGTCGTCACGGCAAGGCCTTCGCCGCACTCGCCGAGCGCCATCCCATCGTCTGCCACGGCCTGTCGCTCTCGCTCGGCGGCCCGGCACCGCTCGACATGGACTTCGTCGCGACGCTGAAAGACTTTCTGGATCGCTGGCAGGTGCCGATCTGCAGCGAACACCTGAGCTGGTGCGCCGATGAGGGCCACCTCTACGACCTGGCACCGATTCCGTTCACCGAGGAGGCCGTGCGCCACACCGCGGCGCGCATCGCCCGGGTGCAGGACGCCCTGGGCCGGCGCATCGCGGTGGAGAACGTCTCCTATTACGCCGCACCCTGGCAGGAGATGCCCGAGATCGACTTCATCAATGCGGTGCTGGCCGAGGCCGACTGCGACCTGCTGCTGGACGTGAACAACATCCACGTCAATGCCGTGAACCACGGCTACGACGCCCTCGCCTTCCTGCACGCGCTGCCGTCGGAGCGGGTGCGCTACATCCACGTGGCCGGCCACTTCCGGCAGGCGCCCGACCTGCTGGTGGATACCCACGGCGCGGCGGTGACCGATCCGGTCTGGTCGCTGCTCGCGGCGGCCTATCGCCACGCCGGCGTGCGGCCAACCCTGCTGGAGCGCGATTTCAACATCCCGCCGCTGCCGGTCCTGCTCGAGGAAATCGACACCATCCGCATGATGCAGGACGCCGCGCTGGCCGAAGGAGCGCCTGCGCGTGTCGCCTGAGTCGTCCCGCCTGGCGCAGCAGCAGGCGATCTTCGCGGCAAACCTGCGCGATCCGGCGCATGCCGAACCCGTGCCGGTCGCGCCCGCACGCATCGCGCTCTACCGCGAACTGTTCTTCAACACCCTGCGGGATCTGGTCGGCGGCACCTTCCCGGTATTGCGCGCAATCCTCGGGGAAACCGGCTGGGAAACGCTGATCCACGATTTCCAGCGCGAACACCGCTGTCGCACGCCGCTCTTTCCCGAGCTGGGGCGCGAATTCCTCGACTGGCTCGACACGCGCCCGGCGCAGCCGCCCTTTCTGCACGAGCTGGCGCACTACGAATGGATCGAGCTGGCGCTGGCGCTGGACGAGGCCGATACCGTGCTGGCGGACGTCGATTCCGACGGTGACCTGCTGAACGGCGTACCCGTGGCCTCGCCGCTGGCCTGGCCGCTGGCCTATCGCTTCCCGGTGCACCGCATCACCCCGGCATTCCAGCCGCAGGAGCCGCCGGCCGCGCCCACTTTTCTGCTCGTGCGGCGCGATGCGGACGACGCCATCCACTTCCACGCGATCGACGCTCTCACCCATGCCCTGCTGCAGACCCTGCACGATGCGCCGGCAATCCGCTCCGGCTTGCAGCTGATCGAACACCTCGTCGGCGGTCGCGAGGACGCTGCGGCGCTGCGTACCCAGGCCATCGCGCGGCTGCATGAACTGCATGACCGCGGTGCCATCTGCGGCACGCGGCGCGCGTGAACGGCGGCTGCGCGCGGCAGCGGCGCGGCACGCAAAAGCGCATGGCACGCTCTAAACTTTCCCGATGACCGATTCCCCCGACTACGGTGCCGCCTTCGCCAGCACCATCGCCGCGCGCTTTCGTGGCTTCCTGCCCGTGGTGGTGGATGTGGAAACCGGCGGCTTCGACTGCAATCGCCACGCGCTGCTGGAAATCGCCGCGGTGCCCGTCACGCTCGATGCCGCCGGACTTGCCGTTCCCGGCACCACCCTGCACGCCCACGTCGCGCCTTTCCCCGGTGCCGAACTCGATCCCCGCTCGCTCGACATCACCGGCATCGACCCGCACAACCCGCTGCGCGCGGCGCTGTCCGAACGCGCCGCGCTCGACCACATCTTCAGCGGCGTGCGTCTGGCGGTGCGCGAGGCCGGCTGCAACCGCGCGATCCTGGTCGGTCACAACGCCGGTTTCGACCTGGGCTTCATCAACGCCGCCGCCCTGCGCGTGGCGCACAAGCGCAACCCGTTCCACCCGTTCAGCAGCTTCGACACCGTGGCCCTGGCCGGCCTTGCCTACGGCCAGACGGTGCTGGCCAAGGCAACCGAGGCGGCCGGCCTGGCGTGGGACGCCAACCAGGCCCACTCGGCCATCTACGACGCGGAAATCACCGCCGCGCTCTTCTGCCGCATCGTCAACCGCTGGCGCACGCTGTCGCTGCACGACACCGCATCCTCGGCCTGAGCGCTCGCCGCACGACGAAAAGCCCGCGTGCGGGCGGGCGGGCTTTTCGTGTTCGACGCTATGGAGGCCTGGGTCGGAATCGAACCGGCGTACGCGGATTTGCAGTCCGCTGCATGACCACTCTGCCACCAGGCCGGAGGCGTTCACCGCGTGCGGCGGCGTGGATCGGAGGGCGATCCATAAATGCGAAACCCCGGCGAACCGGGGCTTCGACCGCGTTTGGAGCGGGAAACGAGACTCGAACTCGCGACCCCGACCTTGGCAAGGTCGTGCTCTACCAACTGAGCTATTCCCGCGTTGTCGGACCATTCTAGACGAGATCGTGTCGATGTCAATATGCGGCAGCGCCGCAACCTGCGGAAACCCCTGGATCAACGCGGTCGCACGAATCCACCGGCGTCACGGGCCGCCTTCGAAACCATCAGCGAAAATCGCGCCGCCCGGCACCTGGATCGTCACGGCTCCCGGCACCGTTTCCAGCGCCAGCGGCAGGTCCGTCGCGCTGATCGATCCGTTCTCGTCCACGTCCAGATACAGCGAGACCCACAGGGCGTAGCTGCCCGCAGGCGTGCCCGGCGGGACCTGGAAATCGCGGGTCACGGCGTGGGTTCCAGGGGCGAGCGAGATCGGCGCGTCGTTCGCGCCATCGTCAATGTAGCCCACGCCGCTGCGGTAAAGGCTCGCGCCCATCAGGAGGTGCGCGTGCGCGGCTCCGGCGGCATTGGTGGCCTGGGCCTGGATCTGGAACGTGGCACCGGGCAGCAGCGCGGCGAGATGGGCCTGGATCGATGCGAGGGAGACGGGCGAGGTCATCACCGCGGTGCGCAGGCCGCTGCCGGCCCCGCTGGCGTTGTAGTAGTGGTCGACGATCCACGGCCAGGACTTGCCGTTGGGCGCATCGCCCCAGCGCTTGGTGCCCCACTGTGACATGCCGCGCCCGTGGCCGAAGCAGCCGCGCCCCGCAGCAACCGCATCGGCGAGGCAAGACCAGCCGGTCGCCGGCGAACCCACGAAGCCATTGCCGCAGGAAAGGTCCGAATTGCTGCAGTTCAGCCCGTCGTCGGGGTCGTCCCAGCTGTTGTTCTCGGCCGAATACTCGCTCGATATCGGGCCGCTGGCAGCGCGCATCAACATAATGCCCGGGGTGCGCGCCACAGCGTTGGTGGTACTGGTATAGGTATCGGGATCGTTGACCTGGCAGCAGGCGCTGGAGCAGATGTCGAAGGTCGGGCGGATCGGATTGGCGACGCGCCAGGCACCGTAGCTGCGGTAGGCGATGCTGCCGGCGCGCAGGCTGGCCTGATTCCAGCCGCTGATCCACTCGTCGCCGAGGCCGCGCGCCACGTAGGTTTCCAGCGAATAGGTGCAGGTATGTGTGCAGCTTCCGGTGCAGCAGATATCGGTGCAGGCGGCGTTGGAGTAGCCGACCCGGATCGACGCGGGCGGCAGCAGGGTCGGCGCGACCAGCGGGCCGATCGGCATCCGCGCACGCGCGGGCAGCGCACCCGTGAGGACCTCCCCGGCCGCATCGCCGGTCACCGCAGAATCGCGACGATCCATCGCGCCGATCACCTCGCGCGACAGCCCGGGTGCCTCCCCGCCCAGCGCCAGCAGGCGCGTCTGGACGCCGGGCGTGCAGACCAGCCCATCGCGAACCTGCTCGGCGAATCCGGTGGCCTGCACCCGCAGGCGCGAGCGGGTCAGGTCGCCGGGTCCGCAGGCGACTAGGGCGAGTTCGAAATGTCCCTCGGCGTCGCTGTAGGCCACGCGTCCTTCGAAATCGATGCGCGCGCCGGCGACGGCCGCGCCGTCGTCGCTGCGGCGCACCCAGCCATGCAGCCAGCGTGCGGCAGGATCGCGCGCCGCCTGCGCCGAGAGCCGCGCGACGGCCTCGGGCTCGACCAGTGGATCGAGCAGCAGGGTCATCCCGGCCGTCGCGGGATCGAGCGTGAAGCCCAGATCGCGGTATCCGGCCGCGCGCGCCGTGGCCTGGACCTGGCGCGACGGCGAGGCAACCTCGGCCAGTCGTCCGTGGACATCGAAACGGCGCACGCCGCCCGGATCGGCGAATTCCACGCTCGCGTCCAGCGGCGCGCCGGTGCGCGCGTCGCGCGCGGCCAGCTCCAGTGCCGAACCCGAACCGGCCGCGAGCAGCCAGAGCGCCGTGACCAGCCCACCGCGAAAAATCATCCTTCCCATGGTTCCCTCGTCCAACCCGCACGCCCCCGCGGGGTTCGAGCCTAACCCGGAGCGGGGCACCGCAAAGCGTCGGCAATGCCGCGCCTATTCGTCCGGCGCGTCGCGCAGCGCGGGCCAGGCCGCGCGCAAGTACTGGAAACCCGACCACAGAGTGAGGAGGGCCGCCACGGCCAGCAGCCAATCGCCGATATGGAAGATCGGGCCGCCCATCCAGGGCGCGACCCGGCCGGGCTTGTCCGGCACCACGGAGTACAGCAGGAAGATCAGCGCCACCATCTGCACCACGGTCTTGAACTTGCCGATCCAGGCCACCTTCACGCGCGCGCGCTGGCCGACTTCCGCCATCCACTCGCGCAGCGCCGACACCGCGATCTCGCGTCCGACGATGACCGCCGCCCAGAGCGCCATCCACGGCGTCGGGTGCGCCTGCACGATCAGGAACAGCGCCACCGTCACCATCAGCTTGTCAGCCACCGGATCGAGGAAGGCACCGAACGCCGAGTACATCCGGTAGCGGCGCGCAATCCAGCCGTCGAGCCAGTCGGTGAGCGCTCCCAGCGCAAAGATGAGCGCGGCGGCGATGTGGGTCCAGGAATAGGGCAGGTAGAACACCACCACGAGCACCGGAATCAGCGCGATGCGGAACAGCGTCAGCAGGGTCGGGATGGTGAGCTTCACGCGGGCCCCTGATCGGTCGGATCGGGGACGCCGTGCAGCGCCCTCCAGAGGCGCTGGGCCAGGGCCATGTTGATGCCTTCCACGCGTGCAATCTCCTCGACGCCGGCAGCCTTGAGCTCGGCAAGGCCGCCAAAATGCCGCAGAAGCATAGCGCGGCGACGCGGGCCGATGCCCGGAATATCCTCCAGCCGGCTGTGCTCGCGCGTCCTGGCGCGCCGCCCGCGGTGTCCGGTGATGGCGAAACGATGGGCCTCATCGCGCACCTGGGCGATCAAGTGCAGCGCAGGTGAATCGGCACCCGGATGCAGTTCACGGCCATCGCCCAGCACCAGGGTTTCATCGCCGGCGCGGCGCGCCGCGCCCTTGGCCACGCCCACGAGGATGATGTTTCCGATGTCCAGCTCCCCCAGCACCTCCATGGCCTGCGCCAGCTGTCCCCGGCCGCCGTCGATCAGCAGCAGATCCGGCAGCACGCCCTCCTCCCTGGCGCGCAGGAAGCGGCGCGTGAGCGCCTGGCGCATCGCGGCGTAGTCGTCGCCCGGCGTGATCCCGGCGATGTTGAAGCGCCGGTACTGGCCGCGCACCGGCCCGTCGGCATCGAACACCACGCACGAAGCCACGGTGGCCTCGCCCTGGGTGTGGCTGATGTCGAAACACTCGATGCGGCGCGGCGGGCCGTCGAGCGCCAGCAGCTCGCACAGGGCATCGATGCGGGCGCGCTGGGTCGCCTCGCTGCCCTGCCGCGCGGCCAGCGCGATCTTCGCGTTCTGCATGGCGAGATCCAGATAGCGCGCGCGCTCGGCGCGCACCGAGGATTTGAGCGCGACGCGCCCGCCGCGGCGCTCGCCCAGCACCGTTTCGATCAGCGCCTGCTCGGCGATCGGGTGGCTGAGGATGACCTCGCGCGGCGGCAGCTGGCTGCCGTAGTACTGCGAGACGAAGGCCTCGAGCACCTCGCCCGGTTCGTCGGCACCGTTGGTGCGCGGGAAGTAGCTGCGCGTGCCCTGGTTCATGCCGCCGCGAAAGCACAACAGCACCACGCAGGCCGCGCCGCGGTCGATGGCGCAGGCCAGCACATCCATGTCGATCTGCTCGCCATCGACGTACTGGCGCGCCTGCATCCTGCGCAGGCTGGCGATCTGGTCGCGCAGCTGTGCGGCGCGCTCGAACTCCAGTGCCGCGCTGGCCGCCTCCATCGCCACGGCCAGTTCATCGACCAGCGCATCGCTGCGCCCGTCGAGGAACAGCTCGGCGCGGCGCACGTTGGCGCGGTAGTCCTCGGCGCTGATGAGCCCCACGCACGGCGCGCTGCAGCGTCCGATCTGGTACTGCAGGCAGGGGCGGCTGCGGTTGCGGAACACGCTGTCCTCGCAGGAGCGCAGCTTGAACAGCTTGTGGATCAGGTTGAGCGTCTCGCGCACCGCCGAGGAGCTCGGGTACGGCCCGAAGAAGCGCCCCGGCAGGCTGCGCGTACCGCGATAGAAGGTGATGCGCGGGAATTCATCCTGGGTCGAGATGTAGATGTACGGATAGCTCTTGTCATCGCGCAGCAGCACGTTGTAGCGCGGCTTGAGCGACTTGATGAGCTGGTTCTCCAGCAGCAGCGCCTCGCCTTCGGTGCGCGTGACGGTGACCTCCATGCGCGCGACCTGGGCCAGCATCGCGCGCTGGCGCGGGCTGCGCTCGGCGGTGACGAAATAGCTGGCCACGCGCTTCTTCAGCGAGGCCGCCTTGCCGACGTAGAGCACGCTGTCGTCGGCCGCGTACATGCGGTAGACGCCGGGCGCGGTGGTCAGCTCGCGCGCGAAGCGCTTGCCGTCGAATCCGGGGGCATCCTCACCCGGGCTCCGGGCCCGTTCGTCGTTCGAACCGCGCATCGCCCGCCCCGGTTTCAGCCGGTGCCCATCATGCCGTCATCGGCAGAACGACGGCCTCGCGCGAGGCAAGATCCACGCGCAGCACTTCGTGCGCGTCGGTGTTGGAAACCCACAGCCGCGCACCGTCGCTGACCACGGCGGTCGGGCGACGCAGGGGATAGTCCACCGGCAGATGGGTCAGCTCGCCGGTGCCCAGTCGCAGCATCGCGATGGCATCGTTGTAGCAGTCGGCCACCCACAGCACCGGCGATTTGGGATCGAGCGCGATGCCCACCGGGTACTGCAGGCGCGCGGTCGGGCGCTTGCCGCTGGCCTGGCCGAAATCGAACAGGCCCAGCCCGATCAGGGTCTGCACCATCCCGCTGCCCAGATGCAGGCTGCGCAGCGCCGAGGCCTGGCCGTCGGCCACATACAGCGTGTGCTGCAGCACCGCCAGGCCCATCGGCTGCGCGAACGCGGCCAGCGCGCCGGCACCGTCAGCCAGCGCCAGCCGTCCGGACCCTGCGAGCGGGCGGAACCCGAAGCGGGTCAGATCCGCCTCCCAGACCTGGTTCGCGCCCGCCATCGCGATGTAGAGACGATCGAAGTTGGCCGCAAGACCGCACGGGCGATCGAGCAGCACGGGGCTCTCGCGGAAGTTGGCGACCGCCTGCGGCGTTCCCGGCGATCCCTGGCCCAGCAGCGTATCGACCTGCCCGGTGCCCAGCTGGATGCGGCGGATCGCGTGGTTGCCGACGTCCGAGACATACAGGGCATCCTTGAGCACCACCAGACCGCCCGGCGACTGGAAGCTCGCCTGGATGCCCGGCCCGTCCTCGAACCCCGCCGAACCTGAGCCGAAGACGCGCAGCACCTGACCCTCGTGGCTGCACTCCATCACGCGATGGTGCCCGCTGTCGCAGACGTAAAGCCGCTGCGGCGTGAGCGCCAGCGCGGTGGGAAAACACAGTTCGCGCATCGGCTCGGGGCGCAGCGCGGGCTGCGCGTTCTCGTAGACCCGAACGCCGCGCTCGCCGGCATCGTCCAGGAGTTCCACGATCCGCTGTTCAAGCGCTTCGCGCTGCCGGTCTCCGGCGATGATGTCCACCAGCCGCCCGAACGCGTCGACCAGCGCCACCGAGGGCCAGGCGCGGATGCCGTAGTGCTGCCAGGCCACCGCATCCGGGTCGCTCGCCACCGGAAAGCGCACGCCCAGCCGGTTCACCGCCCGCGCCACGAGGTCAAGCTCGCGCTGGGCATCGAACTTCGGCGTGTGGATGCCGATCACGCTCAGGCCGTCGGCGTACTTGGTCTGGAGATAGCCGATATCGGCCAGGGCGTTGGCCGAGGTGGCCGATCCCGTGTGCCAGAAGACCAGCGCGACCAGGCGGCCGCGCAGCGCCGCGATGCGCAGCGGTGCCGCGTTGACCCAGTCCAGCGCGGGAGGAAGATCGGGAGCCAGCGGGGATTCGGTCATCGGCAGGCCTGTTGCGCGGAAAGCCCGCGCATCATTGGAGCATTATCGGGATCAGGCCCGATCCCGCAAGCGCGCAATCAGGCCGGGCATCGCCGCGTGCAGCATGGAAGCCACTTGGCGGAAGTCGCCCAATCCGCCGTAGTAGGGATCGGGCACCTCGGTTCCAGCCGCAGCGCCGCACCAGGGCAGCAGCAGATCCAGCTCGCCGCCGGTCGTGGCCGGACGATGCTGATGCAGCCAGGCGAGGTTGGCGCGGTCGGCGGCGAGGATCAGATCGAAGCTGCCGAAGTCCCGTGCCGCCACCTGGCGCGCGCGCAGGTCCTCGATGCCGCAGTCGATCTCCCGCGCGATGCGGCGCGCGCGCTCGTCCGGCGGCGCGCCGACGTGGTAGTCGTGCGTCCCGGCCGAATCGAGCGCCAGCGTCAGCCCGGCATCGCGCAGCGCGACGCGGGCGATGCCCTCGGCCAGCGGCGAGCGGCAGATGTTGCCCATGCAGACGAACAGGATCGATGAGATTTCTTTGCGCTTCATTCTGTGACAAGTCCACTCATGGCGGCGCAGGTGATGGCCCGGCGGTCCCCGCGGACCTGCGGGAAGACCGGCTCGCGCACCGCCACCCGGTCAGGCGACTTTCCATCATGCCGCGCTCCGCACCCGCAGCGGCCGCGCCCTGCCGCTGGCGGATGCGGCCCCGATGCCATCACGACGTCATGCGCGACCAGAACGCCTTGACGCCATCCAGGAAGGTGCTCGAACGCGGCGAATGCGCGGCGCCCTTTTCGCCCTCGAACGTGGCCTCGAAGTCCGCCAGCAGCTCGCGCTGGCGGCGGGTGAGGTTGACCGGGGTTTCCACCACTACTCGGCACATGAGATCGCCGGGCGCGTGGCTGCGCACCGACTTCACGCCCTTGCCACGCAGGCGGAACAGCTTGCCGGTCTGGGTCTCGGCGGGAATCTTCAGCTCGACCATGCCATCGAGCGTCGGCACCTCGATCTGCGCGCCCAGCGCCGCCTGCGACAGGCGGATCGGCAGCTCGCAGTAGAGGTCATCGCCATCGCGCTGGAAGATCGCGTGCTCGCGAACGCGCACCTCGACGTAGAGATCGCCGGGCTGGGTGCCGGCCGGTCCGGCCTCGCCTTCACCCGCCAGGCGGATGCGGTCGCCGTTGTCCACGCCGGCGGGAATCTTGACCTGCAGGGTTTTCTCACGCTCGACGCGGCCGTGCCCGTCGCAGTCCTTGCAGGGATTGACGATGTGGCGTCCGCTGCCGCCGCAGGCCGGGCACACCTGCTGCACCGCGAAGATGCCCTGCTGCATCCGCACCCGACCATGACCACGGCAGGTGGGGCAGGTGTCGGTCTTGCCATCCTCGGAACCCGAGCCCTTGCAGCCCTCGCACGACACCAGCCTGGGCACCTGGATGGTGCGCTCCACGCCGAAGACGGCGTCCTGAAGGTCCAACTCGATCACGTAGCGCAGGTCCGCCCCGCGTCGCGCCTGCTGACGTCCACGCGCGCCGCCGAAGATGTCGCCGAAGATGTCGCCGAAGATGTCGCCGAAGTCGGCACCGCCACCGCCACCGCCCATGCCCTGCTCGAACGCGGCGTGGCCGTGCTGATCGTACATGCGGCGCCTGGCCGGATCGGCCAGCACCTCATAGGCTTCCTTGCACTCCTTGAACGCGGCCTCGGCGCTGGCATCCCCCGGATTGCGGTCCGGGTGGTACTTCATCGCGCAGCGGCGATAGGCCTTCTTCAGCTCATCGTCGCCGGCGCTTTTGGCCACGCCCAGGATTTCGTAGTAGTCGCGTTTCATGGGAGCCGGGAATCGGGAATGGGGAATCGTTGAAAGCTCCCTCTCCCCCATCAGCTGATGGGGAGGGGGTTGGGGTGAGGGGGCTTTTCAGGCTGTTGCCTTGGATATCAAAAAGCACTCGCGGCATCGCCGCTCACCCCTCACTCTGGCCCCCGGCCAGCCGACTTGCTTGTCGGCTGGCGCTTGCAGGCTCGCAGCGATGCTGCTCGAAAGCCCTGCGCGCCCCCGCCGCGGGCGGGGGAGAGGGGATGTAGCGGCTTACTTGTTGTCGCCTTTGACTTCCGTGAACTCGGCATCGACCACATCCTCGTTGCCGCCCGCCGGAGCTTCGGGCTGTGCGCCGCCTGCGCCGGCCTGTGCGGCGGCGAAGAGCGACTGCGAGGCGTCTTCCAGGGTGCGGGTGCGCGCCTCGATCTGGGTCTTGTCGTCACCCTTGGCGACGCCGTCGAGATCGGCGATGGCGGCCTCGACGCGGCCGATCACGTCGCCCGGCACCTTGCTGCCGTGCTCCTTGATCGCGTTGCGCGCGGCGTGCAGCACGGCGTCGGCCTTGTTGCGCGCGTTGACCAGTTCGTGGAACTTCTGGTCTTCCTCGCGGTTGAGCTCGGCGTCGCGCACCATCTTCTGGATCTCCTCCTCGGACAGGCCGGAGCCCGCCTTGATCTCGATCTTCTGCTCCTTGCCGGTCTTCTTGTCCTTGGCCGAGACGTGCAGGATGCCGTTGGCGTCGATGTCGAAGGTGACGTCGATCTGCGGCATGCCGCGCGGCGCGGGTTCGATGCCGGCGAGGTCGAACTTGGCCAGCGACTTGTTGTAGCGGGCCTGCTCGCGCTCGCCCTGCAAGACGTGCACGGTGACCGCGGTCTGGTTGTCGTCGGCGGTGGAAAAGGTCTGCGAGGCCTTGGTCGGGATCGTGGTGTTCTTCTCGATCAGCTTGGTGAACACGCCGCCCATGGTCTCGATACCGAGCGAAAGCGGGGTCACGTCGAGCAGCAGCACGTCCTTCACGTCGCCGGCCAGCACGCCGCCCTGCACCGCTGCGCCCATGGCCACGGCCTCGTCCGGGTTGACGTCCTTCTTGGGCTCCTTGCCGAAGAACTCGGCCACCGCCGCCTGCACCTTAGGCATGCGGGTCTGGCCGCCGACCAGGAGCACGTCGTGGATGTCGGACACGCGCAGGCCGGCGTCCTTGAGCGCGGTGCGGCAGGGCTCGATGGTGCGCTTGACCAGCTCGTCCACGAGGGCTTCGAGCTTGGCGCGGGTGAGCTTGATCGCCAGGTGCTTGGGGCCGGAGGCATCCGCCGTGATGTAGGGCAGGTTCACTTCGGTCTGCTGCGCGCTGGAAAGCTCGATCTTGGCGCGCTCGGCGGCGTCCTTGAGGCGCTGCAGGGCGAGCGGGTCCTTGCGCAGATCCAGGCCCTGATCCTTCTGGAACTCTTCCACCAGATACTCGATCACGCGGTTGTCGAAGTCCTCGCCGCCCAGGAAGGTGTCGCCGTTGGTGGCCAGCACCTCGAACTGCTTTTCGCCGTCGATCGAGGCGATCTCGATGATGGAGACGTCGAAGGTGCCGCCGCCCAGGTCGTACACCGCCACCTTGCGGTCGCCGCCGGCGGACTTGTCCAGGCCATAGGCCAGTGCCGCCGCGGTCGGCTCGTTGATGATGCGCTTGACGTCGAGGCCAGCGATGCGGCCGGCGTCCTTGGTCGCCTGGCGCTGGGAATCGTTGAAGTAGGCCGGCACGGTGATGACGGCCTCGGTGATGGTCTCACCCAGGAAGTCCTCGGCGGTCTTCTTCATCTTGGACAGCACTTCGGCGGAAATCTGCTGCGGCGCCATCTTCTTGCCGTCGGCGCTCTGCACCCAGGCATCGCCGTTGTCGTGCGCGACGATGCCGTAGGGCACGTGGCTGATGTCCTTCTGCACCTCGGCGTCGGTGAACTTGCGCCCGATCAGGCGCTTGACCGCATAGAAGGTGTTCTTCGGATTGGTGACCGCCTGGCGCTTGGCCGCCGCGCCCACCAGCACCTCGCCATCCTTGGTGTAGGCCACGATGGACGGGGTGGTGCGGTCGCCCTCGGCGTTCTCGATGATGCGGCCCTTGCCGCCTTCCATGATCGCCACGCAGCTGTTGGTCGTGCCCAGGTCGATGCCGATGATCTTGCCCATGATGTGTTTCCTCCGGAAAGTTGTCTTCGGTCATGCGACCGGGATTGAGCCGTATGTAGGGGTTTTGTCCGCCGCTTCAAGGGCCGGTGCGCGGAAATCGCTTCCGGCCGGTGCGCCGATGCCCTATTCGGCGGCGACCACCACCAGCGCCGGGCGAAGCAGGCGGTCGTTGAGCACATAGCCCTTCTGGTAGACCTGCACCACGCTGCCCGGCGCGTGTGCTTCCGAGGCCGCCACGCTCATCGCCTGGTGCCGCTCGGGATCGAAGGCCTGCCCGGCCGGGTCGACCACCTGCAGGCCGTTGGCCTCGGCCACGCGGGTGAGCTGGCGCAGGGTCAGTTCCACGCCCTCGCGCAGGCTTCCGGCCTCGCCGTTGGCGGCAAGCCCCGCCTCCAGGCTGTCGAACACGGGCAGCAGTTCGGCCAGGAGCTTTTCATTGGCGAACCTGCGCGCCTGCTCGGCTTCCCGCAGCAGGCGCCGACGCTGGTTCTCCAGCTCGGCGCGGTCGCGCAGCTGCTCGTCGCGCGCCTGACCCAACTCCTGCTCCAGCGCCTCGATCCGCAGCGCCAGGTCGTCGGGATTGTCCGGAAGATCCTGCGCGGTCGCGTCCGGGTGGTGGTGTGTCGTCATCGGAATCTCTCCGTGGGTAACGGCAATCGGAAGGAAAAGAAGGCAGCCGGCGCGCGCAAGCACGCCGGCGGCACACTCAGGGGCTTATTGGGCCTGCCCGGCGCGATTCAAGGCCGCGCCCAGCACGTTGGCGGTCGCCTGCACCATCGGAATGACCCGGTCGTAGGCCATGCGGGTGGGGCCGATCACGCCCAGCACGCCCAGCACGCGGCCGTCCACGCCGTAGGGCGCGGTCACCACCGAGCACTGTCCGAGCGGCGCCACGCCGCTTTCCTCACCGATGAACAGCCGCACGCCCTGGGCGTGGGCGCAGCCTTCCAGCAGCTGCAGGAGTTCCTTCTTGCGCGAAAACGCCTCGAACAGGTCACGCAACCGGTCCAGATCGGAAAGATCCTGCACGCCCATGAGCTGGGTCTGGCCGGCCACCAGCATGTCGTCCTCGCCCACTTCGGCAAAGGCTCCTTCGGCGACATCGGCGACCACGGTCAGCAGGCGATCGACCTCGCTGCGCGCCTCGGCCAGCTCGGCACGAAGGCGCTGCCGGATCGCGGGCAGCGGCAGCCCGGCGAAATGCTGATTCAGATAATTCGCGGTGCGCTCCAGCTCGGCCGGCGAATACGGGCGGCGGGTGTGGACGATGCGGTTCTGCACCTCGTTGTCGGTGAACACCAGGATCACCAGCACCCGCTCGGGATCGAGCGTCACGAAATCGATGTGGCGCAGCGCGAACTGGTCGCGCCGCGGCACCGTCACCATGCCGACGAAGTGGGTCATGGCCGAAAGCAGCTCGGAGACCTTGCTGATCAGGCCGTGGGTGCCCAGCTGCGGCGTCAGGCGCTGGCCGATCTGCGCCATCTGGGCCTCATCCAGCGGCTCGACCTGCAGCAGGCTGTCGACGAACAGGCGATAGCCCTGCGCGGTCGGCACGCGCCCGGCCGAAGTGTGCGGGGTGGCGACCAGACCCACGTCCTCCAGATCGGCCATGACGTTGCGGATCGTGGCCGGGGAAATGTCGAGTCCCGCGGATTTGGACAGGGTGCGCGAGCCGACCGGCACCCCGTCGCGGATGTACTGCGCGATCAGGGTCTGCAGGAGATGGCGGGAGCGGGCGTCGAGCGACAGGTTCACGGCGGCGATCGTAGAAGATTTCCCGCTAGATGTGGGGACGCGGACGCGGTTCGACAAGCGTTGGCGGACGCCGCCGCCCGTGCTAGCGTGCGCCCGCCGCGCGGTTGCGGTGGATTGCCACTCATTTCATGCTGGTTTCCCTCTTCGTCAAGGATTTTGCGATCGTCCGCGAGATCGAGATCGCGCCCGTCGGCGGCCTGACCGTGGTCTCGGGCGAAACCGGCGCGGGCAAGTCCTTGCTGGTGGATGCCCTGATGCTGCTCACCGGCGCGCGCGCGGATGCAGGCGCGGTGCGCCACGGCGCGGAGCGCGCCGAACTGGTGGCGCGATTCGCGCCCGCTGCGGACTCCCCGGCGCTGGCCTGGCTGCACGAAAACGATCTTGACGAAGACGCCGAGTGCCAGCTGCGCCGGGTGATCCGCGCCGACGGCGGTTCGCGCGCCTGGATCAACGGCCGGCCGGCCACCGTGGCCCAACTGGCCGCGCTCGGTGCGCTCCTGGTGGAAATCCACGGCCAGCACGAGCATCAGGCGCTGCTGGATCGCCGCCATCAGCTTGCCCTGCTTGATGCCTTCGCGCGTCATCCCGAGGCCCTCGCGCAGCTGCGCGACAGCGCGCGCGACTGGCAGCGCGCGACCCAGGCCATCACCGCTCTGCAGGCGCGCGGCGACAGCGCCGACCGTCGCCTGTACCTGGAGCACCAGATCGCGGAGCTGGCGAACGAAAATCTCGCCCCCGAGGCCATCGAAAACCTGCTGAACGAACACCGCCGCCAGAGCCATGCCACCGCCCTGATCGAAGGCTGCGGCCGCGCCGCCGCGGTGCTGGAGGGCGATCTTCCCGACCTGCTGCGCCGCCTGCGTCACGACCTCATGCGCCTGGTCGAACACGAACCCGGACTGGCCGAGATCGACGCCCTGCTGGACGGCGCGCAGATCCAGGTCGACGAGGCCGCCGCGGCGCTCGAACGCCTGCGCGACGGCTTCGACCTCGATCCCGAGCGCCTGGCCGCGCTCGACGCCCGGCTCGCGCGCCTGCACGACCTGGCGCGCAAGCACCGCACCACCCTGCCCGCGCTGGCGGCGCGGCAGCAGGCGCTGCAGCAGGAGCTGGACGAATTGGGCAACAGCGAGGCGCAGCTGGCCGATCTGGCGCGCGCGCGCGACGACGCGCTGGCGCGCTGGCGCAGCGCCGCGGCGCAGGTCAGCGCCGGGCGAAAGGACGCGGCCACGACGCTTTCGACCCGCGTCAGCGCGATCATGGACGGTCTCGGAATGGCCGGCGGGACCTTCGCCGCATCGCTGGAGCCGATTGACGGCGACGCGCCGCAGGGCGACGGTGCCGAACGGGTCGAGTTCCTGGTCAGCGCCAACCCCGGTCAGCCGGCGCGCGCGCTGCGCAAGGTCGCCTCGGGCGGCGAACTGTCGCGCATCAGCCTCGCCATCGAAGTTGCCGCGATGGGCCTGGACGCGGTGCCGACGATGGTGTTCGACGAGGTCGATACCGGCATCGGCGGTGCCGTGGCCGAAGTCGTCGGCCAGGCGCTGCGCGCCCTGGGCAACGAGCGCCAGGTGCTGTGCGTCACCCACCTGCCGCAGGTCGCGGCGCAGGGGCACCAGCACCTGCGGGTAAGCAAGGCCGACGACGGCGACGGCACCCAGAGCCGGATCGAGGCGCTCGACGCGCAGGCGCGCGTGGACGAGCTGGCGCGGATGCTGGGCGGCGTGGACATCACCAAAGCCACCCTCGCCCACGCCCGCCAGATGCTCGATCACGCCCAGCGGCGCGGCTGAGCGTTGCGCCGGGCGCGCGGAATCAGGCTCGAATCAACATGAAAAAAAGCGGGCCAAAGCCCGCTTTTTTCTGGTGTTTCTGTTGACGGGGAATTACTCGCCGCCGTTCTCGTCCAGCGCCTTCATCGACAGGCGGATGCGGCCCTGCTTGTCCACTTCCAGCACCTTGACCTTGACCAGGTCGCCTTCCTTGAGCTTGTCGGAGACCTTCTCGACGCGCTCGTTGGAAATCTGCGAGACGTGCACCAGGCCGTCCTTGCCGGGAGCGATGGTGACGAAGGCACCGAAGTCCATGATCTTGGCGACCTTGCCCTCGTAGACTCGACCCGGCTCGACGTCGCTGGTGATCTGCTCGATGCGGGCCTTGGCGGCCTGCGCCGCGGCGTTGTTGACCGAGGCGATGACGATGGTGCCGTCGTCCTGGATGTCGATCTGGGTGCCGGTTTCCTTGGTGATGGACTGGATCGTCGCGCCGCCCTTGCCGATCACCTCGCGGATCTTGTCCGGATGGATCTTGATGGTCAAAAGGCGCGGGGCGTACTCGGAGAGCTCGGCGCGCGGCGTGGTCAGCGCCTTGGCCATCTCGCCGAGGATGTGCAGGCGGCCCTGCCGGGCCTGGGCCAGCGCCACCTTCATGATCTCCTCGGTGATGCCGTCGATCTTGATGTCCATCTGCAGCGCGGAAATGCCTTCGGCGGAGCCGGCCACCTTGAAATCCATGTCGCCGAGGTGGTCCTCGTCGCCGAGGATGTCGGACAGCACGACGTAGCGATCCCCTTCCTTCACCAGGCCCATCGCGATGCCCGCGACCGGTGCCTTGACCGGCACGCCGGCATCCATCAGCGCCAGCGAGCTGCCGCAGACCGAGGCCATCGAGGAGGAGCCGTTGGATTCGGTGATTTCCGACACCACGCGCACGGTGTAGGGGAACTCTTCCAGCGAGGGCATCACCGCCATCACGCCGCGCTTGGCAAGGCGGCCGTGGCCGATTTCGCGACGCTTGGGCGCGCCGAAGCGGCCGCACTCGCCCACCGAGAACGGCGGGAAGTTGTAATGGAACAGGAAGTTGTCTTTGTATTCACCGGCGATGGCATCGATGATCTGGCCATCGCGCGCCGTGCCCAGCGTGGTGACCACGATGGCCTGGGTCTCGCCGCGGGTGAACAGCGCCGAGCCGTGGGTGCGCGGCAGCACGCCGGCCTTCACGGTGATCGGGCGCACGGTGTCGAGCGCGCGGCCGTCGATGCGGACCTTCGTGTCGAGCACCGCGTCGCGCAGGGTGCGGTATTCCAGCTCGCCGAACTCCTTGGACAGCTCGGCCTTGTCCCAGCCGTCGGCTTCGGCGCGACCGGCGAGCTGCTCCAGAACGTCCTTCTTGATCGCGGCGATGGCGTCGCGGCGCTGGAGCTTGTCGGTGATCTTGAAGGCACCGGCCAGCTGCGTGCCGACGGCTTCCTTCAGGGCGGCGATCAGCGCCGCGTTCTTGGCCGGGGCAACCCAGTCGCTGGGCTTGGCGCCGGCTTCGACGACGAGCTCGTTGATCGCGCTGATGACCTTCTGCATCTCGCGATGGCCGAAGGTGACGGCGCCGAGCATCACTTCTTCGCTCAGCAGCGCGGCTTCGGATTCGACCATCAGCACGGCGTTGGAGGTACCGGCGACGACCAACTCGAGCTGGGAGTCCTTCAGCTCGGAGACGCTCGGGTTGAGGAGGTACTGCCCGTCCCTGTAGCCGACCTTGGCGGCACCGATCGGGCCCTGGAACGGCGTGCCGGCCAGCGCCAGCGCGGCCGAGGCGCCGATCAGGGCAGGAATGTCGCCGTCCACTTCCGGATTCAGCGAGATCACCTGGGCGATGATCTGCACTTCGTTCTTGTAGTCCTCGGGGAACAGCGGGCGGATCGGGCGATCGATCAGGCGGCTGATCAGGGTTTCCTTTTCGGTCGGGCGGCCTTCGCGCTTGAAGAAGCCGCCGGGGATGCGGCCGCCGGCGTAGAACTTCTCGACGTAATCGACCGTCAGCGGGAAGAAGTCCTGGCCTTCGCGTGCGCTCTTGGCGGCGACGGCGGTAACGAGCACGACGGTGCCGTCCACGTTCACCATCACCGCACCGCTGGCCTGGCGCGCGATCTCACCCGTTTCCAGGGTGACCTGGTGATTGCCGTACTGGAATGACTTGCTAACTTTCGCCACGATCTGGATTCCTTGGACTTGCGTGTGATCCCGCGATCGCACGTGCTGCCGCGGGAGACTGGATGCAATCGCATCCGGAAAAACGCGCGCGGCGCATTTCTGCGCCGCGCGGTTGAAACGGTTGGATCAGCGGCGCAGGCCGAGACGCTCGATCAGCGTCTTGTAGCGCTCGTTGTCCTTGCTCTTGAGATAACCCAGCATGCTGCGGCGCTGGTTGACCAGCATCAGCAGGCCGCGGCGGCTGTGGTGGTCCTGCTTGTGGACCTTGAAGTGCTCGGTGAGCATTTCGATGCGGGCCGACAGCAGGGCAACCTGCACTTCGGGCGAGCCGGTATCGTTGGCGCTGCGCTTGTAGTCGTTGATGATTTTTGCGGTGTCGATGGACATGGTGACCTCGTTGACGCGGGACCTGCAGGAACGCCGGCATCCACCGTACGCACCGCCTGATCCGCCAGGAAAGATCCGCCGCGCGGCGGGAAATGAAGGGCCTTGCGCAAACAAAGCCGCGGAATTATAGCGACGAACCGGGGCCGGCCTCAAGCGGCGATCGCCTTGGCGGTCGCGTCGAGGCCCAAACCGCGGGCCGCTCCCCTTCCCCGAGCGGCCCGCTGGGGCCTCGTGCCGCCCTCCCGACCCCGGCCCGCCGGCTGACGCGCGGGCTCGGACGCGCAGGCTCTTGCCTTCCGTACGCGCTGCCGGCCGCAGCAGGGCCAGCAGGGGCCATGCCGCATCGAAGAGCAGGAGGGGCGCGACATAGCGCAGGAGCTCGTCGACCCGCCCGGCATCGAACAACCTCCCACCGAGCGTCGGCCCCGCCTCTACCTGGAACTCGTTGACGCCACGACGCGCAAGCTCCGCGAGCACCGCTCCGAGGTCCAGTCCACCCGCGCCCGGCTAGTCCCCACGCGCGCGAAGCGCTGCACGAATTCCGCGTCCGCATCAAGCATCGCCCGCAGCAATGCCAGGCGGTCGGGCACCGTGTCCGCATCGCCGATGTAGGTCAGGTTCGCCATGCGTCCGAACTTCGGATCGCGCCAGATGTGCTTGCGTCCCTCAGGCCGCAGGTCCACTACTTCCACCTTGCCGCTTGCTGCCGGTATGGTGCCGAGGCGGATGCCGAGCGAGGGCACGGCGCAACCGCCAAGGAGCAGCGTTGCAACTGCCACGAAGCTTGCGTAGGTCACGGGTTTCGACATCGGTCCATCCTCCTTGCAGGAGCCCGACCGGCCGACGCCGCCCAAGCCGGAGTATAGGAAATTCAACCGCCCATTCTGCATCACCTGCGAAGCAGTCGGCGACGATGCGAGGCCGGTTTCCGGCGCTCGGGAGGGGGGGCGTAGTGTAGCGGGCGCGGGGGCGGCGAACATCCGTTTGCGCAGGCGGGGCGACGGCAGCTTTTGCGTCGTTTCCGGCGTGCGGGCGTACGCCTTCCTGCGGAGCCGTTGCCGCATGGGTGGGATTGCGCGGCGGACGCGAACATAGACCAGACCCGCGCTGGCCGCTGCTCGCGGCGCGATGACAGCATGGAACCGCGACCACGGTGGCGCTGCCTGCTACGGCGTCGCCGGCGGCACAGCAGCGGACGGGCGATCGGCCTCCAGGCTTGAGATCCGTGCCTGCATGTCGGCCTGGCCCCGGGCACCGCCACTGCGCTCATGCATCAGCAGCATGGCGCGGGCATGCCCGATGCGGTTGACCAGCGGCAACGGCGAGTCCTCCCCGCCAATGACCTGATCGGCGGTCAGCAGGTGTTCGCGCCCCGCCTCATGCTGCCCGGCCAGCAATAGCACATGACCCAGTTCCGAACGCACCAGCGCACGCTCCGCGTCGTCCTCGGGCAGCAGCGCCTGCGCCAGCTCCCACGCGGCCTCGGCCTCCGGCAGCGCGGCAGCCACGTCGTCCATGCTGCGCAATACGCTGGCCAGCGAATGGCGGATATACATCGCATTGGTGCGATCGCTGGCATCCAGCGCCTCGTGCATCGCCAAGGCTTCATGCAGCAGATCATGGGCGCTGGAGAAATCCTCCAGCAGCGCATCGACCGTCGCCAACGCCTGGACGAAGAATGCGGTAACCAGGTGCGGTCCGTCGCCATAGGCCTTGCGTGCGACTTGCAGGCCGCGCGCGAAGCGGACCCGGGCCTCGTCCAGCCGCCCCGCATCGCGCAGCAGGTTGCCGGCGGCGCCCAGTGTCATCACGTGGCGCGGGCTGTCGGGCACCAGCGTGGCCGCATAGATTTCGTCGGCGCGCAATGCATTGGCCAGTGCCGGTTCGGCCTTGCCGAGCACGCTTTGCGCGCCCGACAACACCGTCATCACCTCGCCGACCAGGTGGTGCTCCTCGCCATAGAGCGTGCGCCGGATGGCCAGCGCCTCCTCCAGCAACTGCTCGGCTTCGGCCGCGCGACCCTGGTTCAACAATCCCGCCGCCAACCGCCACGCGGCCTCGGTGGTATCCAGATGCGGTTCCGAATAGGCCTGGCGGTAAAGCTCGTAGGCCTGCCGTGCGCCGCGCTCAGCGGCCTCGAAATCCAGCTCGGCCAGGCCGATCGCGGCCAGGTCGTTGTACAGGCCGGCGCGTCCTGTGAGGTTGTCCGGCTCCAGCAGCGGCAGGCTGAGCTGGACCAGTTCCCGCGCCTCGTCGTAGCGCCCCATGTATTCCAACACCTGCGCCATGCGGCGGTTGGCGAAGATGCGTGCGCTGCCGCGCTCGCCGGCCAGCGCCACGGCGTGCGTGGCGGCCTCCAGCGCCTCATCGAGCCGCCCCATCGCACGCAGCGAACCGGCCCGCTCGGACTGGATCGCCGCCTGCTGCACCGCCTCGATCCCGCTGTCTTCGCCCTGCGCCAGTTCCAGCGCACGATCGAACAGCGCCAGCGCGGCGGCATCCTCGCCCAGCGATACGCGAATCCGGCCAACCTGCAGATACAAGTCCACCTGCAACCGTGGGTCGCCGGTGCCCTGCAGGCGCAACCTCTCCTCGGTGGCATCCAGCAGCGCGGTCAGGCCGATGCCGGTTTCCGAGCGGGTCTTGGGATTGATCGCCTCCAGCGAATCGATCAGATAGCGGCTCGCCAGGCTGGCGCGCGCCGCTTCGCGTTCGGCCCGGTCGCGCTGTTGGCGCAGATCGGCCGCCTGCCAGGCCAGCACCGCCGCCATCGCAAGGATGGCCACACCCGCCAGGACGCCGGCCGGCAACACCACCGGATGGCGTCGCAATGCGGTACGCAGCCGATAACCCAGACTGTCCGGCCGCGCCTTCACCGGGCGGCGCTCGATGATGGCGCGAAGATCAGCCGCGAAATCGCCGGCACTGGCGTACCGCCGGGCCGGGTCCGGATGCATCGCGCGCGCAATCACCGCATCCAGGTCGCGCGGCAAGGTACCCAGCACCCGGCTCGGCGGCTCCGGGCCTTTCTCGATACGCGCCACCGCATCGGTGACCGAAAGCCCGGCCAGATCGAACGGCGTGCGGCCCGTAACGATGCGATACAGCGAGGCACCCAGTGAGTGGATGTCGGCCGCGACCGTCGATGCTTCACCGCGCAGGCGTTCAGGCGCGGCGTAATCAGGCGTGAGCCAGCGTGCCACCGTCGCGGTGGCGCTGGCTTCGCCGTCCTCGCCCAGCACCCGTGCGATGCCGAAATCCAGCAGCACCGGATCGCCGGCCGGCGTCACCAGCACGTTCTCCGGCTTGATGTCCAGATGCACCACCAGTTGCCGGTGCGCAGCCGCGACCGCATCGGCCACGCGCGCCACCAGCGACAGTTTCTGCACCAGCGGCTTGGCTTCCGCGTAGCGATGCAAGGCCGCACCATCGACCCGATCCAGCACCAGGAACGGCCAACCTTCCGGCGAGCGGCCAAAATCGCGCAGGCGGCAAATGCCCGGGTGGTCCAGCCGCGCCAGCGCCAAGGCTTCATGCCGGAAGCGTTCGGCGGCACCGGCATCGAACAACGGGATGGACAGCAGCTTGATCGCGGCGTCCTGGCGCACTCCCTCACGCACCCGCTGCGCTCCGAACACCACGCCCATGCCGCCGCGCCCGAGCACCTCGGTCAGATGCCAGCCATCCAGTTCGCGCCCGACCAGCGCTTCGGTATCGAACAGCCCCAGCGCCGAACGGGCGGATGCGCCGAGCTGCTCCACTTCGTCGGCATGGCGCAGATGCGCATCCAGCAGCGCCGCCAGGCGTCGCGCCATCACCGGTGTGGTTCTTGCCATGGCACGCAGCGCGATCTCGCGCGTTGCCGCATCGCTGCCGGCCAGTTCGTCGAACCGTCGCTCCAGTTCGGCCGGATCGATGTTTCCGGATTGCGTACCGCTCATGCTTCCTCCCGCATCGCATCCGCCAGCCAGGCGGTGGCGAACGTCCAGTCGCGCTTCACCGTGGCCAGGCTGATATCCAGCACTTCGCCGATCTCATCCAGCGCCAGCCCGGCAAAACAGCGCAACTGCACCACGTCTGCGTGCCGCGCGTGTTGCTGGCGAAGGCGATCCAGCGCCGCATCCAGATCCAGCAGGCGCGGATCGGTGAAGCTGGCATCGTTGGACGCCCAGCGCAGGCTGACACACTCCACACCACCGCCACGCTTGGCCGCCAGACGCTCGCGCGCCCGATCCACCAACAGGTGTCGCAGCGAAAGCGAAGCCAGCTTGAAGAAATGCGCGCGGCTGTCGGTACGCAGCGCCGACGGCTTCAGCCGCAGCCACAGCTCGTGCACCAGATCGGTGGGCGTGGACACCGTATGCGGCTCATGCCGCAGGCGGGAGGCCGCCAACTGACGCAACTGCGCGTACACCGCCGCCGCCAGATGCGAGGCCGCCTGGCGGTCGTCCGGATCGGACTGCCAGCGCTGCAACAACAAGGTCAATGATGAATCCGGCACAGCACCCCACCCCTGAGAAACGCATACCGCACGACGCGGAAACTAACAGGCCGGGACCACGGGGTCACGCCTGGCGATCACATTTTTGCGCCGGGATGAGCCGTTTGCGCACGGGATTCCGCTAGGGGTCATCGTTCCGGTCCATCAAAGGGAATCCACATGAAGCGTTTTCTCGTCCTAGTCCTCGTCAGCTCACTGGCGTGTCTTTCCGCCGGCTGCGGCAGTCCATCCGAGTCACCCGTTGAAGCCGCCGCCCCTGTCGGCATTGCTGCCTTTCCCTCGCCCGGCATGGCACCTCCGGGTATCGACGATCTACGGATCGGCATGCCCTGCGATGCAGCGCTCAACGTGGTGCGCGCCAACACCCATGGTCAGCAGGGCGGTTTCGACCGGCTTGCCGGACGCCTGCACCACCCTGTCGCCAACCTGCTCAACATCATCCATGCACTGTGCAGCGAAGGCGAACTCGTCGAACTGCGTTTGGCCGGCCCGCCCAGCAATCACATGAACACCGGCGGCATGGCGATGGGCCAGCTTGAGGACCTGAACCGCTTTCTGGTGCAGCACCTGGGGCGGCCCACCGGCAGCGAAGCGGTATCGGTACCCACCTCGCCCCTGCCTGGCCTGCCTGCCCTTCCACTGGATAGTCGGCTGACCCACTGGGCAACGACACAGGGCTTGAACGTGAGCAGCGAACTTCGGGTGCTGCAAGGCATGGATGTCTACGCGGCGATGACGATCCAGCGCGACAAGGCTCCGGATCAATTCTGAAGCGGTGCCCTGAGCCGATCCAGCAACCTTTTCCGCCAACAGCACCATCGATCCAACCAAGGGGAATCCGCATGAAACGCCAAGCCCGACCTGCCCGCACCCGCCTGCGGTATGCCCTGACGGCATATCTGATCTCGGCCCTTGTGCCTGCCTCTGCACAGGCCGCCGATTTGGACGCAGCAGAAGCAGCGCTTCGCGCCAACAACCATGCCGAAGTCGTGAAGCTGCTGCTGCCGGCCTACCGCAACGGCACGCTCACCGATGCACGTGCGTTGTACGTCCTCAGCCGTGGCTGCTTCTTCCAGCGACCCACCCCGTTGCAGGCCTTGAAAAAACAGGCGTGCAACAACCAGTCCGGGCGCATCACTTTCGCAGCGGCCGAAGCGGGCAGCGTGGATGCCATGCTCGACTTGGCCTATACGCTCGAATCCGACCTGCCGGCGATGCGCCATCCAGACTTCCCACGCCAACCGGACAGAGCGTATTTTTTCGCACTGGCCGCAGGCGAGTTCGCGAGCACCGACGAACAACGCGAGCGCGCCAGCAAAGCCATCGCCGAGATCGGAGCCAAGCTGCCCGCCGCCACACGCGAAGCAGTGCGTGCGCAGATCGCGGCTGCCAACGCAATGCACCCGCCACCTGGAAAAGCCCAAGGCGATGCCGCCGGCGGTGTTGCTTCTGCCGGCCACGGCCCGGCCGGCGCCGCAGGTCCGTTCGGACTCACGTTCGGCATGTCCGCGGCGGCCGTTCCACTCAAGCCGGTCGCTACGGACAAGTACGGCCGCGACAGCATTGGTTCGGGCAAAAGCCACTACTCCTGCAACGACACCCTCACCTTTCCGTTCAACGGCAGCTACAACACGAGCGACCTGTCCGGCGATCAGCGCGACAACCACCTGGCGATGCGCGAACTGTGGCTGGACGCATTGCGCCAGACCGATCCTGAGGCCGTCACGATGGCCACCGGGATGAAAGGGGCGACCGTGCGATTCGGCGTCACCTTCGAGAGCCCTGATTCGGCACTCACGGATGTAACGATCAAGAACTACGCCACCGACTCAGGAACAACGCTGTGTCTTGGCTTCTTCAAGGATCAACTTTTCCGGGTAAAGGTGAACCTGTCGGGCAAGCGCGACCTGATCGACCCATTGGTGGAAAAGGTCAAAAAGGACTATGCCGGGGCGCGCTACGAATACTGGCCCAAACGCCCGGTCGACTCCACCCGCACCTACCTGCACCGCTGGGCCGGCCATCCGCAAGGAGTCTGGATCACGATCGAGCACGACGTGTACGAAAGGCCGCGGAACGTGGACTGGTCCAAGGCCTATGCCTTCGGCGGCACACCGCCGTCGCCTCCCAGCCCCGCCGAACTTTCCGCAGAAGCCGATTACGTCTACGCACCACTGTTTGCCCGGGCATTGGCCCATCACCGGGCGCAGAAACAGCGGACAGCCGAACAGCAGCAGACTCGGCGCACGGAACAGCGCGACAAGGCTCTGGACGAATTCTGAAGCGGTGCCCTGAGCCGACTCACCAACCTTTTCCGCTAACAGCACCATCGATCCAACCAAGGGGAATCCAGATGAAACACCTGATGCTTGCGTTGTTCACCATCGGCCTGCTGGCCGCCTGCGGCAGCAGCGGCCCGACCCAAAGCGAAATCCGTGCCGCGTTCGAACAAGAGATTCCGGGCCTACTGGAACTCAAGGAGTTCAAACTCGAACAGGCCCGCAATACCGGTAGCGACGAAAATCCCGTCTGGGTGGCACGCGTCATCGCCACGCTGGCGCCGCGTGAAGCCACCTACGAGATCGATACCGTGGAAGACGGCGTGCGCATCCTGAAACAGGTGCGTGCCGCCGGGGAACGCATCAACACCTATGGCACCGCACGCTCGGTGCGCAACGACAAGGGCTGGCGCCACAGCTTCCAGTACGACGGCAGCACCGACCCGGCTCTGGGCCGCCCGCTCAGCGAGTACGGCGCCGGCGCGCTGGTCGCCGGCACGCCGGAGGCCGATGCATTGCTGGCCGAAATCAAGCGCAAGCGCGAGGAAGCCCGGATTGCCGAGGAGACGCGGCTGGCCGAGGAGGCAGCGGAGCGGAAGCGCAACGAGGAAGCGGAGGCAGCCAAGCGCAAGCGGATCGAGGAGGCGGTTGCGAAGTATCGCGCTGAATTCGCTCCGGAATCGTTGAGTCGCTTCCAGTACGGCTGTGACCGCGGACACATCGGCAAAAGTTACCACTATCTAGTGCAGGACGCTTCCCCCGAAGGGGGCGGGGAATGCAGGGGAACCGACGCATACATGCCAAACAGCAATTTTGTGAGATGCATCGTGCACGCGGGAGTACTGGCGCGAGGGGAGTCGGGCGTGGTGAAAGTGACAATCGGAGGATCACAACGTCACTTCGTCGGTTCACCACGGAACGGAATCAACTCCGTATCTGCCGGAGATGCCTATTGCTCCTATCAGGTCGAATTGGCAGAAAAGTTGCGAGTAACGGACTGAACCGCACATCATTCGCAGCCCGGTCACCATCACCCACTGTTCGACCTGATTAGCCCCACCTCTCAGCCGGCGCCATGGCGGAAAATGGCTCTAGCTCATCATTCCCGCGTGTTCTTGGCGGGAATCCAGTGACTTGGCTTGTGCTGTTTGCCTGGCCATGGCGCAAAAGGGGCTGGATTCCCGCCTCCGCGGGAATGACTGGCTGAGGGATAGGGCTAATCAGGCTGCTCGAACATATCTCCAATGAACAAAGCAGCAGTTATTCCCATGATCCATATTTCCCGCACCACCCCTCCCCACGCGGCGCATATCCGCCGCGCAGGCCCGATGCTGGCATTGCCGCTGGCGCTGGCACTCGCCGCACCTCCGACAGCCTTCGCGCAGGCCACCCCGCTGTTCACCGATGGTTTCGAATCCGAGCAACTCGGCGGCGGCGCCAGCGGCAACGACTTCATCAACGACAGCGGCGTGGGCTGGTGTGCCACCGCATCGGCCATCAACCTGCCCTGCCCGCAACCGGGCTGGCCTCAGCAGGATGGCGAACGCGGGCGCGATGCGCTGGCTGCCGCCGGCAGCCTGCCGAAAATCGGCGGCGGGCGCGCTGGTTTTGATTTCACCAAAGTTTCGTCCCAGGGCGTGATGCTGCCGGCCAGCGCCACACAGTGGGCCTGCGTCCATGATGAAGTCACCGGGCTGACATGGGAGCTCAAGCACGACGGCGGTGGCGGCGCACGGGATTACCGCAACCGGTTTTCCTGGTACGACCCCAACCCCGCTACCAACGGCGGTAGCACGGGTAGTCCAGGAGGCACCTCCACCTGCAACAACAGCCTCAATGGCGCCGCCTGCAATACCTACGAATACGTGAAGTACATCAATGCCGTGGGCCTGTGTGGTGAGAATGACTGGCGTATTCCCACCCGGCGCGAACTGCTGTCCATCGTGGATCGCGGCGCGTATTCCCCACGTGTGGATACGGACTACTTCAAGCCATTCTTCGTCAACTCCCTTCAAGGCCCTTACAGCTACTGGACCGCGACGCCGGCCGCCAATGGCCAAGGTGCCTGGTGGGTCAACTTCTCCAACACTGGCGTATCCAACGCCACCAACGCCTCGCTGAACTGGATCATGCTCGTACGTGGAGGGGCCAACCAATGAAACGTTCCCTGTTCCTGCCCTGCGTGATTGCCCTGGCGTTGTCACTTCCCGGCCCGACCCAGGCGGCCTGCAACCCCAACCTCACGCGCGAAACCCCGGATTCGGATTTCGTCGTCAATGCAGGCGGCCATACCGTCACCCACACCCGCACTGGCCTGACCTGGCGGCGCTGCCAGCTCGGCATGGCGTGGAATGGCAGCACCTGTTCGGGCACTGCGCAGAGCATGATCTGGCAAAGCGCCTTGTTGGCGGTGCAGGCGATCAACGACGGCACCGGCCTGGACGGACACCGCGACTGGCGGATGCCGGACCTGAACGAGCTGATGACCCTGGTCGATCACGCCTGCTACGACCCTGCGATCAACACCAATCGCTTTCCCAACACCGCCTACCCTTCGGCGCATATCGCCAAGTACTGGTCCTCCACCCCGGACGGCAGCGTCGGCCGGGCGTGGAGCGTGGATTTCCAGTTCGGCATGATCGTGGCCGAAACCATGGCCGGCACCTCGCTGCGCGCAAGACCGGTGCGCGGCACGCTGCGGGATACGCCCGGCACGCCCCCACCCGCGTTGCCTTCCTTCGTGGATAACTTCGACACGCTGGAAGGTACCCACGCCAACCAGTGGATCACCGGCAATTTCAGCGAGCCGGAGGGCGCGCGCACCTGGTGGCTGTTCGACAATTCCTATTTCGACGCCCAGGCCGGCGCACCGGAAAGCTTTGTCAGTACCACGTTCGAGGCCACCGGTGACAACGGCACCATCAGCGACTGGCTGGCCACGCCTTTGCTGGAATTCCGCAGCGGCTCCTCGCTGAGCTTCTACACCCGCACCGTAACCGGCGCCTATTACGCCGACCGGCTCCAGGTACGGCTGTGCACCGGCGAACCCTGCAACAGCGCCGGGCCTGGAGCGCTGGGTGTCGGAGGATTCACCACGCTGCTGCTGGACATCAATCCGAACCTGCTCTCTGGTCCGGATGGCAGCGGCGTCAACGGCTATCCCGATACCTGGACCCGCTTCCAACTCGGCGCAGCACAAGGCATTCCGAGCAGCGGTCGCGGGCGCATCGCGTTCCGCTATTTCGTACCGGATGCCGGCGCCTATGGCCTCCACTCGCATGCCATCGGACTGGACACCGTACGGATCGAAGCCACGCCGATCCTGGACTGACGACACTCCGCATCGAGTAACGGTGCGGAGGGCGGATTCAACCCTGAAGTGCAATTTCCTTGAACCGAGGCGGGCCAGGTGCCGTAGGCTGGGCCGCTCCACGACCAAGCGAAGCTGCCATGTCCTATCGACACCTGACCCAGGAAGAACGCTACCAGATCGCCGCCCTGCTGCGTGCAGGATTCTCCAATGTCGCCATCGCCCGACAGCTTGGCCGCCACCCCAGCACCATCGGCCGGGCCGATGGCTTCCGGCTTGCTGGCGAACAGGGAGCGCAGCGGGTACGGAAAGCTCAGCACCCATTGCCGCACCGGGCACGGGCCGAACACTTCTTCCACCAGATGCCGCGCGGATTCGGCCATGCGCCGCGCGCCGCAACTGGGGCAGAAGCCGCGTCGCTTGCAACTGAACGCGACGAGGCGCTCGGCGTGGCAGTGTTCGCACACCACACGTACGAAGCCGCGTTCGAGCACGCTCGCAACGCAAATACGCATCGAACTCCTCTCGCACATGCATCGGCGGTATGCGGCCTTCGCAAGGCGGGCGCGTGGTCGCGCACCAGCCCGTAAAGGCGCGTGTGTTCGGGAACGTGGCGTGCGTGGCGCGGCGATGCGGACGCCGCGCGCAATGGCGGGGCAGTGCGCGACATGGCAACGCGCAGTGTTTGCGGCCGTCAGCGCGCACGGCATCGGCGTTCGCCGCAACGTGGGCTGGGAAATTTCCCGCTGATCGAACCAGGTACCCCTGCCCGCTATGCGGCAAGCGCGGCGCCCCCCATCGCCTTGAGCAGGTCACGTCGATCCACGGCATACCTCCGGCGGGAAAACGGGAGCGCGGATTCCAGGCCGCACCCGCAGGCCGCAATAGGCCCAACGGGCGCGATGCCCGATCAGCGGCGCGCTGGCTTCAGACGAAGAGTTCGCGCCAGCGCACCAGGCGCTCGGCAATCTGCAGCTCGTCGCGCAGCGGGCCATCGAGCGCGTTGAGCGCGCGGGTCGCGCCGTCGAACCAGGCTCCCAGCTCCGCAATGCCCACGGTTCGCGGCAGATCGGCCAGCGGATCGGAAAGCGGGCCGCCGGCGCGCTGCGCCAGGTGGTCGCGCACCAGCTCGCCGGCAAAGCGCAGCCGCAGCGCCGGACGATCGCTCGCCCAGGCCGATGAAAGCTCTGCCGCGCCGGCGCGTCCCGCGGCCAGCTCCACCAGCTCCCGGGCCACCGCGCGCCGCAGCGCCAGGGCATCGCCGGCGAGATACTCCTGCGCCAGGCCGGGATTGCCCTGCGCGGCATCCAGCGCCTCGCGCGCGGGGCGCGCGTCGTGGCCATGCGCCGCCAGCCAGCCCAGCGCCTCCTCGCGCGCGGGCAGATCCAGGCGCAGCAGCTGGCAGCGGCTGCGGATCGTGGCGGGAAGACGCTGTGGCTGATCGGCAACGAGGATCAGGTAACGCCCGGCCGCCGGCTCTTCCAGGGTCTTGAGCAAGGCGTTGAAGGCGCTGCGGTTCATGGCCTCGGCCGGATGGATCAAGGCCACCTGCGCGGCCGCGATCTGCGGCGTGAGCGCCAGCTTCTCGCCCAGCCGCCGGACCTGTCCGATCAGGATTTCCTTGCGCAGCTCGCCCTTGTCGTTGGGCTCGAAGGTTTCCTCGATGAGATCGGGGTGGGTGCCCGCAGCGACCAGCGCGCAGCCGCGGCACTGGCCGCAGGCGTGACCGTCATGGGGCGAGGCGCACAGCAGGCGGCGCGCCAGCGCGCGAACCAGGGCACGCTTGCCCAGCCCTGCGGGACCACCAACCAGGAGCGCGTGCGGCAGCCGACCGGCGTCCAGCGCCGCCATCGCCTGCGCCCAGGCACGCGCCTGCCAGGGCGAAAAGCCGGTCATGGGCGCGCCTCGAAGTGCGCGTCCAGCGCGGTACCGAGCGCGACGAGCACCTCGTCCAGCGGCCGCGAGGCGTCGATCACGCGCCAGCGCGCCGGCTCCTGCGCCGCGCGCTGCCGGTAGGCCGCGCGCACGCGCTCGAAGAACTCGGTGCGCTCGGCTTCGATGCGATCTGTGGGGCCACGCCCGCGCGCGCGCGCCAGGCCCTGGTCGACCGGAAGATCGAGCAGCAGGGTGAGGTCGGGCCTGATGCCGCAGGCCCAGCGCTCCAGTTCGGCGATGCGGCCGGCGTCGATGCCGCGCCCGCCGCCCTGATAGGCGAAGCTGGCGTCTGTGAAGCGGTCGCTCAGCACCACCGCGCCGCGCGCCAGCGCAGGTCCGATCACCTCGCGCACGAGTTGGGCGCGCGCGGCGAACATCAGCAGCAGTTCGGTTTCCGCGCACAGGCCGGCGTGACCCGGATTCAGCACGACGCGGCGGATCGCTTCGCCGGCTTCGGTACCGCCCGGCTCGCGTACCTGCAGCAGTTCCACCCCGCGCGCGGCGATGCGCCCGGCCAGGAAGGCCATGGCGGTCGACTTGCCCGCGCCCTCGCCGCCTTCCAGCGTGATCAGCCGCCCGGTCACTGCGCGCGCATCCTGCGCCGGTACTCGGCCACGGCGCGATTGTGTTCGTCCAGGGTGCGCGAAAAGACGTGGCCGCCGCTGCCGTGCGCCACGAAATACAGCGCCTGCCCCGCATCCGGGTGCAGGGTCGCGTGGATCGCGGCGCGCCCGGGAAGCGCGATGGGCGTCGGCGGCAGGCCGTCCCGGGTGTAGGTATTCCAGGGCGTGTCGGTATCCAGGTGGCGGCGGGTGAGCGGGCCGGCAACGTCCGCGCCGCGCCCGTAGATCACGGTCGGATCGGTCTGCAGCCGCATCCCGCGCTTGAGCCGCCGCACGAAGACGCCGGCGACCTGGTCGCGCTCTTCCGGTATGCCGGTTTCCTTTTCCACGATCGAGGCCAGCACCAGCGCCTCGAACGGCGTGGCCAGCGGCAGGTCCGGCGCGCGCGTGGCCCAGGCCGCCGCCAGCGCCTCGCGCAGCGCCTGATGGGCGCGGCGCAGGATCTGGGCGTCGGTGCTGCCGCGGGTGAACTGGTAGGTCTCGGGCAGGAACTGGCCTTCGGGCACGCGCGCCGCTTCGCCGCCTTCGATCGCGTCCCCTGCACCAATGGCCGCCAGCAACTCGTCATCCGGGATGCCGGCCAGCGTCTGCACCAGCACCGGATCGGCCGCCAGCGCCAGGCGCAGCTCGCGCAGGGTCCAGCCTTCGACCAGGGTGATCCGGTACTGGACCACCTGCCCGCGCGCCAGCTTGTCGAGCAGGGCCGGCGGCGTCAGGCCCGGTTCGATGGCGTATTCGCCGGCCTGGATGTGCGCCTTGCGCTGCCAGCCCAGCGCGCGCCAGTAGGCTTCGTGCACGCTGCCGTCGAGGCCCGCCTGCCGCAACTGCGCCACCGCGCCGCGAAAGCTCTGCCCGCGTGCGATGTCGATCACGTGCGGCGCGCCGCCGCGGGCGAGCGGGGTTTCAAGGAAGCGCTGGTAATCGCGCCATACCCACAGGCCGGCCGCCGCCGCGGCCACGAGGCACAGCAGCGCGAACAGGAACAGGCCGCGCCAGAAGCCGCGCTGGCGCGCTGGGCCGGGGCGATTCACGCGCGGCCTCCGCCGCGCGCGGGCGGCGAAAGCGCGGGAAAATGCGTGTGGCAGTGATTCATTGCGCAAGGATACCGGAGCCGGGTGCCCTCACCCGGCCACGCCGAACGCGCGCAGCAGCCCGCGCGCCTTGGCGCGGGTTTCCGCCAACTCCCGATCCGGATCCGAATCGGCCACGATGCCGGCCCCGGCACGAAAGCTGGCGCGATTCTCGTGCAGGGTCAGGGTGCGGATGAGGATGTTGAGATCCATGCGCCCGTCGTGGCCCAGATAGCCCAGCGCCCCGGTGTAGGCGCCGCGCCCTTCGCCTTCCAGCGCCGCGATGATCTGCATGCAGCGCACCTTGGGGCAGCCGGTGATGGTGCCGCCGGGGAACAGCGCGTGCAGGACATCGCCGGGCGACGCATCCGGCCGCAGCCGCCCGCGCACGTTGGAAACGATGTGGTGAACGTGGGCGTAGCGTTCCACCGCCATCAGCTCGTCGACCTCGACGCTGCCCGGCGTGCAGACGCGCCCCAGGTCGCTGCGCTCCAGGTCGATCAACATGATGTGCTCGGCCCGCTCCTTGGGGTCGCCCACCAGTTCCACCGCGCGCGCCGCGTCGTCGTCATCCGGCAGCCGCGGCCGGGTGCCGGCGATCGGCCGGGTCTGGATGCGGTCCCCGCGCACTTCCACCAGGCGCTCTGGCGAGGAGCTGGCGATGGCCCAGTCCTCGAACGCCAGCAGCGCCGCGAACGGTGCCGGATTGGCGTCTCGCAGCGCGGCATAAACCGCGGCCGGCGAGGTTCCCGCAGCCAGGTCCATCTCCCAGCGGCGCGAGAGGTTCACCTGGAAGGCATCGCCCGCCGCGATCCAGGCCTTGGCGCGACGCACCGCCCGCAGGAAATCCTCGTCAGGGGCTTCGCGCACCGCGCCGGCAACCAGCGCCGGGGCAGACACAGGCGCGCCGCCGCAGGCGGCCACGTCCTGCGCCAGAGATTCGAGCAGCGCCATCTGGCCCGGCTCGACCACCACCCAGGTCACCGCCTCGGCGCGGTCCACGATCACCGCACCGGGGCAACGCAGCGCCAGCGCCACCGGCAGCGGCCCGGGAGCCGCAGGCAGACTCAGGACGGGCTCGATGACGCCGGCATATTCATAGGAAAGGAAAAGCGCCCAGCCGCCGGAAAACGGCAGCCGCGCGGCCTGCGCGGCATCCGGATCGGGGCCCATCGCCCCGGCAAGCGCGCGCTGCGCCGCATCCAGCGCGTGGGCGAATTCCTGCGGGCAGATGCGTCCGTCGAGGTGGCGCGTGCCGCCGTCGCGATCCCGCCGCAGGCCCTCGCCCGAGCAGGCCAAGGCGATGTCGTGGCGCGCGCGCCCGGGTTCGAACGCGGCGCTTTCGAGGATCAGCGGATAGCGCGCCGGATCGCGCCGGTGCAGCGCCAGAGGATCGATCCGGCCGGGAAGCCTGAGGACGGGCAAGACCGCGGCGCGCCCGAGTCAGATGCGGCGGAAGACCAGGGTGCCGTTGGTGCCGCCGAACCCGAAGCCGTTGGACATCACGGCATCCAGCGACACCTCGCGCGCCACATTGGGCACATAGTCGAGATCGCAGCCTTCGCCGGGTTCGTCGAGGTTGATCGTCGGCGGCGCGATGCCGTGGTGCAGGGCCAGAATGGTGAAGATGGCTTCCACCCCGCCGGCCGCGCCCAGCAGGTGCCCGGTCATGGACTTGGTGGACGACACCAGCACGCGCCTGGCGTGATCGCCGAAGGCACGCTTCACCGCAAGGGTCTCGGCCAGGTCGCCGAGCGGGGTCGAGGTGCCGTGCGCGTTGAGGTAACCGATCGCCTCGGGCGCAAGGCCCGCATCGCGCAGCGCGGCGTGCATGCAGCGCGCCGGGCCTTCGCCGTTCTCGGAAGGCGCGGTCATGTGCCAGGCGTCGGAACTTGCGCCAAAACCCGCCAGTTCGCAGTAGATCCGCGCACCGCGCGCCCTGGCATATTCGTATTCCTCGAGGATCAGCACGCCGGCACCGTCGCCCAGCACGAAGCCGTCGCGATCCTTGTCCCAGGGCCGCGAAGCGCGTGCCGGGTCGTCGTTGCGGGTGGACATGGCCTTCATCGCGCAGAAGCCGCCCATCGAGGTGGGCGAGGAGCCGCGTTCGGCACCGCCGGCCACCATCACGTCGGCGTCGCCGTACTGGATCGCGCGCATCGCCAGGCCGATGGAATGGTTGGAGGAGGCGCAGGCCGACACCGCCGACATGCTCGGCCCCTTGAGGCCCTTCAGGATGCTGATCTGGCCCGGCAGCATGTTGATGATGGTGCTGGGCACGTAGAACGGGGATATCTTGCGCGGGCCGCCTTCGTGCAGGCGGATCGCGGTTTCCTCGATGCCGTAGATGCCGCCGATGCCGGAACCGACGAGGACGCCGATGCGCTCGGCATTGTGTTCGCCCACTTCCAGCCCGGAGTCGTCCAGCGCCATGAAGGCCGCCGCCACGCCGTAGTGGATGAAGGGGTCCATCTTGCGCGCGTCCTTGGCCGGCACGAAGGCCGCCGGATCGAAGTCGCGCACTTCGCCCGCGATGGTGGTGGCGAAGCCGGTGGTATCGAACCCGGTCACCTGTCCGATGCCCGAGCGCCCGTTGACGATGGCATCCCAGGCCGATGCAACGGTATTGCCGACCGGAGAGACGATGCCCAGACCGGTGACCACGACGCGACGTCGACTCATGCGCGGGTTTCCTCAGAATTGGGGAATGACAGGCGCCGGAACCCTTGCGGCCCGCGCGGGGCCCCGGCGCCTTGGGCGTGCGTCAGGACTTGACGTGCGCCTTCACGTAGTCGATCGCCTGCTGCACGCTGGTGATCTTCTCCGCGTCCTCGTCCGGAATCTCGCACTCGAACTCTTCTTCGAGCGCCATCACCAGCTCCACGGTATCGAGGGAGTCCGCGCCCAGATCGTCGACGAACGAGGCGTTGGCGGTGACATCCTCCTCCTTGACGCCCAGCTGGTCCACGACGATCTTCTTGACACGCTCTTCGATGCTGCTCATTGCTTGTTGTCCTCCGGGAAAAAGCCCGCGCATTGTAGTGGACGCCGGCGAGGCGAGCCAGCCGCCGGCGCATGAACCAGGAGGCGTGCCGAAAGCCCGGCGCGCCGGGAAAAATCAGGGCATGTACATGCCGCCATTGACGTGCAAAGTCTCGCCGGTGATGTAGGCCGCCGCCGGCGACGCCAGGAAAAGCACCGCGTCGGCGATGTCCTGCGGCGAGCCCAGGCGGCCCAGCGCGATCTGCCCCAGCATCGCCTCGCGGGCGCTGTCGGGCAGGTCGCGCGTCATGTCGGTTTCGATGAAGCCCGGGGCCACCACGTTGACGGTCACGCCGCGCGAGCCGATCTCCTTGGCCAGCGACTTGGAGAAACCGATGATGCCGGCCTTGGCGGCGGCGTAATTGGCCTGCCCGGCGTTGCCGGTGACGCCGATCACCGAGGCGATGTTGACGATGCGTCCGCCGCGCGCCTTCATCATCGCGCGCATCACCGCCTTCGAGGCCCGATAGATGCTGGTCAGGTTGGTGTCGATCACCGCCTGCCAGTCCTCGTCCTTCATCCGCATCAGGAGACTGTCGCGGGTGATGCCGGCGTTGTTGACGAGGATGGAAATCGCGCCGAAGTCCGCCGCCACGGCCTCGACCAGGGCCTCGATCGCGCCCGGAACGGACACGTCGAGCACGCGCCCCGCCCCGCCCTGCCCGGCCAGGCGCGCGGAAATCGCGTCCGCGCCCGCCTGCGTGGTGGCGGTGCCGATGACCGTTGCGCCGTGTGCGGCCAAGGTGTCGGCAATGGCGGCACCGATACCGCGGCTGGCACCGGTGACCAGGGTGATTTCGCCCGCGAGGGTCTTGCTCATGCCCAGGCTTCCAGGGCCGCGTTGAAGTCTTCCGGCGTACCCAGCGCGCGCGCATCGAGGGTCTTGTCGATGCGTCGCGCCAGACCGGTCAGCACCTTGCCCGGTCCGCATTCGCCCATGCGCGCGGCTCCACGCGCGACCAGCGTTTCGACGCAGGCAACCCACTGCACCGGCAGGTAGAGCTGGCGCACCAGGGCATCGCGGATCGCCTCCGGCGTGTCATGCACCTTGCCATCGACGTTCTGCACCACCGGAATGGCGGGCTGACGCCAGTCCAGTGCGGCCATCGCCTCGGCCAGGCGATTGGCCTCATCGCGCATCAGCGGCGTGTGGGACGGCACGCTGACCGCCAGCTTCACCGCCTTGCGCACGCCGCGTTCGGCCAACAGCGCCAAGGCACGATCCACCGCCTCGACATGGCCGCCGATCACGATCTGCCCCGGCGAGTTGAAGTTCGCCGGGACCAGCACCTGGCTCTGCGCCGCGATCCCGCAGACCTCGCGCACCAGCGCCTCTTCGGCACCGAGTACGGCGGCCATGGCACCGGTACCGTCAGGCGTGGCTCCCTGCATGAGCTGGCCGCGCAGGCGCACGAGCCGCGCGCCCTGATCCAGCGGCAGCGCGCCGGCGGCGACCAACGCGGCGTACTCGCCCAGGCTGTGTCCGGCCAAAAGCGCCGGTGACGCACCGCCGGCCGCCTGCCAGGCGCGCCACACCGCGACACCGGCGGCAAGCAGCGTCGGCTGGGTGTACTCGGTGCGGTTGAGCAGTTCCTCCGGCCCCTGCTGAGACAAGGTCCACAGGTCGATCCGCGCACCTTCCGAGGCCTCGGCAAAGGTGTCGCGAATCAGCGGATGCAGGTCCGACAGCCCGGCCAGCATTCCCGGCGACTGCGAGCCCTGTCCGGGGAAAACGAACGCCAGCGATTGCGTCATGGCAAGTTCTTCGGGAAAGGCCGGACATGATAAGTCAGGCCCGGCGCGAGCGTCTGTACCCGGGCGTAGGGTGTCTGCGACACGTCCTCGGGAGCCGGGCGGCCGCAGGCTCAGTAGCGGATCAGCGCCGAGCCCCAGGTGAAGCCGCCGCCGAATGCCTCCAGCAGCAGCAGTTCGCCGCGCTGCACGCGCCCGGAGCGGACCGCCTCGTCGAGCGCCAGCGGCACCGAAGCGGACGAGGTGTTGCCGTGGCGATCCACCGTCACGACCACCCGATCCATCGGCATGTCCAGCCGCTTGGCCGTGGCGGTGATGATGCGCAGGTTGGCTTGATGCGGAATCAGCCAGTCGACGTCCGAGCGCGACAGCCCGTTTGCATCCAGGGTTTCATCGACGACGGCATCCAGCGTCTTGACCGCGAACTTGAAGACCTCGTTGCCGGTCATGTGGACCTTGACGCCGTGGTTGGGCGCATCGGTGAATCCGCGCGAGACGCCCACCGGGTTGTAGAGCAGGTGTTCGTGCCCGCCGTCGGCGTGCAGATGGGTGGAAAGGACCCCCGCCTCGGTGTCGGCCTTCAGCACCACCGCGCCGGCACCGTCGCCGAACAGCACGCAGGTGCCGCGGTCGCTCCAGTCGATCATGCGCGAGAGGGTTTCCGCACCAACCACCAGCGCGGTTTTCGCCGCCCCGGCACGGATGAAGTTGTTGGCCACGCCCAGCGCATAGATGAAGCCCGAGCAGGCGGCGTTGACGTCGAACGCGGCGCAGCCGTTGGCACCCAGGCGATGCTGCAGCAGGCAGGCGGTGGACGGGAAGATGATGTCGGGCGTGGTCGTGCCCAGCACCAGCAGGTCGATTTCGGAAGCATCGACGCCGGCGGCTTCGAGCGCGCGCGTGGCGGCCTCGAAAGCCAGATCCCCGGTGGTCTGTCCCGGCAACGCGATGTGGCGCTGGCGTATGCCGGTGCGTTCGCGGATCCATTCGTCGCTGGTCTCGACCTGCTTTTCCAGATCGGCGTTGGTGACGATGTTGTCCGGCAGGTAGCTGCCGGTTCCGACGATGCGCGCGTACGCCTGCGTCATGCTCTGCTCCGGGAATGAATGTGGCTGGCGCGGATCGTACCGCGGGAAACGACGACGCGACGCGCCTGCACGGCAGGCACGTCGCGTCGGGGGATCAGCGGGTGGCCGACCTGCGGCACGCGGGCCGCGCGGCACGTCAATCCTCGGCGGCAACGTCCGTCTTGACATCCACCACCTTGCGGCCACGGTAGTAGCCATCCTTGGTGATGTGGTGGCGCAGGTGGGTCTCGCCGGTGGTCGGATCGGTGGCGAGCTGCTTGGCGCTGAGGGCGTCATGCGCGCGACGCATGCCGCGGCGGGAGGGGGTCTTGCGACTTTTCTGGACAGCCATGGGAATCGTTCCTCGAAATTCGACAGACTTCTGTTGCCTGCGGGCGCCTGTCAGCCCGCGTGTTTTTTCCAATCGGCCAGCGCCGCGAAGGGACTGGCCTGTACCGAATCCTGCGATGGTGCCCGGGCCCCATCAACGTCCTGCCACACCACGCCATCGTCGCTCGCGCAACTGCCCGATACCGGCACCACCGGCACGGCGAGGATCAGCTCGTCCTCGATCGCATCGGCCGGCCGCAGCGTCGCATCCAGCGGCACCAGCAGCGGCTCGACGCCCTCCTGCAGTCCCGCCTCCTCGGCCTCGCTGCGGATCAGCCCGAGGCGCTGGTGGATCGAAACCGGCAGCTCGAAGCGCTCCAGCGTCCGCTGGCAAACCAGCGGCAACCGCGCCTCGGCGTGCACCTGGAGGAAAGCAACGCCGCTTGCGTCCCGATCAAATTCGAGCAGATACTCGCATTCGCCTTCGGCATCGGCCAGATACATCGCCAGCCGGGGCATCGAATCGAGCCGGATGCGGCCCTCGAAAATGCGCCGTGCCGACACCATCCGCCATGCGTCGACCGCTTCGGGCAGGGCACTGGACATAAGCCGCACATCTTATCAAACACGGCGGCACAGTCAATCCATGCCCGCTGCGCTCGCCGCCGGGACGGAAATGATGCGTCGGCATTCGCCCAGCGGCGCGATGCATGCATTTGCCCGGCACGTGGACGATTTGGCAGACTCGTGGGCCGACCGATCCCTGACACGCGCGTGAACCACTTCCACCTTGCCATCCTCGCCATCGGCGCACTGGTGCTCCTTGCGGCCTGGCTGCGGCATCGCGGCTTGCGCCGCGAGCGCAGCTTGCGTCACCTGCTGGATCGCGCCGACGCGCTCGAGCAGGTCCTGCACCGCACCCGCGAACGCATGAAGGACATGCGCGAGGTGGTGGATCGCGTGCCGCAGGAAATCGCCGCGCGGGCGCACGCCTCGCTCGATGCCCAGGACCAGGTCCAGCAGGGCCTGCGCGATGTGCTTGAGCACCGCCTGTGGATTTCCAGGCACGGACTCAGCGCGCCGCAGAAGGAGCTGGATGCCGCCTGCCGCGCCATGGATCGCGCCCATGCCGCCATTTCCGACCAGCTCGCCCGTCTGGAAAGCGCCGGTGCCGAACTGGCCGATGTCACCCAGGCCGCGCTGGAACAGGCCGCGCGCGAGCCCTCCACCCTGACCCGCCGCAGCGACTGATCCAGACGGTCAGCGCGCCGGATCGATCCGCACGCGCGGACCACGCCAGCGCTCCACGCTGCCGTCGCCGCCGTACAGATCCAGCGACAGACGCCGCCAGCCGGCCGTGCCGTCGGCAAGCTCGACCACGGTCTCGAACTGGACGCGCGGCGCATCCGGATCGCGCGAGGTGCCCCCGAGGAAATTCATCACCCAGGCGTTGTCGGCTTCGCGCCGCGCCTCGGCCACCGCGGCGTCATCGAGCCGCACGACGATGCGCCCGATGCCGGCCTCATCCTTCACCGCCCAGCCGCGCACGACAAAGCGCCGTCCCACGGTTTCGCCATCGTCCGGCAGATCGACGTGCGCGACGGCGGGCGTAACGCAGGGTGCCGGTGCCGGGTCCGGCGGCAGCGCCAGCAGGACAAAGCGCCGCGCCCCCGCGTCGACCTCGACCACATCGGGCGGCGGCAGCGGCCCCAGGCGCGCGCACAGGGACTGGTAGTGCGCCAGCAGCGCGCTGAACTTCACGTCGCTGGCCCCGACCACCAGCAGCCGCCACCCGTCGCGACCGCCCTCGTGGAGCAATCCCCAGTCCTGAAGCTGGCGGGCGCGGCCGTGGCGATGGTTGAGCGGATGATCGAGCACGGCGATGTCCGGCTCGCCCAGGGCAAACCCCAGTTCGGCACCCAGCTTGAAGTGGTCGGCGATCAGGCGCGTGCCTTCGGGCAGCGCCGCCCGTCGCACGCGCACGGCCTCGGCAAGTTCGCTCCAGCCGGAGAAGTTCGCCGGGTGCATCCCGGCATCGGCCAGGCGCACGCGCCCGTCGGACGAAGCCACCATCACCTGCCCGGCCAGCGCCACGCCGCAGGCCGCGATCAGGCACCCCCATGTCGCCGCGCGCATTCCGCGCGACCAGCCCGCCAGCACCGCCGGCACCAGCGCCAGCAGGGCCAGGTAGCCGGGCAAGGGCCAGTGGAAGCTGGCGCGATCCGCATCGGCGACGAAACCGAGCAGGAAAAAGCCCAGCAGCGTCAGCCCACCGCTCAGCGCCAACCAGCGCTGCGCCACGGGAAAGCGCGGGCGAAACCGCATTGCCGCCTGGATCAGTGCGGCCAGCAGCAGCGGCGTGACAAGTGCGGCCTGCACCGCAATGAACCGCCAGCCCTCGATTTGTGGCGTCCAGGGATGACGATCGACGAACTGGAAGCGCCAGCCGGCCTCGCCGTGCCCCAGGTTCCACAGCACCAGCGGCAACCACGCCGATGCCCCCAGCGCGATGGCGAGCCATAGCCGCCCATCGCGCAGCGCGCGGCGGCCCTGCGGCAGGATCAGCAGCGCGACCAAGCCCACCGCGATCACGCCGACGAATCGATAGTGGCTCAGGGCTCCGACGATCAGGCCCAATGCCAGCCACGCGACCGCCGCCCAGTCCACGCCGCGCAGCGCGCGCGCGCCGCCCAGGAGACACAGCGCGGCGGCAAGGTTCATCGGCACATCCGGCAGCGCCAGCACGCCCAGAAACCCGGACAGGGGAAAGAGCAGCGCGAGCAGGCCGGCACGCCAGGCCGGCAGCGCACCCAGCGGCCACGCCAATCGCACCACCAGCCAGGGCAGCAGGCTGCCGAGCGCGAGGAAGGGCCAGCGCACCCCGAGCAGGCTGTCGCCACCCAGCGCGGTGCCCAGCGCGATCAGCCAGGCGGTCAGCCCGGGAAGGTCGGAATAGGCCGCCGCCAGGTGCCGGCTCTCCTGCCAGTAGAAGGCCTCGTCCACGAACAGCGGGAGGCGCGACGCGATCGCCACCTTGGCGACCAGCAGCGCCATCCACAGCGCGAAAAACGTGAACCGCGCGCCTCGCTCCTCCCGCATATCCCGCTACACTCCCGACCGACCGTTTCAGCGAGATACCGGATGGCTGCTCCCGCCCACGCATCCACGATACCCGACTTGCCGCTGGCCGCCCTCACCCGCGCCCGCGCACAGGTCAATGCGCTGGTCCTGGGCAAGGCGGCGCAGGTGGATCTGGCCTTCGTCGCGCTGCTGGCCGGCGGCCACGTGCTGATCGAGGACCTCCCCGGCCTGGGCAAGACCACGCTGGCGCAGGCGCTGGCGGCCACCCTCGGGCTGGATTTCCAGCGCGTCCAGTTCACCTCGGATCTGATGCCCGCCGACGTGCTCGGCATCTCGATCTACGATGCGCCTTCGCGCGAGTTCCGCTTCCATCCGGGACCGGTGTTCACCCGCGTCCTCCTGGCCGACGAGATCAACCGCGCCCCGCCGCGTACCCAGAGCGCGCTGCTGGAAGCCATGGCCGAGCACCAGGTCACCCTGGACGGCGTCACCCACACCCTGCCGCAGCCCTTTTTCGTCATCGCCACACAGAACCCGGTCGATCTTTCCGGCACCTTTCCCCTGCCCGATTCGCAGCTCGACCGGTTCCTTCTGCGCTTTTCGCTCGGCTACCCGGATACCGATTCCGAACGCGCGCTGCTCACCGGCAGCGACCGCCGCGAGCAGATCGCGGTAACGCAGGCCCAGCTCGACGCCGGCAAGGTGCTGGCGCTGCGCGCGGCGGTGGACCAGGTGCACGCAAGCGAGGCGCTGGTGGGCTACGTGCTGGCACTGCTGGAGCGCAGTCGGCGCGATCCGCGCGTGGAAGTGGGCCTGTCGCCGCGCGCCGGCCTCGCCCTGCTGCGCGCCGCCCGCGCCCATGCCCTGCTCGCGGGCCGATCCCACGTACTGCCCGACGATGTGCAGGCACTTTTCGTTCCGGTCGCCGCGCACCGGCTGGTGCCGGCGGCGGACGGCGGCTCGGGCGCAGCGCTGGCCGAATCGCTCCTGGCCCGCGTGGCGGTCGACTGACCCGGCCCGGCATCGTGCCGCTTCGCTTCACCCGCGACCGGACCCCGCCACCCGACCGGGACGCACTTTCGCACGAGCGTCCGCGCATCCCGCGCCTCCTGCGCCGATTCGTCAAGCCGCGCGGTCCCGAGCCGCTGCCGATCGGCCTGCACCGCCGCCGCATCTACGTGCTGCCCACGCCCTACGGCCTGTTCTTCGCCGCGCTGCTGGCCACCATGACCCTGGGCGGGCTCAACTACAGCAACAACCCGGCGCTGATCCTGTGCTTCCTGATGCTCTCGGTGATGCTCACCGCGCTGTTGCGCGGCTACCTCAACCTGAGCGGAGTGCGGCTGGACGCGCTCGACGCCGCGCCGGTCCATGCCGGCTGTCCGCAGACCCTGCGCCTGGAATTTTCCGGCAGCGGCACCCGGCTGCGTGAAGGGCTCGTGCTGGAGCAGGCCAGCCAGCGCGCGGCCTTCAATCTCGCGGCCGATACCCCGGCCCACGTCGAGCTCACGCGAGCCACGCGACGCCGCGGATGGCAGGCGGCGGGACGATTCAAGCTCTCCTGCCGCCAGCCGATGGGCCTGTTCGAAGTCTGGAGCTGGCTGCATCCGGAGACGAACACCCTGGTGTGGCCGGCGCTGGAAAAGGATCCGCCGGCACCGCCCGGTGAAGGCGGGCGCAATCGCCCCCAGCCGCGGCGCGGTGACGGCGACGAGCCGATCGCCCTGCGCGACTGGCGCCAGGGCGACGCGACCCGCCAGGTGTCCTGGAAACACAGCGCCCGCCTCGACCGCCTGCTGGTGCGCGAGTACGAACAGCCCGCCGGCAACGAACGCCTGCTCTCGTGGGAGGCGCTGGCACCGCTCGCGAGCGAGGCGCGCGCACGACGGCTGGCGCGCTGGCTGGCCGATGCCGAACGCGCCGGCGAGTCGACCACGCTGCACCTGCCCGGCCAGCGCCTCGGGCCCGGACAAGGGCAGGCGCACCTGCACGCCTGCTTCCGCGCCCTGGCGCTGGAGCCTTAGGGCATGAAAGCCGTCGCGCTGGACCGGACCAGCTTCCTGTGGGTCGCCGCGGCGGTGGTGGCGGCACTGCTGCCGGTGCTGCCCGCCTTCCCGATCTGGCTGGCGGCGCTTTTGCTGGCGATCATCGCCCTGGGCATCGGACTGGGACTGCGGCGCAAGCGCCTGCCGGTCGTGCTGCGCCTGCTGCTCACGCTCGCCACGGCGGTCGCCGCGGTAGCCGCCTCCGGCTTCAGCGTGTCGCAGGACACCGGTGCCGCGCTGCTGGCCGCCATGCTCGCCTCCAAGCTGCTGGAGACCGGCAGCGTCCGCGACGGGCGCAGCGCCTGCAGCTTCTCGCTGTTTGCGGTGATGGCCGGCTTCCTGCGCGACCAGGGCCCCTGGACCCTGCTGCTGGCATTGGGAGCCTGCGTCCTCATCCTGACCGCGCTGATCCGGCTCGCACGCGTGGAGCTTCCCGGCCTGGAGGCCGCGCCGGTGCGGCCGGCGCGCGCACTGGCCGCCAGCATGAAAATGCTGGCGATCTCCCTGCCGTTCGCCGCCGTCGTGTTCTTTCTGTTCCCGCGCTTCCCCGAGCCGCTGTGGGGCAGCCCCGGGGCGGAGGACCGCGCCCGCACCGGCCTGTCCAACGAGATGAGCCCAGGCGATATCGTCGAGATGCTGCTCGACGACAGCCCTGCCCTGCGCGTGACTTTCGAAGGCGACCCGCCGTCCGCCAGCACGCTGTACTGGCGCGGTCCGGTGCTCTCGGACTTCGACGGGCGGCGCTGGTCGCGCTGGATCGGCGGTGGATTCGGTCCGGAAACCGAACTGGAGGCCACCGGCCCGATGCTGTTCCACGAGGTGATGCAGGAGCCGACGGTCTATCGCTATCTGGTGGGTCTGGACGTGCCCGGCGTGGCTCCGGAGGGCGCGCGAATCGCCCCCGACCGCACCGTGTACGCGACGCGCCCGAGTCGATCGGTGCGCCAATTCCGCATGGGATCGGCGGTGCAGTATCGCCTCGAACCGGCGCTGCCGGCGCTCTCGCGCCAGCGCCAGCTGCGCCTGCCCGAGGGCTACAACGCGCAGACCGCGCAGCTCATGGCGCAGTGGAAAGCCGAGGATGCCCGGCCCGATGCCCTGATCCAGCGCGCCCTTGCCCTGTTCAACCGCAGCTTCACCTACAGCCTGACCCCGCCGCCGCTGGCGCGCGACAGCATCGACGACTTCCTTTTTGCCACCCGCGAGGGCTACTGCGAGCATTTCGCCTCGGCCTTCGTCGTAATGATGCGCAGCGCCGGCATTCCGGCGCGCGTAGTCACCGGCTACCAGGGCGGGTTCCACAACCGCATCGGCGATTACTGGCTGGTGCGCAACTCCGACGCGCATGCCTGGACCGAGGTGTGGCTGGAAGGGCGCGGCTGGGTGCGCGTGGACCCCACGGCGGCAGTCGCGCCCGAACGGATCCAAAGCGGACTGTCGGGCATCGTGCCGCCGCCCGGCGCGCTGTCGCGCTTCGGCCAGCCGCTGTGGAACACGCTCGACGCGCTGCGGCGCGGCTGGAACTACCTGATCGTGGACTTCAACGCCGCCCGCCAGCGCCAGCTGCTGCGCCGGCTCGGGCTGGACATCGAGGACTGGCGCCAGCTCGGCGTGGCGCTGATCGCAGCCATCGCGCTGGCGCTGGCGCTGTCCTTCGCGATGCTGTGGCGCTCGGGATCGACCGTTGCCGAGGACCCGCTGCTTGCGGCCTGGAAAAAGCTGTGCCGACGCCTGGCCGGTGCCGGGATTGAAAAGATGCCGTCGGAGACCCCGACGCAATTCATCGAACGCGCCGCCCGGGCGCTGCCCGACGATGCCCGGCACCTCCAGTCACTTAGCGTCCGTTATGTCGCCCGGCGCTACGCTGACCAGCCACGGGATTCGGACGCCACCCGCGCGCTGATCCGCGAGTTGAAGCAGTTTCGTCCACGCACCCGCATCACCAGGAGGGCACCATGAACCGCATCTTGATTCTGTCCCTGTTGTCCGTCGCCGCCGCCGGCTGCGCCACCGCGCCCAAGCCGCTGCGAGGCGAGTTCGCCGCCGTCGCGCCGGAGCAGAGCGCCCTGAGCGGCCAGGTTGGCGGCACGGTACGCTGGGGCGGCCGGATCATCAGCGTGGATCCTTCGGAGCAGCAAACCTGCTTCGAGATCGTCGCGCGCGAGCTGTCGTCCGGCGCGCGCCCGGTGCAGGCCGTCGACCACAGCCTCGGGCGCTTCATCGCCTGCCGCAGCGGCTTCTACGACCCGGCCATCTTCACCAACGAGCGCGACGTCACCATCACCGGGCGCATCGTCGATTTCGAGACCCGCCGCATCGGCGAGTACGACTACCGCTACCCGCGCCTGGCGGCCGAGGTGATCTACCTGTGGCCGCTGCGCGTGGCGCAGGAGCGCATCTACTTCAGCGACCCGTACTGGCCGGGCTATTACGGCGGCTGGGGCTATCGCGCGCCGGTGATCGTGCGTCCGGTGCCCAAATCGGAGCCGACGCCACCACCGTCCAAGTGAGGCGCGACGATCGTCGCGCCATCTCGGCGGGAGTCAATCGGGCGTGAAACCGCCGGCCACACCCTTGACCACCCGCGCGACCGCATCGTGCGGGTGCAGGCTTTCCAGGTGCGCCGCTTCGATCGCGTAATCGGCCACCCAGGCTTCGGCATCCAGCGCCGCCGCGAGGCGGCGCGCGGCGTCTTCGCAGTACATCGGGTGGGCACCGTTGAGGCGCGCGAATTCCTGCTCGTCCATGCGCTTGACCGCAGCCTGCACCGGCGTGGCCAGCGCGCGCTCGGCCAGATCGACCAGGTGCGCCATCGGCAGGTGCGCTTCTCCGATGCCGTCGGCCAACCTCACGTCCAGCGTCGCGCGCGAGCGTTGCGCGTGCGGCGTTGCGGCACCGCCGTCGGGCGATTCCAGCCAGCGCGCCACCGCCGCCGCATCCACCGCGCCGCCGCCGAAGCGCCCGGAAAACCGCTGCGCGACCACCTGCCGCGCCATCGCCGCGGAGCCCGGGCAGGTACTCGAATAAAGGACATCGACGCCCAGCTCGCAGCGCCAGCGCCCCTGCTCCAGCGATGCGGCAATCCTTACCGGGTACTGGCGCCAGCCTGACAGTCCGCTCAGCAGCGCAACGCGCCGCAGCGGAAGCTCGAAGGCGATGCCCAGCCAGGCACCCTGGGAAAGCCCGGCGTGCGAGGCCAGAAGCGCCTCCAGCAGCGCGCGCAGCCGGCTGCGATCCAGCGGCTCGGCGGCGGAAACGTGCGCATCGCACAGGCGATAGAGCCGCGACATGTGGATGCCGCGCGCCGCAGGATCACGCAGATCGACCGCCACCTCGACGCGCGCCGGCAGCAGCGCAGGGCCGTCGTCCAGCAGCACGCGCACCGGCATTTCGATGCCGCGCATGCCGACGCGATCCAGCGGGGCCAGTCGCGCGGCGGGCATCCGCGCCACCTCGTCGGCCAGCGGATCGGTGAAGGAGTCGGGAGACGGAAGATCGGTCATGGGATCGGTGCGAGGAGGGTTTGGCATCAAGACAGGCCGGCAATGATCGGACAAGGGCGCGGAAGGAGGCATGAATCGGGCGGCATGATGATGGGATGCTGCGTTCCATTCACGCCACCCGCGCCGGCGCTGGAATCAGCCTGCCACACCGCGCGACGCGCACCAGCTTTGCCAGAGGATGCCCAGGCCCGAACCGGCGAATGGCTGCGGGTGACCGCGACGCAGCCGCCGCAGCGCGAGGGTATCAAGGCGGGTGCGCGCCCGCCGCAGGCGCGGCCCGACCGGCGCACAGGGACAGCCCAGCAGCGCCTCGGCCATGTCGGCCAGAAGCGGCGCGACGGCGGGATCGGCCGGATTCGCGTACACGTCCTGCGCGCGCAGGCTGTGACGCGCCAGCAGCTGCAGCGGCAGCCAGCCCGGGCGCGGATCGCGCTCGCGCCGGTGCTGGCGCCACTGCCACACGACCAGCGAGCGCGCCACCGCCCCCGCATCGCCCGCGCCACTGTCCGGCCACAGCGCGGATTCCACCGCCGCCAGGGCACGCCCCAGGGCCATGCGGCTGCCGATGAGGGCAGGAAAATCCGTTGGGTGCGCCTCCCGCGATACCAGTTCCAGCGCCGAATGCGCCGCATCGGCCCAAAGTGTGGCGGGCACCGCCTCGCCGCCGGCGAGAGCGAAGGCCCGCACCAGCGGGTGAGCCGACTCGGCGGAGGTTTGGCCCAGAGCCTCGCCCCACCACGCCAGCTTGACCCGCGCGACGCCCGCATCGCTTGGCATGAAGCAGGCCTCCAGCCAGGCGTCCAGCACCGCACCCCAGAGCGCGGCCAGCGGACGTCCCGAGGCGGCAAACAGCAGCGCGGTTTCCATTTCCGGCTCGCGCGCGAGCCACTTGGCGATGTGGCTGCGGCTGTCTTCGCCCAAGGCGGCTGGCTCGGGCGTCATCGGATTGCGGCCGCGGACAGCACGCCTGCGCCCAGCAGGTGAATGGGCTCGTCGACCACCGCATCCGCGCCCCAGCCGGCCGGGTCGTCGACAGCGGCGTGGAAGCCCCAGCGCACCGCCAGGGTTCGCGTTCCGGCGCTGCGTCCGGCCTCGATGTCGCGCCGGTCGTCGCCGATGAAGACGGACCGGTCGCAGGCCACGCCGAGGCGCTGGCAGGCGGTGACGACCGGCAGCGGATCGGGCTTGCTGCGCGCCAGGGTATCGCCGCCAATGAGGATCGCGCAGCGCGCGCCCAGATCGAGCCGCTCCACGACGCGGCGCGCCAGATCCTCGCGCTTGTTGGTGACCACGCCCCAGCGCGAACCGGCCTCGTCGATGGCGGCCAGCACCGCGGCGATGCCCGGAAACAGGCGATCGCTCTCGCCGATCCGTTCGCGATAGAAGGCCAGGAACACGTCGCGCTGCGCCTCGCGCTCGGCCTCGGAAAGCTCCGGCAGCCCCTGTCCCAGGATGGCGCGGGCACCGGAGGAAATGGCGGTGCGCACCTGCGCATGCGCCACCGGTGCCAGGCTGAAGCGGGCGCGCACGTCATTGAGCGCGGTGGTCAGGTCGCCGACCGAATCGACCAGGGTCCCGTCGAGATCGAACAGCACGAGCGGCGCGATCCTCGTCATGGTGCCGTCTGCGCCAGCCCGCAGGCCCGTGTCAGCGAACACATCGCGGCCGGCTCAGCTCGCCCGCGGCAGGCGCGCGATGCGCTCGCGCCACTCGCGCGCGCGGGCGAGGACTCCCGCCACATCCATGCCCACCAGCCCGCGCTCGCGCAGCCGGGCCTCACCGTCGATCCACACCCAGTGCACCTGATGGCGGCCTGCGGCGTACACCACTTGTGCGATCGGATCGTAGAGCGGCTGGGTTTCCGGATCGTCCAGTCGGATCGCGGCAAGATCCGCCTGTTTTCCCGGCTCGATCGAACCGATCCGGGTATCGAGGTCCAGCGCACGCGCCGCATCCAGCGTGGCCATGCGCAGCACCGAGGCGGCATCGAGCGCGGCGGCATCCTGCGCCACCGCTTTGGCGAGCAGCGCCGCCGTGCGCATCTCCCCGATCATGTCCAGGTCGTTGTTGCTGGCGCAGCCGTCGGTCCCCAGCGCCAGATTGACGCCGGCGCGGCGCAGCGCTTCGACCGGCGAAAACCCCGAGGCCAGCTTGAGGTTGGACTCGGGGCAATGCACCACCGAAACGCCCTGCTCGGCGCACAGCGCGATTTCCGCCTCGGTGAGCTGGGTCATATGCACCGCGATCAGGTGCCGATTCACCAGGCCCAGCCGCTGCAGGCGCGCGAGCGGACGCTGGCCGTGCTCCCTGAGCGAGTCCTCCACTTCCTGCGCGGTCTCGTGGACATGGCAGTGCACCGGGAGATCGAGCTGGTCCGAGAGCATCCGGATGCGCTCGAAGCCGGCATCGCTCACGGTGTAGGGCGCGTGCGGCGCAAAGGCGGTCGACACGCGCGCATGCCCGATGAACCCGTCGTGCACCTCTTGCGCCTTTTCGAAATACTCGTCGCGGGTGCGCGCCCAGGGCGTGGGAAACTCGATCACGGGCAGGCCGAGACGACAGCGAAATCCCAGGCGGGCGTAGACCGCGCCGATCGCATCGGGGAAAAAGTAGTTCTCGTTGCAGCAGGTGGTGCCGCCACGCAGCATTTCGACCACCGCCAGCTCCGCGCCGTCGGCGCAGAAGCGCGGCCCCAGCACCGCCGCCTCGATCGGCCAGATGTGGCCGGTGAGCCACTGCATCAGCGGCAGGTCGTCGGCGACTCCGCGCAGCAGCGTCATCGGATTGTGGGTGTGGGCGTTGACGAAGCCCGGCAGCAGGGCGCTGTCGGGCAGTTCGACGCGTTGGCGCGGGGCGTAGCGCGCCCGCGCCTCGGCAATCGGGAGCACGGCAAGGATGCGTCCGTCGTCCACCGCCACCGCATGGCTTTCGAGCGCCACGCCGTGCGGCTCGACCGGAATCACCCAGCCGGCTTCGATCACCAGGTCGCAGGGATGCGAATCCATCAGCAACCGCGCCTTGCTGCGCGCCCGGCGCAGCACCGCAAACCGTTGATCCTCATTCCCGCGTCACTTCACCCGGCTGACGTATTCGCCGGTGCGGGTATCGACGCGGATCACTTCCTCCTGGCCCACGAACAGCGGCACCCGCACCACGGCACCGGTTTCCAGCTTGGCCGGCTTGCCGCCGCCGCCGGAGGTGTCGCCGCGCAGGCCCGGATCGGTCTCCACGATCCTGAGCTCGACGAAGTTGGGCGCGGCCACGGCGATCGGCACGCCGTTCCAGAGCGTCACCACGCACTCTTCCTCGCCCTTGAGCCACTGCCCGGTTTCGCCCATGGCGTTGGCATCGGCGGTGTGCTGCTCGAAGGTGTCCGGCTGCATGAAGTGCCAGAACTCGCCGTCGTTGAAGAGGTACTGCATGTCGGTATCGACCACGTCGGCGGTTTCCACCGAATCGGTGGACTTCATCGTCACTTCGCCCACGCGACCGGACCGGATGTTGCGGTACTTCACGCGGGTGAAGGCCTGGCCCTTGCCAGGCTTGATGAAGTCGGTATCCACGATCACGCACGGATGTCCGTCCACGATGATCTTCATGCCGTTCTTGACGTCGTTCATGCCGAGGGTGGCCATAGGCGGACTCCGGTTCCTGCCGCTCGCGCGGCTACAATGGTGGCAAGGAAAAGTCGGCACAGCGCCGACCGAGCACGCCATGATACCTGCAACACCCCGCGCCGCGCAGCCGTCGGACTGGCGCAGGCAGTACCGGGACGCCATCACCCGACCGCACGAACTGCTCGCCCTGCTGGGGCTGACGCATCTGGCCGACCGCGTGCCGGCCGACGCCGCCGGCTTTCCGCTGCGGGTGCCGCGCGCCTTCGCGGCGCGCATGCGCCACGGCGACCCGGACGATCCGCTGCTGCGCCAGGTGCTGCCGCTGGACGAGGAAACCCGCTGCGCCCCCGGATTCGGGATCGATGCGGTCGGCGATCTGGCGGCGCGCGAGACCCGCGGCCTGCTGCACAAGTACGAAGGCCGCGCGCTGCTGATCGCCACCGGCAGCTGCGCGGTGAACTGCCGCTACTGCTTCCGACGCCACTTCCCCTACGCCGAGGAAACCGCCGCCGCGAACGGCTGGCGCGAGGCCGTCGCCCACCTGCTGGCAAGCCCCGACATCCACGAAGTGCTGCTGAGCGGTGGCGATCCGCTCGCCCTGTCCACCGCCAAGCTGGCCGAACTCACCGCCGCTCTGCGCGCTGCCCCGCACCTGAAGCGCCTGCGCATCCATTCGCGCCTGCCGGTGGTGCTGCCGGCGCGGGTGGACGACGCCCTGCTCGACTGGCTGGCCGCCCTGCCCTGGCCGGTGGTGATGGTCATCCACGCCAACCACGCGCAGGAAATCGACCCGTCGGTGGCAGCGGCCTGCGCGGCGCTGGCCAGCCGCCCGGTGCGGCTCTACAACCAGTCGGTGCTGCTGCGCGGGGTCAACGACAGCGTGGACGCCCTGGCGGACCTGTCCGAGCGCCTGTTCGAGATCGGCGTACAGCCCTACTACCTCCACCAGCTCGACCGCGTCGCCGGCACCGCGCACTTCGAGGTTCCGGAGTCCCGCGCCGTTGCGCTGTACGAAGACCTGCGCGCGCGCCTGCCGGGCTACCTCCTGCCGCGACTGGTCCGGGAAGTGCAAGGCGCGCCTGCAAAGCTGCCGCTTTTCGGCACTTCATGACCTCCAGTGCTGGACATTATCCGACAAGCGTGTAAAAACACCCGACGAAACTCCACTGCCCCAACCCATGTCCAAACAGCAATCCGTCATCCGTCTCATGCTGGTCGACGACAAGATCGACGACGCCGAGCAGAGCATCAGCCTGCTGCGCAACGGCGGCATCCCGGTTCGTCCGAGTCGTCCCGAGACGCTGGCCGAGCTGGAGGCTGCCCTGACCAACGCCAGCGGCGAGATCATCCTGGCCAGCTACGCGGCCAGGACGATCCCCTTCAAGGCCGTGGCCGAAGCGGCGCAGGCCAGCGGCAAGGACGTGGTGGTGATCGCGCTGCTCGACCAGCTCGACGAGGCCAGCGTGAACGAGGTTCTGGCCTCGGGCGCGCGGGGATTCGCGCTGCGCGGACGGGCGAAGTTCCTGCAGTTCGTGATCGGGCGCGAAGCGCGCATCTCCGAGCGCCGCCGCCTGGTGCGTCGGCTGGAGGCCTCGCTGCGCGAAACCGAGCGCCGCTGCGACGCCCTCATCGCCTCCTCGCGCGATCCGATCGCCTATGTGCACGAGGGCATGCACATCCGCGCCAACCAGGCTTATCTGGAGATGTTCGGCTACGAGAGCTTCGAGGAGATCGAGGGCCTGCCGCTGCTGGACATGGTCGGGCCCGAAAACGCGGACCAGTTCAAGCAGCTGCTCAAGGACCTGAGCCGCGGCGAGCCGCCGCCGAAGAACCTGGAGCTGAAGGCGCGCCGCGCCGACGGCGAAACCTTCGACGCGCTGATGGAGTTCGCCCAGGCCAGCTACGAGGGCGAGCCCTGCATCCAGATCGTGATGCGTCCGCAGCTCATGGACGCGGAGATGGTCAAGGAACTGGACGCCCTGCGCCAGCGCGACCAGATCACCGGCCTCTACAACCGCCAGCATTTCCTTGGTGAGCTGGACGTGGCGATTTCGGCCGCGGCCGAGGGCGCATCGGATCAGGCCCTGCTGCTGATGGAGCTGGACAACTACGCCACCTTGATGAACGCGGTCGGCGTGGCCAACGCCGACGCGCTGCTCAAGGCCACCGCCGAGCGTATCGCGCGGCAGCTCCCGGAAAACGCCATTACCGCGCGCTTCACCGAGCACGGCATCGCCGTGCTGCTGCGCGGCTCCAACCACAACCAGACGCGCGATCTGGCCAAGGTGCTGTGCAAATCATTCGAAAACGCCATTCTTGAAGTCGGCGATCATTCGCTCAACGCCACGCTCAGCATCGGCGGCGTCCAGATCGGCCAGAAGATCGCCAGCGCCCAGCAGGTGCTCAACAAGGTGGTCAGCCAGATCCAGTCGGCACAGGCCGAAGGCGGCAATCGCGCCCTCATCTTCGATCCCGCAGCGCGCGACCGCGCCGAAGAGGAGCGCATCGCGCAGTGGGTGGCGCATATGGAGTCCGCGCTCAAGGGCGAGGGTTTCGTGCTGTTCTTCCAGCCCATCATCCACCTCACCGGCGAGCCCGAGGAAACCTTCCAGGTGCTGCTGCGCCTGACCGGCCCCAACGGCGACATCGTGACGCCCGGCGTCTTCATGGGCATCGCCGAGGAACACGGCATGATGGCGCGCATCGATCGCTGGGTGATCCAGCGCGCGATCGCCGCGATCGCGCAGCGGCACCGCAGCGGGCGCAACACGCGGCTGTTCGTGAAGGTCACGGTGGAAAGCCTGCAGGACCCCAAGCTGGCGGCGTGGATCGCCGCCAACCTCAAGCAGGCCAATGTGCCGCCCGAAAACCTGGTGATCAGCCTGCCCGAGTCCAAGGCCTTCACCAACCTCAAGGCGGTCCAGGAACTGCACGCTTCGCTGTCCAGGCTCGGCTGCGGCATGTGTCTGGAACAGTTCGGCCTGGGCCTCAATTCGTTCCAACTGCTCAGCCACGTCCCGGCCGACTACCTGGGCATCGACCACAGCCTGATCGAGGATCTGGCCCGCAATCCGGAAAGCCAGGCCAAGGTGCGCGAGATCACCGACCGCGCCGCCGAGCTGGGCCGCAAGACCATCGCCGAAGGCGCGCAGGACGCCGGCAGCATGACGGTCCTGTTCACCAGCAACGTGCAGTACGTGTACGGCAACTTCCTCGCCCCGCCCGAACACGACATGAGCTTCGACTTCAACCAGTAGGGCGCTGCGCTGCCGAACGTGGCGTTTTCCCGGCGCAGGACGGACAATCCGTTCCCCACCCTGCACGAGCCAACGCCATGCCGCGCTTCATCCATTCGGGCCTTGTCACCCTGCTTGTGGCCTGCTGCCTGCCGCTTGTTGCGCACGGCGCCAGCAATGCCGACATCGAACCCGCCGCCGCGGAATCGAGCGCGACTCCGGCCGTACCCGACCCTCGCATCGGTCCGCTGCTGAAGGCCCACGGCACGCCATTCACCATCGATGACGACGGGGACTACCGCATCCTCGTCGATCTGGGTGATGACCGGACCCAGATCGTCTGGGTCCGCAGCGTGGTGCACGAAACCGGCGAGCAGCGCATCCGCGAGGTCTGGACCTACGGCTACCGCTCCGATGAGCGCCGCATTCCGGCAACCGTCGCCAACCGGCTCCTGTCCGAGAACTTCGACCTGATCCTGGGTGCCTGGGCGCGGTCGGAGGGAAACGCGGTGCTGGTGCTGAAGATCCCCGCCGATGCCGACGCCGACACGCTCAATGAGGCCATCGACCTGGCGGCCTCGATCGGCGATCGCATGGAAAAGCAGCTGGTCAGCGGGGACGAACTGTGACCGCGGCGGGCGTCCCGCGCCCGCGCGTCACCGTCGCCACCGTGGTCGCCCGCGACGGGCGGCTGCTCTTCGTCGAGGAGGAAAGCCCCGACGGGTATGTCATCAACCAGCCGGCCGGCCATCTGGAGGCCGGCGAATCGCTGGCCGAGGCCGCCGTGCGCGAAACCCTGGAGGAATCGGCCTGGCGCGTCCGCCTCACCCATCTGGTCGGCATTTACCAGTGGCGCGCGCCGAACGGGCAGGCGTTCGTGCGCGTGGGATTTGCCGCCCAACCGCTGGCGCATGAATCCGGGCGCCCGCTCGATGCCGGCATCCATCGCGCGCTCTGGCTCACACCCACCGAAGTGCGCGCCGAGCGTGCGCGCCTTCGCAGCCCGCTGGTCGAGGCGCTGCTGGACGACTGGCTGGCCGGATCCCGTTTTCCCTTGTCAATGACTCACTTGGCAAAATGACTTCACCAGCTTTCGATGCCATGGTCGGCGTCTCCGGCGGGGTCGATTCCGCCGTCGCCGCGCTCCTGCTCCAGCGTCGCGGCCTGCGCATCGCCGGGCTGTTCATGCAGAACTGGGACGACGACGGCTCGGGCGAGTGTCGCGCCGAAGACGACCGCCGCGACGCGGTTGCCGTCTGCGGCAGGCTCGGCATTCCCTTCCATTCGCGCAACTTCGCCAGCGAATACTGGACGGGGGTGTTCGAGCACTTCCTCGCCGAGCACCGCGCCGGCCGCACGCCCAATCCCGACGTGCTGTGCAACCGCGAGATCAAGTTCCGCACCTTCCTCGATGAAGCCCGCGCCCGGGGCGCGCAGCGCATCGCCACCGGCCACTATGCCCGCGTGGCCGAACGCGACGGCCGCTTCCGCCTGCTGCGCGCCGTGGACGCGGCCAAGGACCAGACCTATTTCCTGCACGCGCTGGGGCAGGAGGCGCTGGCTTCCACCCTGTTTCCCATCGGTGAACTGCCCAAGGCGCGGGTGCGCGAGATCGCACGCGAGGCCGGCTTTTCGGTGCACGCGAAGAAGGATTCCACCGGCATCTGCTTCATCGGCGAACGCGATTTTCGCGACTTCCTCGGCCAGTACATCCCGGCCCGGCCCGGCCCGATCCGCGCCGTCGATGGTCAGAATCTGGGCGAACACGCCGGCGTCTTCCACTACACCCTGGGCCAGCGCGAAGGCTTGAACCTGGGCGGCGTACGCGGTCGCCCGCAGGCGCCGTGGTTCGTCGTCGGCAAGGATGTCACCGGCAACGTGCTCTACGTCGATCAGGGCCACGACAGCCCGTACCTGCAATCCAGCACGCTGCGCGCTTCGCAGGCCACATTCACCGGCGGCGACGCTCCCGCCGCGCGGTTTTCCTGCACCGCCAAGACCCGCTACCGCCAGCCGGACGAGCCCTGCCGCGTGGAAATTCTCGACGATGGCACGCTGGAAGTGCGCTTCGACCGCGCGCAGCGCGCGGTGACGCCGGGACAATCGGTGGTTTTCTACGACAGCGAGGAATGCCTGGGCGGCGCGGTGATCGATGCAACGGATGCGCCTCCCCCTTGCGCCGTATGACAGCTTTTGCAGGAGCGACCTCGGTCGCGATGAAAACCCGCCGCAGGGGCCAATCGCGGGCAAGCCTGCTCCCACACGCTTCCGATCACCCCAGCAGCACGCCCCGCTCCACCAGTTCGCAGACCTTGGCCACTTCGCCATCCATGGCGCGGTCGCGCTGCATGAAGGCGATGTGCTCGCGCAGGCGCGCGTGCGCGCGCTGCACGCGCGGCGAGGCGTGGAAGTCCGCATCCCGGGCCAGCTGGGCCATGAGATCGGCGCACTCGACCAGGAACTGGCCGTGTACCGCGTCACCGGGCAGCGGCGCGTTGGCCACCTTGGCGGCAATGGCCAGCACGTCGCCGCGCCGCGCCAGGGCCCGCGCCGCTTCGATCATGTCGCGGCGGTAATCCAGCGCCTGGGCGGCGGTGTAGATCTCCAGCGCCAGCACGTGCGCGAGGTCGTCCACCATGTCGAGCGCGTGGCGCGCTTCGTTGGCGCCCATCGAGACGTGGTCCTCGGCGTTGGCGCTGGTGGGAATGGAATACACGCTGGCCGGATGCGCGCGTGAAGCCAGATCGTTGACCAGGGCCGCGGCGGTGTACTGCACGATCATGAAGCCCGAATCGGTGCCGTCCTCGTTGCCGATCAGGAAGGCCGGCAGGCCGTCGTTGGTGGCCGGATCGACGAGCTTGTTGAGGCGGCGTTCGGAGATGGACGCCAGCACCGGGATGGCGGCCTTCAGATAGCTCATCGCCAGCGCCAGCGGCATGCCGTGGAAGTGGCCGGCGCTGATCACCTGATCCTCGATATGGCGCGCGTCGGGCGTATCGGGAAACACCAGCGGATTGTCGGTGACGGCGTTGAGCTCGATGTCGATCACGCGCCGCGCCTGCGCCAGCGCATCGCGCACCGCGCCGTGCACCTGCGGGATGCAGCGCAGCGAGTAACTGTCCTGCGGCTGGTGCTTCTTGCCGCCGCGGAACGGCAGGAAGCGGGTGTAGAACGCTTCGCGTCCGTGCCGCTGCGAAGGCGGCACCCACTCCCAGCAGATATCGAAGTGGTGCGCCTGATCGGACGGATCGGACCAGCTTTCCGGCAGCCACGCGCGGAATCGCGGCACGAGGTGATAGGGAATATCGACCAGGGTGGAGCCGTCGAGCAGTTCGCGCAGGTTCGCCGCCGACTCGACCTGCCCCGGATGCGGGCGCAGGTCGTGCACGCGCGCATCGAAGGCACGGGTGCGGCCGGCGAAGGCTTCCAGCGTCATCGCCGCGGCGAGATCCGCGGTTTCCAGCAGCTCACCCATGCGCTCGATCGCCAAGGTGGCCGTGGCCAGCATCTGGGCGGTGCCGTTGTTGAGCGCAAGCCCTTCCTTGAACGACAGGCGAACGGGTTCCAGGCCCGCGCGCTCCAGCGCCTGTGCGCCGGGCATGCGCTCGCCCTCGAAAAACGCCTCGCCGCCGCCCAGCAGCACGATGGCAAGGTGCGAGAGCGGGGCCAGGTCACCGCTCGCGCCCACCGAGCCCTTCTTCGGCACCACCGGCACGATGCCGGCATTGAGCAGCGACGTGAGCGCCTGCAGGGTGTCCACGCGAATGCCCGAGTGCCCGTGCATCAGCGTGTTGATGCGGATCACCAGCATCGCGCGCACCACCTCGGCCGGGAACGGCTCACCCACGCACACCGCGTGGGTGATGATCAGGTTGCGCTGCAGCTCCTCCATCAGGCTGCCGTCGGAAGGGTGCCTGCCCGGCAGGCCCTCGCGCGCGCGGCGCGCGCCCAGGAGCTTGTCGGCATTGCTGCCAAAGCCCGTGGTGACACCGTAGATCGGTTCCTGCTTTTCCACCTGCTCGGCCAGGAAATCGGCCGCCGCGCGCACCTTCTCCAGCTGCGCCGAATCCAGTTCGACCGCAACGCCGCCGCGCGCGATCGCGCGCACCTGGGCGCGGGTCAGCGACCGCCCATCCAGCCGGATCGCGCTCATGCGCTGTCCCCTTCCATCCGCACGCGCATCGCACGCGCCTGCTCCAGCTCGACCCGCAGGGTGCGCGCCAGATCCGGACGCGCGACCTCGAACTGCTCGGCGCGGCGCAGGTCCTTGACCGAGACCACGCCGCGCGCCTCCTCGTCCTCACCCACGATCACCACGAAGCGGATGCCGGCGCGATCGGCGTACTGGAACTGCCGCGCCAGCTTGCGCGGCTCCAGCTGCACCTCGACGTTGAGCCCGCCCGCGCGCAGCTCGCTGGCGATGGCCAGATAGGTCGGCAGGCGCTCCTCGTCCATCTGGCTCACCAGCACATCGACGCTGCTCTCGGCGGTATCCACCAGGCCGGCCTCGCGCAGCTGCCAGAACAGGCGCGTAAGCCCGATCGAAATACCCACGCCCGGCAGCTTCGATTTCGTGTAATGGCTGGCGAGGTTCTCGTAACGTCCGCCCGAGCAGATCGAGCCGATCTGCGGAAAATCGTCGAGCGTCGTTTCGTAGACGGTGCCGGTGTAGTAGTCCAGCCCGCGCGCGATGGAAAAATTGAGCGCGTAGTGGGTCTCGGGCACGCCCAGCGACTTCACCAGATCCAGCACCTCGCGCAGTTCGGCCACGCCCCGGCTCAGCTCATCGCTGCCCTGCCCCAGCGCGGCGAGCCTGGCGAGCGCGTCATCGTGCCCGCTGGAGCGCACCTGCACAAAATCGAGAATCCGCGCCACGACATCGGCCGCGAGGCTGAAACCTTCGCCGGCAAGCGTCTCGCGCACATGCTCCGCACCGCGCTTGTCGAGCTTGTCGACCTCGCGCAGCACGCCCGTCTGCAGCTGCGGATCCCTCACTCCGAGGCTCTCGAAAAAACCGCGCATCAGCCTGCGGTTGTTGAGCTGGATGGTGAACTTGCCGATGGCAAGCTCGCTGAACACGGCGTGGATCACCGCCGGCAGCTCGGCGTCATAGCGCACGCTCAGCGCGTCCTTGCCGATCACGTCGATATCGCACTGGTAGAACTCGCGGAAGCGCCCGCGCTGGGCGCGCTCGCCGCGATAGACGCGCTGCATCTGGTAGCGGCGGAACGGGAAGGACAGCTCGTGCTCGTGCTCGGCCACGTAGCGCGCCAGCGGCACGGTGAGATCGAAGCGCAGCGCCAGTTCCGGCACGGCACTCCCGCTTTCCGCCGCATTGGACAGCGCGCCGGTGGACTGCACGAAATACACCTGCCGCTCGGTTTCGCCGCCGCTCTTGGTCAGCAGCACCTCGGACAGCTCGAACACCGGCGTTTCGATCGGCAGGAAGCCGAAGCGCTCGAAGTTGCGACGGATGGTGTCGAGCATCTGCTGGAAGGCGATCTGGTCGCGCGGCAGCAGTTCCATGACGCCGGGCGGAGTGCGGGGCTTGATCAAGGTGGAATCCTCGATGGGGTGGCACGGAAACGGAGCCTGTCATTCTACCTGCTGGCGCGCTCGACTCGGCCCGGTCCGCCGCCCCCGCCAAGCGATGCCCGGATCGCCTCCGCGCCTCGCGCGATGAGCCGACGAACACCAACCCTGGCGCGCAGTCGGTCAGGACGGATCGGGACCGCCTGCGTGCCGCTACACTGGACGCCGCATCCGTACCGAAAGCCCGGCGGTCGAACGTTTTTCCGGCACCTGCATCCTTTCGATCGGCCGGCGGGCGGATCGCGGGTTCCGGTCCGACTTCGGCACCATGTCGAAAAATGGCCGGCGGCCACGCCGGTCGATCCCTTCCCCAGGAACACCGCGATGATCGACGCCACTCCGCTGCGCTGCCTGACGCCTTCCGGCTGGACCACCGCACGGCTGCGCACCGATGCGACCGGCCGTGTGCGGCGACTCGACCCCACGCGCGACGCTACGGCCCGCTTCGCACTGCCGGGCATTCCCAACACCCATTCGCATGCCTTCCAGCGCGCCATGGCCGGATTGGCCGAGCACCAGGAGAATGTCGAGGACAGCTTCTGGACCTGGCGCGAGCTGATGTACCGCTTCGCGGGAAAGCTGGATCCCGACTCCCTTCGCGACATCGCCACCCAGCTCTACGCCGAGATGCTGGAGGCCGGCTACACCCACGTCTGCGAATTCCATTACCTGCACCATCAGCCCGACGGCACGCCCTACGCCGACCGCGCCGCGATGTCGCGCGCGCTGATCGAGGCGGCGGAGCAGGCCGGCATCCGCATGACGCTGCTGCCCGTGCTCTACATGAGCGGCGGCTTCGACGGACGCGCGCTGGAGCCGCGGCAGCGGCGCTTCGGCCACGCGCTGGACGACTACCTCGCCCTGCTCGCGACGCTGCGCCGCCTGCAAAACGATGCGTTGCGCGTGGGCGTCGCCCTGCACAGCCTGCGCGCGGTGCCGCAGGAGGTGATGCCGGCGCTGCTCGAAGCGCTGGCCGGGCACGACTTCCCGATCCACATCCACATCGCCGAACAGATCGCCGAAGTGGAGCAGTGCATCGCCGCGCGCGGCGCGCGCCCGGTGCGCTGGCTGCTGGACAATGCGCCGGTCGATGCGCGCTGGACCCTGGTGCACGCCACCCACCTCTCCGACGGCGAGATTTCCGGCATCGCGGCCAGCGCTGCCTGCGTCTCGCTCTGCCCGACCACGGAGGCCAACCTCGGCGACGGGCTGTTTCCGCTGCGCGCCTTCCTCGACGCCGGCGGACGCTTTTCCATCGGCAGCGATTCGCACGTCTCGGTGTCGCCGGTGGAGGAGCTGCGCTGGCTCGAATACGGCCAGCGCCTGGCCACGCAGCGGCGCAACATCGCCAGCAGCGCGCGCACGCCGGGCGTGGGCCAGTCCCTGCTCCGGCACACCTGGCAAGGCGGCGCGCAGGCTGCCGGCCTTGCGCTGGGTCGGCTGGAAGAAGGTGCCTTCGCGGATCTCATCGTGCTCGATCCCGACGCGCCCGCGCTCGCTGGCGCGCGCGATGGCGAGGTGCCGGAACGCTTCGTGTTCGCCGGAAACCGGCCACTGGTGTCGGAAACGTTCGTCGGCGGCCGGCGCGTCGTGGCCGAGGGCCGCCACCATCAGCGCGAGACCATCGCGCGACGCTACGCAAAAACCCTGCGCCGCCTGCTGGCCGATTGAGCCGCCGCCCAAATCAAGCCGCAAAGGGAAGCCCTCGCAGGGCGGAGCCCGCGCAGCGGTTTCCGCCGACACTCCACCCAAGCCGCAACGTCAGGCGACAACCGCGTCGTCACGCCGCAGCGGAATCGCCTGCGGCGCTTCCGCCCTGCCAGGCAACGCCTGTGATGCGGTGATCGCGGCGGCTCAGGTTCGCTTGATCGCGGTGCGATAGAGCAGCACGGCGGTCAGCGCCAGCAGGGCCAGGCCCAGCCACTGCGCGGCCTGTTCGCCCAGTTGCAGGGCCTCGGGCAAGGCCAGCACGTCGGCGCTTCCGGCCACCACGATCGGCACCGCGATGCCGATGCCCATCAGCGCCTCGCCGGTGATCAGGCCCGCGCCGAACAGCATGCCGCGCTGGTGGACCTTCTCGCGCTCGGGATCGTCAGCCTTGACGCCGAACTTGCGCTCCACCATCCAGGCCACGATGCCGCCGGCCAGGATCGGCACCGACAGCTCGATCGGCAGGTAAATGCCCACGGCGCAGGCCAGTACCGGCACCCGGAAGCCGGCTTTGCGCGCCTGCAGCCAGCTGTCGAAGGCGATGATGGCCGCGCCGATGCCCGCGCCGATGCCGATGGTGGTCCACGGCAGCTCGCCGCCGAAGATGCCCTTGGCCACCGAGGCCATCAGGGTGGCCTGCGGGGCCAGCAGCGGATTGGGGTGCGCCTCGCTCACCACGCCGATGCCGTAGGCCTTGGCCAGGATGTTGAGCACCGGTGCCATCACCAGGGCCGCGGACACCGCGCCGATGGCGAGCATCACCTGTTGCTTCCACGGCGTTGCGCCGACGATGTAGCCGGCCTTGAGATCCTGCAGATTGTCGCCGCCGATGCAGGCCGCGCAGCACACCACCGCGCCGATCATGATCGCCGCCACCGCACCGATGCTCGAATCGCGCCCCAGCAGCAGCACCAGCACCAGCGCCGCGAACAGGATGGTGGCGATGGTGATGCCGGACACCGGGTTGTTCGAGGAGCCCACCAGGCCGGCCATGTAGGCCGAGACCGAGACGAACAGGAAGCCGGCCACGACCATGATGACCGTCATCGGAACGCTTACCGTCCACTGCCCCACGATGGCCTGGTAGAGCGCCAGCAGCGGCAGGGTGAAGAGGATCAGGCCGATGCCGATGTACTTCATCGGAATGTCGCGCTCGGTATGCGCCAGGTTTGCGCCGCCCCCCGCCTTGGCCACGGCCATGCCGCTCTTGACGCCGGAAAACAGCGACTTGCGCAGCGAGATCAGGGTCCAGACGCCGCCGATCAGCATCGCGCCCACGCCCAGGTAGCGTATCTGCGCCGACCAGATCGCGCCCGCGGCGCATTCGGCGTCGCCGCCGATGCCGCCGCAGCCGGCGATGATCGACTGCATGAGCTGCGGATCGTTTTCCAGGAAGAAGGTGCTGTAGAGCGGAATCGCGATGTTCCAGCCGATGAAGCCGCCGGCAAAGACCACGATGCCGATGTTGAGCCCCACGATGTAGCCCACGCCGAACAGCGCCGGCGACAGGTTGGTGCCGGCGTAGCCGATGGTCTTGCCGAACCAGGCGGCCACCTGCGCGGTGTCCGGGATCAGGCGCAGGCCGCTGCCGGCGGCGAGCTTGATCAGGCCGCCCAGGATCGCCGAGCCGGCCAGCAGCTTGATGCCCTGCCCCGGGTTCTCGCCGGTCTTGAGCACCTCGGCCGCGGCCTTGCCCTCGGGGAAGGCCAGCCCCTGGTCGACGATCAACGAGCGGCGCAGCGGCACCGAGAACAGCACGCCGAGCAGGCCGCCCAGGCCCGCGATCGCCAGCACCCACGAATACTTGAAGTCGTCCCAGTAGCCCAGGATCACCAGCGCCGGGATGGTGAAGATCACGCCCGAGGCGATGGAGGAACCGGCCGAGGCGCCGGTCTGGACGATGTTGTTCTCCAGGATCGTGCCCCCGCCCAGCGCGCGCAGCACGCCCATCGACACCACGGCGGCGGGAATCGCCGAGGCGATGGTGAGACCGGCGAACAGGCCCAGATAGGTGTTCGCGGCGGCCAGGATCACCGCCAGCACGATGGCCAGCAGTACGGCGCGCAGGGTGAGCTGCGGTGGAGAAACGGTCTGGTTCATTCGATACTTCCCCTTCGGAAACGGGCCGCGATACGCGGCGCGAAGTTCCGCATTCGACTGCAAGCACCCCATCCGGGGCAAGTCCCGCGTGGATCGCGCCTGTGCGAGAGTGCCAACCAGCGACACATTGGCGTCACGCGACACTGCTAGGCTCGCGGCTTCCAACCCGCTCGGGCACCGCCCGATCGGGCACTGCACTTCCTGTCGGGGTTTTTCCATGCAAATGACGACACATTCACGGTTGCGCGCCGTGCTCGCCGGCCTGTTGACGCTCGTGCTCGCCGGCGCGGGTACGGCCTCGGCGCAGGTGGTGATCAGCCAGTCCTACGGCGGCGGCGGCAACTCGGGTGCCACCTACACCCACGACTTCATCGAGCTGTTCAACCGCGGCTCGACGCCGGTGAGCCTTGCCGGCTGGTCCGTGCAATACACCTCCGCCGCGGGCACCTCCTGGCAGGTGACGCCGCTCGGCAGTCACGTCCTGCAACCCGGGCAGTACTACCTGATCCAGCAGGCGCAGGGGGGTGGCGGCACGACGCCGCTGCCGACGCCCGAGGTGATCGGCAGCATCGCGATGAGCGCTTCCAGCGGCAAGGTTGCCCTGGTCAGCAACACCACGGCGCTCACCGGCACCTGCCCGACCGGCGCTGCGATCCAGGATTTCCTCGGCATCGGCAGCAGCGCCAACTGCTTTGAAGGCAGCGGCCCGGCCCCGGGAATCGCCAACACCACCGCGGCGATGCGCGCCGCCGCCGGCTGCACCGACAGCAACGACAACGCCGCGGACTTCTCCCCACAGGCACCTACGCCACGCAACTCCTTCGCCACACCCAACGCCTGCGGTGCGGCGGCGACGCTGCCGGTCTTCAGCTTCGACAGCGCGACGGTTTCGGTGCTGGAAGGCGATACCGCCGCGTCCATGTTCAGCTACACGGTCAACTTCGCCCCGGCCATCGGCAGCGGCGACACGGTGTCCTTCGACATCGCCGTCAGCGGCCCCGCCGGGCGCTATGCCTACACCGGCCCCGCCAGCGTCACGCTCGACGGCAGCGCCGCCACGCCGTATCTGATCAAGGTCGAGACCGTCCCCAACACCGTCGTCGACGGCAACGCCACGGTCACCGTCACCCTGTCCAACTTCAGCGGTGCCGACGTCACCCAGACCGATCCGATCAGCAAGTCCGGCACCATCATCGACGACGACATCGTGTTCACCCCGATCAGCCAGATCCAGGGATCCGGGCAGATTTCGCCCTTCGACGGCCAGATCGTGACCACGCGCGGCATCGTCACCGCGATCACGTCCAACAGCCAGCGCTACTACCTGCAGTCGCTGGCGGCCGACGAGGACGGCGACCCGACCACATCCGAAGGGCTACTGGTGTTCGGCCCCGCCAGCAACCCCGCCGCGACCGGGCTTGCGCTGGGCGATCTGGTACAGGTCACCGGCACCGTCTCCGAGTACGGGCCGGGCGGCAGCCTGCCGATCACCGAGCTGACCTTCGCCACCACGACCGTGGTGTCTTCCGGCAATCCGCTGCCTGCGCCGGTGGTGCTCGGCCCGGCCTCGATCGACCCGGCCGGCGCGATCGACCAGCTCGAACGCTACGAGTTCATGCGCGTCAGCGTGCCGCGCCTGGTCACGGTGTCGCCCACCGGTGCCGGGGCCAACGACGAGTTTTTCGGCGTGGCCGAGGGCCTCCAGCGCCCGATGCGCGAGGCCGGCGTCGATCTCTTCCGCTGCGGCATCGATCCCGCGATCCCCGGCTCGCTGCCGCTGCCGGCCGAAGCGCCCGCGAACGTGCCCTGCTGGGACAACAATCCCGAGCTGCTGCGCGTGAAGACCAACCTGCTCGCCGGCGGCAGCACCAAAACGCTGCGCAGCGGTAGCGTGATCGAGAACCTGACCGGCGTGCTCGACTACGCTTCGGCGCGCTACACCGTGCTGACCCGCGACGCGGAGTTCGGCACGGTCGACGCCACCGGCGCGGCGGCGGGCACGGCGGTGTCCGTCGCCGCGCCGACCGACGTCACCATCGGCGGCTACAACGTCGAGAACCTGGCCCTGGCCGGCGGCACCACCTACCCGCGCAAGGCCGACAAGATCGCCCAGACCATCGTGAACTACCTCGGCACGCCGGACGTGCTCGGCCTGATCGAAGTGGCCAACCCGGAAACCCTGGCCGATATCGCCACGCGCGTTGGCACCATTGCCGCCAATGATCCGGCGTATCAATCGGTGATGGTGTCCACCAGCGGCACCCAGCGCCTGGGATTCCTGCTGAAGAAGTCGCTGGTCGGCGGCCAGCCGCGCGTCACCCTGGTCGGCGCCGCGCAGGAATACGGTGCCGGGCTGCACGTGCTGTGCCCGGACGGGGTGAGCTACACCGCGGGCCTGCTCAACGATCGCCCGCCGCTGGTGGTGGACCTGCTCATCGCCGGGCCCAACGGCAGCCAGCTCCCGGTCACCGTCATCAACAACCACCTCAAGTCGATGATCGACCTGGACAGCACCGCCGACGCGGATGCCAACTACGCCTGCTTCAATGATCCGCTCAATCCCGGCGGCGGCGAGGGCCGGCGCAACCGCGCCAAGCGCCAGCAGAACGCCGAATTCCTGGCCGAACTGGTGCAGCAGTTCCAGGCTGCCGATGCCAGCCGCGCCATCGTGCTGGTGGGCGACTTCAACGCCTACGAGTTCAACGACGGCTATGCCGACCTGATGGGCACGATCAAGGGCGAGCCCAGCGCCAACGATGCGACCGTGGTGCCCGACGACGGCACCGATCTGGTCACCCCCGACCTGATCCTGCTGACCGAGCTTGCGCCGCGCGACGAGCGCTACAGCTACACCTTCGCCGGCAACGCCCAGACCATCGACCACATCCTGGTCAACGAAGCCGTCGTGTCCCGGACCGTCGGCGAGCCGCGCATGGAGTTCGCGCGGGTCAACGCCGACTTCCACCAGGCTGACCGCACCGACACCGGCAACGCCTTCGCCAACTCGGACCACGACCCGGCGCTGGCCTTCCTCGACGTGGCCGCCTTCCGCACCGCCGACCTGTCGGTCTCCAACGCCTCGGTTGCCGCCACCGCAAGCGTGGGCGATACGCTGACCTACAGCTTCAGCGTCGCCAACGCCGGCGCGGACGAAGCCGTGGGCGCGCAGGTGGTGCTGACCCTTCCGACCGGCGCGGGCTTCATCAGCCTCACCGCACCCGTCGGCTGGGTGTGCTCCGAACCCGCCATCGGCAGCAGCGGCGTGGTCCAGTGCGGCATCGCATCGCTCGCGGCCGGGGCCAGCGGCAGTTTCACGGCGACGGTCATCGTCCAGCCGGCGGCATCGGGCCAGACCCTGGCCGCGCCGCTCGCCGCCAGCACCGCCAGCACCGACCCGCTGCCGGGCAACAACGACCACGCCTTCACGACGGTGGTGGCCGTGGTGCCCGACGCGATCTTCTCGGACGGCTTCGAGAACTGATCCGGGCTCCGCAGGCTCTCGAAAAACCCCCGCCCCGGCGGGGTTTTTTCTGCGCGCGGATTCTGTCCGATGCCCCGGCGCGGCGTCGCCCTGGAGGGATCACGCGCCGGGTGCGGTGCCTTCGGCTGCGCCGCTTCGCAGCGGCTGGATCCGCCGAGGTTTCCGGCTCGCGCCCGGCGCAGGCCCGAGCCTCAAGTCGCCTCGCCGCCGCGACTGATCGCCACCACGCCGGTGCGGCTCATCTCCACCAAACCCAGCGGAATCATCAACTCGACGAAGGCGTCGATCTTGCTGGGCGCGCCGGTCAGCTCGAAGGTGAAGCTGGTGTGGGTGATGTCGACCACGTGGGCGCGGAACACGTTGGACAGGCGCAGCATCTCGGCGCGCTGCTCGCCGGTGCCAGACACCTTCACCAGCGCCATCTCGCGTTCCACGCCGGGCTTGTCCACCGCGAGATCCACCACGCGATGCACCGGCACCAGGCGGCCCAGCTGGGCCTTGATCTGCTCGATGACGTGCGGCGTGCCGGAGGTCACGATGGTGATGCGCGAGGTGCGCTTCTGGTGGTCGGTCTCGCCCACGGTGAGCGATTCGATGTTGTAGCCGCGCCCGGAGAACAGGCCCACTACGCGCGCCAGCGCGCCAACCTCGTTGTCCACCAGCACGGAAAGGGTGGCGCGCACGGGCTGCGGGACGTCGTCGCTGAGGAAATATGCCGAGGCGGGCTGTGACGGTGCCGGCTTGCCGCCGGTGCAATGCTTTTCGTTCTGGCAGGACATGGGGGCTCCTCAGACCATCATGCGACCGGCTTCGGTCACTTCGGCCGCAGCGGTATCGGGCAGGATCATTTCGAAGTGCGCGGCCCCCGAGGGAATCATCGGCAGGCAGTTCTCGGCCTTGTCCACGACGCAGTCGACGATCACCGGGCCGGGGTGGTCGATCATCGCGCGAATGGCGTCATCCAGCGCCGCCGGATCGCTCACCCGGATGCCCTTGCCGCCGTAGGCCTCGGCCAGTTTGACGAAATCCGGCAGCGCCGCCGAGTACGACTGCGAATAGCGCCCGCCGTGCAGCAACTGCTGCCACTGCCGCACCATGCCCATGTACTCGTTGTTGAGGATGAAGAGCTTGATCGGCAGCCTGTACTGCACCGCGGTCGAGAGCTCCTGCATCGTCATCAGCACGCTGGCTTCGCCGGCGATGTCGATCACCAGCGCCTCGGGATGCGCCACCTGCACGCCGACCGCGGCCGGGATGCCGTAGCCCATCGTGCCGAGGCCGCCCGAGGTCATCCAGCGGTTGGGCCGGTCGAAGTGGAAGTGCTGGGCCGCCCACATCTGGTGCTGGCCGACCTCGGTCGTAATGAAGGTTTCGCGCTCGCGGGTGAGCGCGTGGAGGCGCTCGATCGCGTACTGCGGCTTGATGGTTTCATCGGATTTCAGGTACGACAGCGAGCGGCGCGAGCGCCAGCCCTGGATCCGCTCCCACCACGCCTCGCGCGCGGCGGCGTCGATTTCCGACACGCGCGGAGCAACGCCTGCCACCAGCGCCTCCAGCACGCTCGCGCAGTCGCCCACGATGGGCACCTCCACGCGCACGATCTTGTTGATCGAGGACGGATCGATATCGACGTGGATCTTGCGCGAACGCGGCGAAAACGCATCCAGGCGTCCGGTGCAACGGTCATCGAAGCGCGCGCCGAGCGCCACCATCACATCGCACTCGTGCATCGTGAGGTTGGCCTCGTAGGTACCGTGCATGCCGAGCATGCCGAGCCACTGCGGATTGCTGGCCGGAAACGCGCCCAGCGCCATCAGCGTGGAGGTGACCGGGAAGCCGGTGAGACGCGCCAGTTCGCGCAGCAGATCGGAAGCGCGCGGCCCGGCATTGATCACGCCGCCGCCGACGTAGAACACCGGGCGCTTGGCCGACAGGATCAATTCCACGGCCTGCGCGATGCGCGCCGGATCGCCCTGGGTCTGCGGCTGGTAGGTCGGATGCAGCAGCCCTTCGCGCGGGCCGGCGTAGGTGCCGCGCTTGAACTGCACGTCCTTGGGGATATCCACCACCACCGGGCCGGGGCGTCCGCTGGTGGCGATGTGGAAGGCCTCGTGCAGCACGCGCGCCAGGTCGTTCACGTCCTTCACCAGGAAGTTGTGCTTGGTGCAGGCGCGGGTGATGCCGAGGGTGTCGCATTCCTGGAACGCATCGGTGCCGATCAGGTGGGTCGGTACCTGCCCGGTGAGGCACACCACGGGAATCGAATCGAGCATCGCATCGGCCAGGCCGGTGACGGCATTGGTCGCGCCCGGACCGGAGGTGACCAGCAGCACGCCCGGCCTGCCGGTGGAACGCGCATAGCCTTCGGCGGCGTGCGCCGCGCCCTGCTCGTGGCGCACCAGGATGTGCTCGATCGCCTCCTGCTGGAACAGCACGTCGTAAATCGGAAGGACCGCGCCGCCCGGATAGCCGAAAATGTGCTCCACGCCCTGCTCCTGCAGCGCGCGAACGACGATCTCTGCACCCGTGGGTTGCTGGTCTGACATGGCGGTGATACCTGCGCTGGCCGGGGGATCGAGCCTGCCTGCGTTATGGCAGGCTCCCGGTCCTTATCACACATTTGCGGCAGTGCATCAATAGCAGAAATGCGCATCCCTGCGCGATTCATGAAAAAACTATTGCAGGGCAGCAGAAACCGGAGGATTTTGCCTCGCGGCGCAAACCTGCGCAGCCCGCGGCGTCGGCCACGTAGGGCCGACCTACGAAATCCTCCGCAGGTCGGGGCTACGTCCCCGACGGGGTGTTCGATGCCCGGCAACGTCGACCGCGCAGGGTCGACCTACGGAAGCGCGTAGGTCGGGGCTACGTCCCCGACGCTTATGCCTCAGGCCTGCGCGCCGGGATCGTCTCCCAGCGTAACCCCCACGCCGCGCGGCGGCGCGTCGTACACGGCCCGATCCAGCAGTCCTTCCTCGCGCGCCACCAGCACCGGCACCAGCATCTGCCCGGTGACGTTGGTCATGGTGCGCATCATGTCCAGGATGCGGTCGATGGCGACCAGATAGCCCAGGCCTTCCAGCGGCAGGCCCGCCGCACCCAGCACCACGGTCGCCATCACGATGGCGGTGCCCGGCACGCCGGCGGTGCCGAAGCTGCCCAGCACCGAAGCCAGCAGGATCACGAAATACTGCGAACCCGACAGCTCGATGCCGAAATACTGCGCCACGAACACCGAGGCGATGGCCGGATAGATCGCGCCGCAGCCGTCCATCTTGATGGTGGCACCGAGCGGCACGGCAAAAGCCGCGTAATCCTTGTCCACGCCCAGGTTGGTGGTGACACAGCGCAGCGCCACCGGCATCGAGGCAAAGCTCGACGAGCTCACGAAGGCTACCTGCATGCCGGCTGCCGCACCGCGGAAAAACCGCAGCGGGCTGAGTCCGTGCAGGGCCAGCAACCCGCCGTAGGTGAACACGATCTGCAGGGTGCAGGCCACATAGATCGCAATCACGAAACTGCCCAGCGGCACCAGCTTCCCGAAGCCATAGGTTCCCACCAACGCGGCGATCAGGCCGAAGGTGCCCAGCGGAGTCATCTCCAGCACCCAGCGGGTGATCTGCATCATCAGCGCGCTGGTTTCCCCGGTCAGCTCGCGCAGGCGCGGCACGCGATCGCCGAGCTTGACCAGCGCCGCCCCCGCGAGCGCGGCAAAGAACAGCACCTGCAGGATATTGCCCTGCGCCAGCGCGGCGAACGGGTTGGACGGCACCACGTCGAGCAGCACCTGCACCGGCCCGGGCACCTGCCGCGGCACGTAGTCGGCGGGCAGCACCAGGCCGGTGACGCCCTTGCCCGGCTCCATCAGCCAGGCCACGCCCAGGCCGATGGCCACCGCACAGATCGCGGTCAGCGCGAACCACAGGAAGGTCTTGCCGCCCAGCGCCGCGATGCTCTTCTGCCCGTGCAGGCGGCCCACCGCGTCGATCACGGCAAAGAACACCAACGGCACCGCGATCATGCGGATCAGGGTGATGTAGAGATCGCCCAGCGGCTGCAGCCACGGCCCGGCCGACTCGCCCATCAGCCAGCCGACCAGCGCGCCGAGCACGAACGCGCCCATCACCCGCTGCCAGAACGGAATGCGGAACCACCAGGCGACCGACTTGAGCACGGACTCCTCCCGGAAAACGACGTGCAACGATAGCGCATGCGGCCGCCGCCGGAGCGGGACGACATCCGCATTTGCGGCCTGACGCGCACCGGTGCCGCACGAAAAAGGCCGGCGATTTCGCGCCGGCCCTTCCCGCGTCACGCCTGCGCGCGAGGCTTATTGCTTGACGATTTCCAGCAGCTCGACTTCGAACTTCAGGGTCGCGTTGGGACCGATCGGGCCGGGCGTGCCGCGGTCGCCGTAGGCCAGTTCGGAGGGAATCCAGAGGGTGTACTTGCTGCCCACCGGCATCAGCTGCAGGGCTTCTGTCCAGCCGGGAATCACGGCGTTGAGGGCGAAGGTGGCCGGCTCGCCGCGATCGACCGAGCTGTCGAACTTGGTGCCGTCGAGCAGGGTGCCGGTGTAGTGGACCTTGACCGTGTCGGTGGCGGCGGGCTTGGCACCCTTGCCCTGGGTCACGACCTGGTACTGCAGGCCCGAGGCCGTCGCGGTGACGCCCTTCTTGCCCTTGTTCTGCGTCATGAAGGCCTCGCCCTCATCCTTGTTCTTCTTGGCGGCCGCGGCCTGCTCGGCGGCGTGCTTGGCCTGCAGGCGCTCGGCAAAGGACTTCTGCACTTCCTGCGCATCTTCGGCCGAGAGCAGCGGCGTGCCGTTCTTGAGCGAAGTTTCGATGGCCTGGAACAGCACCGGCAGGTCGACCTCATCCTTGATCTGCTGCAGCGAGGCACCGATCTGCATGCCGACCATGTAGCTGACCTTGTCGCGCTCGGTCTCGAGCTTGTCCTTGGCGAACGCAACGCCGGAGACGCCGAAGATGGCGACGGTGGCGGCGGCAAGCAGGGTGTGACGCAGGGAACGATTCATCGAAAACTCCAGTGGAAGATGGAAGAGCGCCCGCGTCGCGAGCGCGCAAGGGCGGGATATTCTGGGGCCCGGGATCGGGCCATGCAACGCCGCGGCCTGTGACCGTTCGGACCGATGGAGGTTCAGTCGGCCGCTGGCGGCGGTTCAGACGGTGCAGGCTCGGCCAGCAGCGCCTCGATCCTGGCCAGCAGCGCCGGATCGTCCGGCCGCGTGCGGCTGCCGAAGCTCGCCACCACGTCGCCCTGCCGGTTCACCAGATACTTGTGGAAGTTCCAGCCCGGCTTCTCGCCGGTGGCTTCGCGCAGCTGGCGGTAGATCGGCGTCGTGTCCTTGCCCTTGACGTGGACCTTCTCGTACATCGGGAAGGTCACCCCGTAGGTGAGCCGGCAGAAGTCCTGGATCTGCTCCTCGCTGCCCGGTTCCTGCCCGAGGAAGTCGTTGGACGGAAAGCCCAGTACCGCAAAGCCGCGCGGCGCAAGGCGATCGTGCATGGCCTCCAGGCCTTCGTACTGCGGGGTGAAGCCGCACTTGCTGGCAACGTTCACCAGCAGCAGCACCTTGCCCTGATGACGGCACAGGCTCTCGGGCGTCTTGCCGGCCAGCGGGCGAAGCTCATGGTCGAGCAGCGCGCTGCACTGCGCGTGGCCGACCGCCGGGATCAGGAACAGGGCGGCCAGCACGAGCGCGGCGACGGTGGAACGAAAGGCGATCATCATGACCTCGGCAATGGCATGGGGATGCCACGATAGTGCCACTGCGGCCACGGTGGCGAAGCGCATACCTAAACGGGGACTGAACCGACAGACGCCTTCCGGAGGCAGTAGTTGCATTGATCGAAATGGTGTTGTAGTTTACTACCACACCGGATCAACAACACTGCACACCCAAGGAGTCCGCCATGCACACCAAGCTCAAGCACCTCGTTGTGGGTCTTGCGTTAAGCACTCTGGCCATCGCCGGCGGCGTGCTCGTGGGCGAACCGGCCCCGGTGCCTTTCGCCCGTTACCACACCCTCTGCGAACCGGCCACGGGCCTGCTGGCCGCCGAGGCCCAGCCGGAGGGAGCCGCGCCCCTCGACCAGGCAGCCCGGAGCGATTCCCCCACTCCCCGGCAAACCCTCTCGCCGGCCCGGCACTGGAACCCGGAAGCCCTGCGCGCCAGCTTCCAGATGCCCTTCTTTTCCTTCGGTGCGATCCTGCCGCGCGCGCCGGCCTCATCGGAGAACTGAGCATGAGCGTTGTGTGGAACGATACCTCGCCGATCTACCTGCAGCTCAAGGCCCGCATCGTCGCGATGATCCTGGACGGGCTGCTCAAGCCCGGCGAGGCGGTGCCATCGGTACGTCAGGTGGCAGCGGATTTTCAACTCAACCCCATCACCGTCTCGCGCGCCTATCAGGAACTGGCGGACGAGCAGCTGGTGGAAAAACGCAGAGGACTTGGCATGTTCGTTACCGAAGACGCCCCGGAAAGGCTGCTGGCCTCCGAGCGCGAGCGTTTCCTTACCCAGGAATGGCCGCAGATCGTCGAACGCATCGTGCGGCTCGGGCTTTCCTGGGACAGCCTTCGCAACCAGATCGACGCCGCGCGCGGCAAGGCAGGTGTCGAATGAGCGCCATCGTCGCCCGCAACCTCAGCAAGAAGTACGGCGGCAAGCCGGCGCTGGACGAAGTCAGCTTCTCCATCGAGCCGGGCCGCATCGTCGGCCTGATCGGCCCCAACGGTGCCGGCAAGACCACGGCGCTGAAGGCCATCCTCGGCCTGACCGCGTTCGAGGGCGAGCTTTCGGTACTGGGCCAGGACCCGCGCGTGGCGCGCGACAAGCTGATGAACGAGGTCTGCTTCATCGCCGACGTCGCCATCCTGCCGCGCTGGATCCGGGTGTCGCAGGCCATCGACTTCGTCGAAGGCGTGCATCCGCGCTTCTCGCGCGCCAAGTGCGAGGCCTTCCTCGCCCGCACCAAGCTGCATGCCAAACAGCGCGTACGGGAAATGTCCAAGGGCATGATCGTGCAGCTGCACCTGGCGCTGGTGATGGCGATCGACGCCAAGGTGCTGGTGCTCGACGAACCGACCCTGGGCCTGGACATCCTCTACCGCAAGCAGTTCTACCAGAGCCTCCTCAACGACTACTTCGACGAGGAAAAGACCATCGTCGTCACCACCCACCAGGTCGAGGAGATCGAGCACATCCTCACCGACCTGATGTTCATCCGCTCCGGCAAGATCGCGCTGTCGGCAAGCATGGACGAGGTGGCCGAACGCTTCACCGAAGTGTTGGTGTCGCCCGATCGCGCCGAAGCCGCCCGCGCGCTGGGCCCGCTGGACGAGCGCCAGGTGTTCGGCAAGACCATCTTCCTGTTCGACGGCATCGCCAAATCCCGCCTCGCCGAGCTGGGCGAGACCCGCACCCCCAGCGTCGCCGACCTGTTCGTGGCCACGATGAAAGGAACCTACGCATGAACGCCACTTCTTCGATTTCCCCCGTGCGCAAGTTCGGCTGGCTGCTGCGCCGCGAATACTGGGAAAACCGCGGCGGCTTCTTCTGGGCACCGATAGTCGCCGGCATCGTGATCTGCGCGCTGAGCCTGATCGGCGCGGTGGCCGGCAGCCTGCATCTTTCGGGCATCGAGAAACCGGAAAACCTCAATGCGGGCATGGCTGAGGCCGAGATCGCCCGACAGATGGGCTTCATCGGCGATGGCGGCCTGCTTTCGGGCGTCGGCATCGTCGCGCTGGTGCTGGGCTTCGTGGTGTTCTTCTACTGCCTGGGCACGCTCTACGACGACCGCCGCGACCGCAGCATCCTGTTCTGGAAATCGCTGCCGGTCTCCGACTGGCTCACAGTCAGCTCGAAGCTGGCCTGGGCGCTGCTGCTGGCCCCGGCGCTGGCGATCCTCATCGGCCTTGGCATCGGTGCCTGCCTGCTGGTGATCTCGGCGTTGACGATGAAGCTCAACGGCATGCCGGGCAGTTGGGCAATGATCTGGCACTCGCACCCGATCAAGGTCATGTTCAGCGCGCTCAGCATCGTGCCGGTCTACGCCGCCTGGTCGCTGCCCACGGTCGGCTGGCTGATGCTGTGCTCGGCCTTCGCACGCTCCAAGCCGTTCCTGTGGGCCGTGCTGGTGCCGATCCTCTCCGCCACGCTGCTGAGCTGGCTGGGTGCCCTGCCCGGCATCTCGATGCCGCACGGCACGATCTGGTACGTGCTCGGCTATCGCGGCCTTTTGAGCATCGCGCCGGGCACCTGGTACATCGACGGCACCCTGATCGGCCGCCTCGCCGCCAGCGCGCAGAACATCGAGAACCCCTCGGATCTGATGCGGGTCATCGACCTGAGCCGCGGCTGGCACATCTTCGCCGGCACCGACGTGTGGATCGGCATGGCCGCCGGCGCCGCGATGATCGCCGCCGCGATCTGGCTGCGGCGCAGGCGCGACGACGCCTGATCCACTCCCCACGACCACCGGCACCACACGCGACGCCGTCCCGGCGAACGCCGGGATGGCGGTACAGGACCCACTGCGACCTTCCCCACCGAGACCACGTCATGAAGACTTTTCGCACCCGCCTCCTGCCCCTTGCAGCCGTCATGCTCCTGACCTTCGCCGGCCACGGCATCGCGCGCGATTTCATCGACGCGACAGTCGACCAGGCCATCGACGAAGCCCGTCGCGAGCTGCATTCCGAAAACCTCAGCCTGGGCAAAACCGACGGTCAGCCTTCGGCCGCCATCTCGCCGCACGGCGACCTCCTGATCGACGGCGCGGCGGTTCCCGTCACACCGCGCCAGCGCGAGCTGCTGCTCGACCACCGAGGCCGCATCATCGCCATCGCCGAAACAGGGCTGGAAGCCGGCAAGGAAGGCGGCAGGATCGCCCGCCGCGCGATCTGGAGCATTCCGGCGCTGATCTTCGGCGGCGAGAAAGCCGCCGAGCGCTTCGAACGCCGCATCGAAGCCGAAGCCGCCCGCGTCGAACTCAAGGCCCTGGCCATCTGCGACCGGCTGCCGGAAGTTCTCGAAAGCCAGCAGCGCCTCGTCGCCGAACTGCCCGCCTTCGTCCCCTGGGCCACCATGACCCAGGACGACATCGACGACTGCGCCAAGGATCGCGCGCAAGCGCTGGCGCGGGTGGACAAAATGCCCTGATTGGCCCCATCTCCACTTCGCCTGCCGGCAGTGCCCGCTTGTGTCGGCGGGCGCTCTCAAGCTGGCCGTTGAGCCACTGGAAGGCCCTGCTCGGCCCGGAAGAAGGGCTCAGGATTAAACGCGCGCCTTTGCGCTCAACCGCCACCACCCGATCCACCGTGAATCCCGCCCTTGGCGAGTACGGCCGGGTCGAGCAGCTTCTTCAGCTCCTTTTCCGACAGCCCGGTGGTCTCCAGCGCCACGTCGAGGATCGGGCGGCCTTCCTTGTAGGCCTGCTTGGCGATGGCGGCGCCTTTTTCGTAGCCGATGACCGGGTTCAGCGCGGTGACGAGGATCGGGTTGCGCGAGACGGCTTCGGCGACGTGCGCCTTGCGCACGGTGAAGCCGGCAATGGCGGCGTCGGCCAGCTGCACCGAGGCGTTGGCGAGCAGTTCGATCGACTGCAGGAGGTTGTAGGCCACCAAGGGGAGCATCACGTTGAGCTGGAAGTTGCCGCTTTGTCCGGCGATGGTGATGGCGACGTGGTTGCCCATCACCTGGGCGCAGACCATGGCCATCGCTTCGGGGATCACCGGGTTGACCTTGCCGGGCATGATCGAGGAGCCGGGCTGCAAGGCCGGCAGTTCGATTTCGCCCAGGCCGGCGAGCGGGCCGGAGTTCATCCAGCGCAGGTCGTTGGAAATCTTCATCAGCGAGGTCGCCAGCGTATTGAACTGGCCGGACAGCTCCACCGCGGCATCCTGCGAGGCGATGCCTTCGAACAGGTTGGGCGCGGACTCGAAGCGCTCCCCGGTGAGCTCGGACAGATGCGCGGCAAAGCGCTTGCCGAAGCGCGGATCGGCGTTGATGCCGGTGCCCACCGCGGTGCCGCCCTGCGGCAGGCGGCGCACGCGCTTGCCGGTGTCGGCAAGGCGCGCCTGCGCTGAAGCGATCTGCGCCGACCATGCCGACAGTTCCTGCCCGAAGGTGATCGGCATGGCGTCCATCAGGTGGGTGCGGCCGGTCTTGACCACACGTGACAGTTCCTTCGCGCGCCGTTCGATGCTCGCGCGCAGGTGCGCGAGCGCGGGCAGGAGGGTCTTGCTCACCGCCAGCCAGGCCGACACCTGCACCGTGGTCGGGATCACGTCGTTGGAGCTTTGCCCGAGGTTGACGTGGTCGTTGGGATGCACCTGCAGCGTGCCGTTCCGGTTGACCAGGTGGGCGATGACCTCGTTCGCGTTCATGTTGGTCGAGGTGCCTGAGCCGGTCTGGAACACGTCGATCGGAAAGTGCGCATCGACCCGGCCCTGCGCCACCTGCCGCGCGGCCTCGACGATGGCCTTCGCGCGCGCGGCGTCCAGATGCCCCAGCTCCTCGTTCGCGCGCGCGGCGGCGGCCTTGACCTGGCCCAGGGCATGGATGAAGGCCGGCGGCATCGTGAGCCCGGAAATCGGGAAGTTCTGCACCGCGCGCTGGGTCTGGGCACCGTAGAGCGCATCGGCGGGCACGGACAGTTCACCCATGGAATCGCGTTCGATGCGGGTTTCACCGGAGGTTTTCATGGAAATGATTCGCATTTTTGAGCGATCGCCATTCTAGCGTCGCGCCGCGCGAAGCGGCCGGTGGGTGCCTGCTAGACTGTGCGCGTTTTCCGCCACGCCGAGCCACGCTTGCAGAACCTGCTTTACCTCATCGCCGCGCTGCTGCTGGTGGCACTCAACGGCTTTTTCGTCGCCGCGGAATTCTCGCTGGTCAAGCTGCGCCACACCCAGGCCACGGCGCTGGCCGAAATCCACGGCTGGCGCGGGCGCATCCTGCTGAGCGTGCACGCCCATCTGGACGCCTACCTGTCGGCCTGCCAGCTCGGCATCACGCTGGCCTCGCTGGGCCTGGGCTGGATCGGCGAACCCGCCTTTGCGGCGCTGCTCGATCCGCTGTTCAAGATCCTCTCACTGGATCCGGAAACCGCGCATCTGGTGGCCTTCATCGTCGCCTTCACGATCATCTCCTTCCTGCATATCGTGCTGGGCGAGCTGGCGCCCAAGTCGCTCGCGCTGCGCCGCCCCGAGAGCGTATCGCTGTGGACGGCGGCACCGCTTTTCGCCTTCTACTGGCTCATGTACCCGGCGATCTGGGTGCTCAACGCCAGCGCCTTCCTGATCCTGCGCTGGTTCGGGCTTGAGCAGGCCGACGAGCACGCCCAATCGTTCTCGCGCGATGAGCTCAAGCTGATCCTGCACGGGCGTCGCGGCGTCCGCGACGGCGGCGAGGAAATCACCATGATGAGCCACGCGCTGGAACTGCCGGAGCTGGTGGTCGGCGACCTCCTGCGCACCCGCGAGCAGCTCGCCAGCCTGCACGAGGGCATGACCCAGGAAGACATCCTGGCCGAGTTCCAGCGCTCGCAGTTCAGCCGCTACCCGTGGTTCGACGCCGACGAGGAGCAGGTCATCGGCGTACTGCACGCCAAGGACCTGCTGCAGGCCATCGCGGGCGGCAAGCGCATGGGCGACGTGCGCCCGCTGCTGCGCCCGGCGATCGTGGCCCCGCTCGACACGCCGATCTTCGAAGTGCTGCGCCAGTTCAAGGGCGGGCATTCCTCCATCGCGCTGGGGCGCGAGGATTCGGGCCGCATCGCCGGCTTCCTCACGCTCAACGACATCGTGCAGGTGATCATCGGCGACGTGCAGGATGAAACCCGCCGCCATGGCACCAGCAGCATCCCGCGCGCCGCCGACGGCAGCTTCACCATCAGCGGCGGCATTCCGATCTATCGCCTGGAGCGCCTGCTCGACCGCGAGATCGCCGCGCCCGACGACATCAACTCGGTCGGCGGGCTCATCACCTCGCGCCTGGAGCGCCTGCCGCAGGAAGGCGACACCCTGCGCTTCCCGGAAGGCTTCACCCTGGTCGTGCGCACCGTGGAAGGCCCGCGCGCCACCGCCATTTCGGTGCAGCCCCACGGCGGCGGATGAGGCTGCCCCGAGGGCACCGGGACTGCCGGCAAGGCAAAACCGTCGAAGGCGACCATGCCATGCCCCCAGCGACAATGTTCACAACGTTGGCCGCCCCCAAAATATTCTGCGATCCAGCTTCTGCGACACCGCCTTCCGCGTTTCGTGCCATGACCCGGAAAGCCGCCGCAGCGATCACTCACTCTGCAACGCTCGAGCCGGGGATTCTGCCAGCACGCGATACAGTGGCGGCACCACCCCAACGAGCAGTGAAAGGAGAACAAGGCCCCACGCCATGCCCACGCTGCCATGAAGGGGCAAGGGCAACAGCGATTCCGGAAGCAGCAGCAGCAGCACACTCAAGACCGAAGCGGCCACCACAGGCCAAAACAGTTCATGCAAAACGAACCGTGCTGCAATCCGATGCTCCGGTTCACCCAATGCCATGCGAATGGCGATCTCGCCACGCCTGAAGCTGCACAGGAGCCGCATGCCGCTCATCGAACCCAGCGCTGCGCTCAGCATGACGATCGAGATGATGGCCAGGCCAAGCAAGCTTGCGAGCAAATGCTGTACCGCCCGCTCGCGAACCTGGTCCGCAAGTCGATGGGTCTGAACGCTGTATCCCTTTTCACGCAACCGCAGACTGACTGATTCGAGCCAGCGCTGAACTTCGCCCCGATCCATCGAAGACTGGAGCAGGAAACTGGCCGTCGCCGGCTGGCCCACATCGCCTGGAAAACGATCCGAATAGGGAACGAAAGCAATCGGATAGTGGGAGAAAATTCGTCCCAGCATGGAGACTCCGCCCACTCGCTTGGCATCGACAACGCCTGCGACGACCAAGCCGTTGTGCCAGACGTCCGAATCACCCATCAGCGGGCTTGCGGGAATTCGCGAGCCGACCGGGTCCTGATCGGGAAACATCAGACGATCAAGTTCCGGCGTGAGGATCGCGACATTGTCCTCGTCGTCGTCAAACACATGCCCCGCCAGAAGCGGAAACCCCATCATTTCGAAATAGGCGGCCTCGACTCGTATGATGCTCGCCTGATACGTCACGAAATCGCTCTTGTCGCGGGCAGGAACATCATCCATCGCAACAATGACCGCACCATCGGAGCGACCAACGATCCGACCAAAAACTTCGCGCGGCCCCCTGTATGTCACTCCAAGGCCGATCAGATCCAACGGGGGGGAGGACAGCAAGGCACCTTGCACGACACCGGGTTGGGCGATAGCGGCCTGCTTGATCTGGCGTGCCTCCATGGCTACCAGTCGCGCCGCGTGCGCTCCGCGCCTCTGGATGCGGACCTCGTACAGATCGGCCGTATCGACCGACAGCGAATTGCGTATCGTCTGCAGCGAGTACTCTGAAAAACCCAGCGCTGAACCAAGAAGAAGCAGGATGATGCAGGCCTGGAGCGTGACCAGTGCCCGCAGAACGCCGCTTCCCAACTGAAAGCGGGCTGCGCCCCTGGTATGGACAAGCGTGCCGCCTGTACGACTCTGAGCCCGCACGATCAGCCGCAACAGCGCCAGCGCCAGCGCACACTCGCCCAGCAGCACGAGACCTCCTGCCGCGAGGAAGCGTGGGGTGATCGGCATCCCGATCTGCGGGTTGAGACGCGCGAGCGCGCAGAGCAGCGCAAATATCGCGATTCCAGCGACAAGCATGCCCAACGTGATCCAGGTCGATTCGCTTGCCGTAAATCGGAAGGCCCGGCCACCCGAAGCGCCAAGCACTTCCAGCAAGGCGTGCTCGCGCGCCTGCATGCGCGCGCGGATCGCGCTTGCACCAACGGCCGTTATCAGCACGCTGACAAGCAGCAGACCCGTCAGGAGCAGAAGTCGACTCGCCAACGCAGCACCGTCGCCAGCGACCCACCCGGTCAGTGGCCTTAGTATCGGAGTCAACACCGCGGATCCGGAGTCGCTGCCAACCATCGACAGCGCTCTCGTCACGCTCGCGCGCAACGCTCGGAAATCCAGTTCGCTCCGACCGATCAGAAGAAACTGCGCATTTTCCGCCGTATCGGCAAATTGCGACTCCTGCGCCGCGACGTAAACCACCGGTGTCAATCCGGGCACGCGCCGAATGCTGGCAGGAGCAGGATGCACGAACCGTTCCGACAGCGTACCCACCACGCGATACGCTTTCCCGCCCGCCTCCATGACCTGCCCGATCGCGTGCGCCGCCGACCCGAACCGCGCTTTCGCGAAGGAAGATTCGAGCACGACTTCCGGGCGGTTGGGTTCGGGCATGCGCCCTTGTTCGACCCGCACCCCCAGGACCGGGAAAAAAGCGTCGTCGACAGCGAACGCCGGAACATCCTCCTCACGCCCCTCGTGCACAAGCGTCAAGGTCAGTGGCCGCCCCATACCCAAGGCGGTGAAGCCGTTCTGGCGAAAGGAAAACTCATCGATCACCCGCCGAGAGCTTTGCACGAGGGCACCGAAATCGGCATCGATATTGGCGGCGACCTGTGAATCCAGAATCTGTACCTGCCAAAGCCTCTCCGCTTCGAGATACCCGAAGTCGCGCTCGAGCGCACCGTCCAGCCAAGCCATCGTTACAGCAACGAGAGCCGCGCCAAGCGACAAGGAAAGAACCGCGATGAGTGTATTCCCCCAGTCGTGACGGAGTCTGCGGAGCGCGTGCCACCGAGCCAATCCTGAATAGGTTCGAGAAACTGCGTACATCAGGATGCTCAGAAATCCGACAAGACGCCGTCATTCATGACCATCCGGCGCGACGCTTGTTGCGCGCACAACGGATCATGGGTCACCAGGCAGATGGCCAGGCCCTCTCGATTCAGCTCGACGAGCAGCTGCATCAGGGATTCGGAATTTTCGCTGTCCAGATTGCCCGTCGGCTCGTCCAGCAACAGCAGGTCCGGCGCGTTCGCGAGTGCGCGAGCGACCGCAACTCGCTGTTGCTGCCCCCCGGACAGTTCGAAAGGCCGGTGAGCCCTCCGATGCGAGATTCCCAGCCGCTCGGTCAATTCGTCCACGCGACGCCTGATCTGATCGCGTTTGGCGCCAGCCAGAAGCATCGGAAGCGAAATATTTTCCGCAACGGTCATGTCGGAAATCAAATGAAAGAACTGGAACACAAAGCCGAGATGGCGATTGCGCAACATCGCGCGGTCGGCTCGCGACATTCCAATGAGCTCACGACCGAAAGCGGTCAATTGCCCATCGGACGGCGACTCGATCAGCCCCAGCATCGCCAGCATGGTCGATTTCCCGCTGCCGGAACGGCCCATGATCGAAACAAAATCCCCAGGCCGAATCGTCAAATCGGCACCGGAAACCGCAGTTGTCTCGATATTGCCGACACGAAAAATCTTGGTGAGACCAGCGCATTCCAGTATCGGGACGGGAGAACCAGGAGAAGAGGGGCTCACGTCATCACCCGGCCGCCAGCCGCTTGGGCATGGATGGAAACGAAACCTGATCTCCCGCCTGAATACTGGTCGGAAAAACCAGGTATCCGTCCAACTCCACGACATCATCAAGGATGACGTGGTCTATGATATCGCCGCGCTTGCGCAAGACCTCGACCCGGCCGCTCCAGTCCATTCCGTAGACCGGCACCGGAATATGCTTCGCGTCCTCGATGCGATCAACCCTGACCGTAGCGCGCACCACCATGCCGATACTGGCGGTGGGCCAGTCTCCGTTGGGGCGCGCCTCTACGCTGCCGTACCCGTCACGCAGATCGGCGCTGATGCTCGCAAGCTCGGCTTTCGCGATTCTTCCGTTGTAGGAAATCTCGATCGGCATCCCCACCCGCAGCGACTCGATATATCCTTGAGGAAACTCGATCGCAACGAGGTCCGGAGATTCCGGACCAACGGAGAAAAGTGGATTGCCCGGTTGCACCGAACTGCCAAGATCGACGAAAACCGTCTTTATGACGCCTGATTCCGGTGCCTGTACCGCAAGATCCTGAATTCGGCCTTCGATGCGCTCCACACGCTCTCGTTGCTGGATCACCCTTGCTTCCGCCTGCGCCAGTCGCGATTGAGCCAGCGAAGCGCTCGCTTTCCCCGAAGCCACCTGCGACTCCACGCGCGATTGCGCCAGACGCGCATCGGCCTGCGCGCGCTCAAACTGAAGGCGTGACACAACCCCTTTTTCAAGAAGCGCGCGGTAGGCCTTCAGATCCGCATCCTTGACCTCCTGCTCGTACTGCGCTTCAAGCAAGATACTCCGCGCGCGGATCTCATCCAGCGCAAGCGAAGCACGCTCGGCGGCAAAGGCGTCTCGAGCATCCGTCAACGCGCGCCGCGCATCCTCAAGCTCGATCCCAAGCTCAGGATTCTCAAGCCTCAACACGACATCCCCCACTGCCACGCGCTCCCCGGAGCGTCGCACCAACTGCCCCACCGTGGCGGCCTCTCGGGACGCAACAAGCCGCTGCTTCGCTGAAGCGAACTGCCCGGTGCCCATCGCTGTCGGCTCCAAAGTTCCGGCCGAAACCGTATACCAGAGCGCCTCGTCGGCACGCGGAAGTGCCATCTTCACGACTACGAGTCCACCAGCGATCAGCGCGGCGATTGCGACAGCCAGCCAGCCCAAGGATCGGCGTCGAGATGGACGGCTCCAGGCTACCTCTCGATCCACGAGCCGTCCTCCGAACTCATCTGGAGACGCTCAAGCTGGGCCGCCAGTTCCAGATCATCATAACCGACGCGAACGGACTGCAACCGCCCGTTCGAACCAATTCCGTAGAACACCGGCGTGACCTTGGGCACAAGCCAATCGGCCTTCCCACGCGAATCGACGTAGAGTATGCGGTCAGCCGGCACACCCACTGGCGGTGAAATGGCATCGGATTCGAGAAGAAAAAACACCGGCGGCCATGAGACCGAAACGCCACTGGTCTGACCGACACGAATCTGGTTCACGGCAGAGCGACAGGGCGGACATTCATCGTGGTATAGCATCAATATGCCGGGGCGATCAAAAAAAGCGGCAATGCTGCGCGCACTTTCGTCGACTGCGCGAACGACAAGAAAGTCTGCCGGAAGAATTGTTCCGACATGCCGTTCCAGCTCAGCGCTGCGGTGATTGACGATGAACTCGCCGACACTCAACAACAAGGGTTTGCGAAAGATCCAGGCGGTCAGGGGCAGCATGACGACAAGCAGCACCACGAGCCACTTCATCCATGAAGATTTGCGGTTTCTTTGCACGAGACATCATCCTGTTCAGCGAATCTGCGCTGTTGCATCGCCGCACAGCGCGCTGAAATTTCGGGCTGCCGCCAAGCGGCAGCCCGAAGTTCTGGCCGCATCATCGACCGCAAGGAAGCTCCGAACCAGACAACTCTCAATGCCAATATGTCAAATCGAGTCAGCGAAGCGCAGGAAATTCCGCCCGCCCCACATCCGAATCAATTCGTGGCATTCAAGAACTACCCTGCGCACTGGCAGCCTCCCGCCGACCAGTCGCTATTTCTCTTGCTGACCTGGGCAGGGGATATCTTCACAAGTGGTGCTTTCAAAACACCAACTTCCCCAAAAAGGCAGTGGAATGCAGGTTCTTGATGTCGTGCACTGTTGACACGTGATGGAACTCAGGGAATTGCCAACTCCGGCTGCCAGGCTTGCCCCGGATACCAGGATAAGCGCCCCGAGTAGCGACGCGCCAAATTTACTATTCATGATCATCCTCCCTAGTTTGAGATATGCCGCAACTTTCGCGGCTTCCGCAACTCCCGCGGCAAGGGCGGCAAGGGCGGCAAGGGCGGCAAGGGCGGCAAGGGCGGCAAGGGATGCTAGAATTGACTGCAAAGATTTGTCAAGAAGCCAAGACTCACATGAAGTCGGCCCGCGCGCCACCGCCATTTCGGTGCTGCCCCACGGCGGCGGATGAGGGCCGGGACGCGCGCTGCGGGTAGAATCTGCAGCCGCTTCCCTTCCGCAGCATCGCCATGACCAACCCGCTTTCCGCCCTCTCGCCGCTCGATGGCCGCTATGCCGCCAAGGCCGCGCCGCTGCGCCCGATCTTCAGCGAGTACGGGCTGATGCACCGACGGGTGCGGGTGGAGATCGCCTGGCTGATCGCCCTGGCGGACGAGCCGGCGATCGGCGAGGTGCCGGCGCTTTCCGCCGACGCGCGCGCCTTCCTCCACACCATCGCCGAGGATTTTTCCGACGCCGATGGCGAGCGCATCAAGGCCATCGAGCGCACCACCAACCACGACGTGAAGGCGGTCGAATACTTCATCAAGGAAAAGATCGCCGATCACCCCGAGCTGGCACAGGCCAGGGAATTCGTGCACTTCGCCTGCACCTCGGAAGACATCAACAACCTCGCTTACGGCCTGATGCTGCGCGATGCGCGCGAGGGCGTGCTGCTGCCGGCGCTGGATCGGGTGATCGACGCACTGCGCGCGATGGCGCACGCGCAGGCGGCCCGGCCGATGCTCTCGCGCACCCACGGCCAGACCGCCACGCCCACCACGCTGGGCAAGGAAATCGCCAACGTGGCGGCGCGCCTGGTGCGCCAGCGCCGCCAGATCGCGGGTGTGGAGCTGAGCGGCAAGATCAACGGCGCGGTGGGCAACTACAACGCGCACCTCGTGGCGTACCCGGACGTGGACTGGCCGGCCTTCGCGCGGCGCTTCGTCGAGGGCCTGGGGCTGGCGTTCAATCCCTGGACCACCCAGATCGAGCCGCACGACTGCGTAGCCGAGATCGGCGACGCGACGCGCCGCGCCAACACCGTGCTGATCGATTTTTCCCGCGACGTGTGGGGCTACGTCTCGCTCGGCTACTTCAAGCAGAAGCTCAAGGAGGGCGAGGTCGGCTCGTCGACCATGCCGCACAAGGTCAACCCCATCGATTTCGAGAACGCGGAAGGCAACTTCGGGCTGGCCAACGCGCTGTTCGAGCACTTCTCGGCCAAGTTGCCGATCAGCCGCTGGCAGCGCGACCTGACCGATTCCACCGTGCTGCGCGCGCTGGGTACCGCCTTCGGCCACTGCCTGATCGCGCTCGATTCGCTGATGAAGGGCCTGGGCAAGCTGGAGGTGAACCCGGCGCGCCTGGAGGCCGACCTCGACGCGAGCTGGGAAGTGCTGGCCGAAGCGGTGCAGACGGTGATGCGCCGCCACGGCCTGCCCAACCCCTACGAGCAGCTCAAAGCCCTCACCCGCGGCCAGGGCATCACCCGCGACTCGATGCACGCCTTCATCGGCGGCCTCGATCTTCCCGCCGATGCGAAAGCCCGGCTGCTGGCGCTGACGCCGGCGTCGTATGCGGGACTGGCGGAACGGCTGGCGCGGGAAATTTGAGGCGGGTGGTGCAGGCTCCTTCCCCATCCTCCGCGCGCTGCAGTTAAGCTCGCACCCGACGACCGGGACGCGGAGAACGGGCGATGCTGCTGGAAGCGCTGAGCGCGGTGCGCGACATGGGGCGGGTGCAGGAAATCGCCGGGGTGCTGATCCGCTACGGCTTCGGCGACGTGGTGCAACGCGTGGGTATGGCCAGGGTGCTCGAACGCGCCGGCCGGATACTGCACTGGCAGGCAGTGAGCGAGGAAATGCTCTCGCTCTCACCGCCGCAGCGCGTGCACCGCGCGCTGGAGGACCTGGGCCCGACCTTCGTCAAGCTCGGGCAGATCCTGGCCACGCGCGTGGACCTGTTCGGGCCGGAATGGATCGCCGAATTCAGCCTCCTGCAGAACGCCGTGCCGGCGGTGCCGTTCGAGGAGATCGCCGCGCAGCTCGAGGAAGACCTGGGCTGCCCGCCGCACGAGGCTTTTCGCAACCTCAAGGAAACTCCGCTCGCCGCGGCTTCGCTCGGGCAGGCGTATCTGGCCGAACTGGACGATGGCACGACGGTGGTGCTCAAGGTGCGCCGGCCCGACATCGCACCGACCATCGAGGCCGACCTGCGGCTGCTCAACCGTCTCGCCGAGGCGATCGAAAGCGAGATGCCCGACTGGCGGCGCTACAAGCCGCGCGAAGTGGTGCGCCAGTTCGCCATCTCGCTTCGGCGCGAGCTGGATTTCGCCGCCGAGTGCCGCAGCTCCGAGCGCATCGCGCGCAACTTCGAGGACTTCCCGGAGCTCGTCGTTCCGCGCGTGCACTGGAAGTACGTCTGCGAACGCCTCAACGTGCAGGACTTCGTGGTGGGCGTTCCCGGCGGCGCGATGGACCAGATCGACGAGGCCAGGCTGGATCGGGCGCGGCTGGCGCGACTGGGTGCCGCGGCGATCCTCAAGATGGTGCTGGAGGACGGCTTCTTCCACGCCGATCCGCATCCCGGCAACGTGTTTTTCCTGCCGGGAAACCGCATCGCGCTGATCGACTTCGGCATGGTCGGGCGGCTGGGCGTGGATCGCCGGCGGCAGATCGCGCGGCTCCTCTACGGGCTGGCGACGCAGGAAGTGAATGAGGTGTCCGAGGTGCTGCTGGACTGGGCCGGCAGCATCGACATCGACGAGACGCAGCTGCTCACCGAGATCGACGCCTTCGTCGACACTTACCGCGGCGTGCCGCTCAGGCATCTGGGCTTTGGCCGCATGCTCACCGACATGATCGCGGTGCTGCGCAACAACGGCCTGACCCTGCCGCCGGATCTGGCACTGATGCTCAAGGCCTTCGTCACGCTGGAGGGCATGGGACGCGAGCTGGATCCGGATTTCGACATGGCCGCGGTGGCCCTGCCCTACCTGCGCCGGGCGCTGGCCGAGCAGTACTCGCCCCGCGCGCTGGCGCGGCGCGGCTGGCACGTCCTGTCCAGCACGATGAGCCTGATGGCCAGCCTGCCGCGCGACCTGCGCCACATCCTGCGCATGGCGCGGCGCGGCAAGCTGCATGTGGAAGTGGAAGTCACCTCGCTCAAGCCATTCGGCGACCAGCTCGACCGCGCCGTCAGCCGGCTCACGGTCGGGCTGGTCACCTCGGCCCTGATCATCGGTTCGGCCATCGTGATGAACATCAAGGGGCCGATCGCGCTGTCGACCATCTCCGGCTTCGGCGTGCTGGGCTTCATCGGTGCCGCGCTGGGCGGGGTGTGGGTGCTGATTTCCATCCTGCGCGGCGGGCGGCGATGAGCAGCCCACCGCCACCGTAGGTCGGCCCTACGCGGCCGACGCTTGCGTTGCAGTGTACGGAAACCTCCGTCGTCGGGGGCGTGGCCCCCGACGCGATGGTGCGCCCCGACGCAATGGCTCAATCCAGGTGCGGACTCACGCCCAGTTCCTCCAGGATCGCCGGCGCGGGATGGACCTCGTCCATGACCCAGAGCATGTAGCGCGAATCGACGTGGATGGTGCGGGTCAGGGCCGGATCGAAGACCCAGTTGGACGCGACCGATTCCCAGATGCCGTCGAAGATGAGCCCCACCAGTTCGCCCTTCGCGTTCAGCGTGGGTGAGCCGGAGTTGCCGCCGGTCACGTCCAGATCGGCCAGGTAGTTGACCGGCACGTCCTTGAGCGCGGGCACTTCCCAGGTGCCGAAGCGGCGCGCGGCGATGGCGTCGAGCTGTGCCGCGGTGGCGTCGAACTCGCCTTCGCCGGTGTGCTTTTCCACCAGACCCCGGGTGGTGGTGAAGGGCTGGTAATACAGGCCGTCGCGCGGGGAGACGCCCATCACGTTGCCGAAGGTGATGCGCAGGCTGGAGTTGGCGTCGGGATAGGTGGCACGATCCTGGCTGTCGCGAAAATCGATCAGCGCCTGCATGTAGCCCGGCTGCAGGCGCGCCACGGCACCGTTGAAGGTCTTGCGCTCGGCCTCCAGGCGCTGCATCGCGGGATAGAGCGCGGCGGCGAGACGGAGGAAGCCGTCGTCGCTGGCCTCCAGTTCGGCCGGTGTGGCGGTGAAGGCGGCCAGGCGCGCATCGAGCGTATCCAGGCGGGTGCCGGCATAGAGCGCATCGATCCTGGCCTTGAGCCCATCGGTGGCGGGCGCATCGCCGGAAAGCCCGGCCCAGGCGTCGAGTTCGGGCAGGCGCTGGGCGGCCGGCAGCGCGGCGTACTTCGCCAGCCAGTAGCCGAGGATCCGGCGATCCACGCCCGGATCCATGCGGCGGTCGAGCTGGCGCTGGCCGGCTTCCAGCACCGGCCAGTCGCGCTCCTGGTAGCCCGCCTCGCGGAGGGCGTCATCGGTCTTGGCGCGTTCGCGCGCGAGGCGATAGAGCGTGTTGGCCGAGCCGATCAGGCCGCTGCCGCTCATCATCGCCATGATGCGGTCGCGCTCGCGGGTGGCGCGCTGGCCGTTGATGAGGTCCACGTACTGGCGATAGTTGTCCAGCGCCGCCTTGCCCGAGCGCCCCTGCGACTGCAGCCAGGCCACCAGCGCGTTTTCCTCGCCCCGCTTGATGCCGGCGGCGTCGGCGCGGCGGAAGCCTTCCAGCATCCCGGCCATGTTCTTGCGGGCGTTGTTCAGGCCGGCCATGGTCGCTACGTAGGTGATCGCCACCTTCGGATCGGCCTCGCCGGCCGACCGGATCAGCGCCATCAGATCGTCGAAGATCTCGATCTGGGTCGGATAGCTCCAGGAAATGGCGTCTTCAATCTGGTCGGCGAGCTGGTAGCGCTGGGTGCGGCCGGGGTAGCCGGCGACCATCACGAAGTCGCCTTCGGCCACGCCGTCCTTCGCGATGGGAAGGAAGTGCCTGGGCCGATAGGGCACGTTGTCCTTCGAGAACGGCGCGGGCTTGCCGTCCGGGCCGACGTAGGCACGATAGAAGGTGAAGTCGCCGGTGTGGCGCGGCCATTGCCAGTTGTCGGTATCACCGCCGAACTTGCCGATGGCCTCGGGCGGCGCGTAGGCGATGCGCACGTCGCGGATTTCCATCTGGCGGAACAGGCGGTACTGCACCCCGCCAAAATGCGAGAACACGCGGCAGCGGTACTGGCCGTCGGCCTCGCATTCGGCCACCAGCCTCTTCTGCGCCGCTTCGATGGCGTCGTTGCGCTGGCGGTCGGTGGCCTTGCGCGAAATCGCCCCGAGCACTGTGCCGGTCACGTCGCTGATGTCCTCGGTCACCCAGATGCGCGCGGCGGGGCCGGCGGAGGGTTCGTCGGCCAGCGAGGCGGCGATGAAGCCATCGCGCAGCATGTGGTTTTCGGGCGTGGAATTGAGCTGCAGCGCGCCATAGGCGCAGTGGTGGTTGGTGACCACCAGGCCCCTGGGCGAGACGAACGAGGCGGTGCAGCCGCCCAGCGACACCACCGCGCCCATCGGCTGGCCGCGCAGGTCGGAGAGCGCGGCCGGATCGAGCTGGAGGCCGGCGCGGGTCAGCGCCTCGGAAATTTCCGGCAGCTGCTCAGGGGTCCACATGCCCTCCACGGCCAGGGCGGGCATTGCGGCCAGAAGGCCGGCGAAGATCAGGGGAAGGCGCATTGCTGGGATCTCGTGAACGGCTGACGGAACTGCCGAGTATAGGTGCCGCGCGGGGCGCGAAAATGGGCCGATGGTCAGGGGCCGCCCGATGCGGCCCGGCCCCGCCGCGGTCCTATAATCGGCGTTCCCCGCACTTCCCGGACGCACCCTGCCATGTCCCAAACGATGAAGGCGCTGGTCAAGCGCGACGCCACCCGCGGCATCTGGATGCAGGACGTGCCGATCCCCGAGGCCGGCCCCAACGAGGTCCTGATCAAGCTGGAAAAGACCGCGATCTGCGGTACCGACCTGCACATCTACCTCTGGGACGAGTGGAGCCAGCGTACCATCAAGCCGGGCCTGGTGATCGGGCACGAATTCGTGGGCCGCATCGTCGAGGTGGGGCCGGGCGTCACCGGCTACCGCGTCGGCGACCGGGTCTCGGCCGAAGGTCACATCGTCTGCGGCCACTGCCGCAACTGCCGCGCCGGCCGCCAGCACCTGTGCCCGAACACCATCGGCATCGGCGTCAACCGCCACGGCGCGTTTGCCGAATACATCGTCATGCCGGCCTCGAACCTGTGGCCGATCCCGGACCAGATTCCCTCCGAGCTGGCGGCCTTCTTCGATCCCTACGGCAACGCCGCGCACTGCGCGCTGGAATTCGACGTGATCGGCGAGGATGTGCTGATCACCGGCGCCGGCCCCATCGGCATCATCGCCGCGGGCATCTGCAAGCACGTGGGCGCGCGCAACGTCGTGGTGACCGACGTCAACGACTACCGCCTGAAGCTCGCCGCCGACATGGGCGCCACGCGCGTGGTGAACGTGGCCAAGCAGTCGCTGCGCGAGGTGGTGAGCGACCTGCACATGGAGGGCTTCGACGTGGGCCTGGAGATGAGCGGCAACCCGCGCGCCTTCGCCGACATGCTCGACTGCATGTACCACGGTGGCCGCATCGCGATGCTCGGGATCATGCCGCGCGGTGCCGGCATCGACTGGGACAAGGTGATCTTCAAGGGCCTCACCCTGCACGGCATCTACGGGCGCAAGATGTACGAGACCTGGTACAAGATGACCCAGATGGTGCTGACCGGCTTCCCGCTGCAGAAGGTGCTCACCCACCAGATCCAGATCGACGACTTCCAGAAGGGTTTCGACCTGATGGAAGCCGGCCAGTGCGGCAAGATCGTCTGCAACTGGACCTGAGCCGACGATTCCCGCATCCGACCCGCGCCGCGATCAGCCACGCGCGCCACCAGACCCCGGTTTTTCCGCGCCGTCCGACGACGGCATCCGCCCGAACCCATGAGGCACACGCCATGACTCCTGTTCGCACCCTGCTTGGAACGGCCATCGCCGCCACCCTGCTCACCCTGACCGCCTGCGGCTCCGCGCCTGAAAACGAGGCCGCGAAAACACCCGCCGCCGCGCCGGCGGAAAGCGCCGACGCCTTCATCGCCCGTGCCAACCGCAGCATCGAGGAAGTCACGCCGGAAATCACCTCGGCGCAGTGGCTCTCCAGCACCTACATCAACGCCGACAGCCAGCGCGTCGCCGCCGGTGCCAACGAGCGCTGGCTGACGCTGCGCAACGCCCTGGTCGAGCAGGCCAAGACCTATGACGAGGCCGCGCAGACGCCGGCCACGGCGCGCGCGCTGCACATCCTCAAGACCGATGCCGCGATGCCGGCACCGCGCGATCCGGCCCGGCTCAAGGAACTGGCCGGCATCGCGACCCGCATGGAAGCCGCCTACGGTGCCGGCAAGTGGTGCCGCGACGGCGAGGCCGCCAAGGACTGCCTCGACATCGGCCGGATTTCCGAAATCCTCGCCGACACCGCCACCAGCAGCTACGACGAGCAGCTCGCCGCATGGGAGGGCTGGCACACCGTATCGCCGCCGATGCGCGCCGACTACCGGCGTTTCGTCGAGCTGACCAATGAAGGCGCGAAGGAAATGGGCTACGCCAACACCGGCGAAGTCTGGCGCGCCGGCTACGACATGACTCCGGCCGAATTCCAGGCCGAAACCGACCGCCTCTGGAACCAGGTCAAGCCGCTCTACACCCAGCTGCAGTGCTACACCCGCGGCAAGCTGGTGGAAAAATACGGCGACAAGGGCCAGGTGGACGGCATGCTGCCGGCACACCTCACCGGCAACCTGTGGCAGCAGGACTGGGGCAACCTCTGGCCGATCCTGGAACCCTACAAGGGCGTGGGCAACCTCGACATCAGCACCGCGCTGCGCCAGCAGCGCGACGATGCGCTCAACGCCTCGGTGGCGCAGGCCGGCGGCCTGGGCAAGCTCACCGCCGAGCGGCAGGTCGAACTCAGCCGCCAGGCCGACCTGGACATCGCCACCAAGATGACGCGCCTGGCCGAGGGTTTCTACACCGGTCTCGGGATGCCCGCGCTGCCGGGCTCGTTCTACACCGATTCCCAGCTCATCCAGCCGCGCGACCGCGACGTGGTCTGCCACGCCAGCGCCTGGCCCATGGATACCCACGGCGAAGTGCGCATCAAGATGTGCATCAAGCCGACCGAGGAAGAGCTCACCACGATCTACCACGAGCTCGGCCACATCTTCTATTACATGGCCTACAAGGAGCAGCCGCCGCTGTTCCAGAACGGCGCGCACGACGGTTTCCACGAGGCCATCGGCGACACCATCGTGCTGTCGATGACGCCCGAGTACCTGGCGTCGATCGGGCTGCTCGACCAGACCACGATGAGCGAGCAGGCAGTTATCAACGCGCAGATGCGCATGGCGCTGGCCAAGGTCGCGTTCCTGCCCTTCGGCCTGATGATCGACCGCTGGCGCTGGGGCGTGTTCGACGGCTCGATCGCGCCGGAGAACTACAACGCGGCCTGGTGGGAACTGAAGGCCAAGTACCAGGGCGTGGCACCGGCCCAGGCGCGCGGCGAGGACTTCTTCGACCCGGGTGCCAAATACCACGTGCCGGGCAACACGCCCTACACCCGCTACTTCCTTTCGCACATCCTGCAATTCCAGTTCTACAAGGCGCTGTGCGATGCCGCCGGCCACAACGGTCCGCTTTACCAGTGCAACTTCGCCGGCAACCCCGAGGCAGGCGCGCGTTTCTGGGCGATGCTCGCGGCCGGCAGCAGCCAGCCCTGGCAGAAGACCCTCAGGGAGCTGACCGGCGGCGAACAGATGGATGCCGCCCCGGTGCTGGAATACTTCGCCCCGCTCAACGCCTGGCTGGAAATGAAGAACCAGGGCAAGGACTGCGGCTGGGAAGGCTGAGGACATCGGCGGCGGGGCGCACGGGCCGCCTCGCCGCCGCATCCTGCTAGGCTCCCGGCTCCCCTGCCGACGGAGCGACCATGCGATCTCTCATCCTCGCCCTGCCCGCGCTCGCCGCGCTCGCCCTTCCCGCCGCGCCCGCATACTCCGCCGAGGGCATGTGGACGCTCGACAACCTGCCCGCGGCCATGCTGCAGCGCGACTTCGGCTTCAGCCCCGATGCCGCGTGGGTGCGCCACGTCATGCAGGCCTCGGTGCGGCTGGAATCGGGCTGTTCGGCCTCGTTCGTCAGCCCCGACGGGCTGGTGCTGACCAACTCGCACTGCGTTCGGCGCTGTGTGAGCGACCTGTCCACCGCCCGGCGCGACCTGACGCTGACCGCCTTCGTCGCCGATTCGCGCGACGACGAACGCACCTGCCCGGGCCTGGAAGCCAGCCGCCTGGTCGAAACCCGCGAGGTCACCGCCACCGTGCGCGCCGCGCTCGACGGCACCCGGGGCGATACCTTCGCCGCCGCGCGCAGCCGCATCCAGGCCGAACTGGAAGCGGCCTGCGTGGCAGGTGACGCCGACAGCGTGCGCTGCCAGCTGGTGGAGCTGTATCAGGGCGGGCAGTACTGGATCTACCGCTACGAGCGGCTGCGCGAGCTGCGCCTGGTGTTTGCGCCGGAGGAAGCCGCCGGCAGCTTCGGCGGCGATCTCGACAACTTCGAATTCCCGCGCTTTTCCTTCGATGCCGCGCTGCTGCGCGTATGGAAGGACGGCGCACCCTATCGCACCGGCGACTGGTTCGCGCTGCATCCGGCCGGGATCGCCGAAGGCGCGCTGGTGGTCGCCACCGGCCAGCCGGGGCGCACCCGCCGCCTGCTGACGGTGAGCCAGCTCGAGACCCTGCGCGACGTCGAACTCACCGCCGCCGCGCTGCGCCTGGCCGAGCTGCGCGGCCTGCTGACCCGCTATCGCGCCGAAGGCGCGGAGCAGTCGCGCCTCGCCGGCGCCGATCTTCGCCGCGCGGAAAACCAGCTCAAGGTGCTGCGCGGCGAGATCGAGGCGCTGCACGATTCCGATCTGTTCGCGCGCAAGCGCGCGGACGAGCGCGCCTTGCGCGATTTCGTCGCGGCCGATCCGGCGCTCGCGGCGCGCAGCGCGGGCGCGTGGGAGGCCATCGCACAGGCGCAGGCCGCACGCCGTCGCCTCGGTGCCGAATACACCCAGCTTGAAACCGGACACGCTTTCGCCAGCCCGATGTTCCTGCACGCGCGCAGCCTGGTGCGCGCCGCCGCCGAGCGCGCGCGGCCGGACGGCGAGCGCCTGCGCGAGTATTCGGAATCCGCCCTGCCCGCGCTGCGCCAGCGCACCGTGGCAGCGATCCCGTTCCATCCCGACTACGAGGCCATGACGCTGGCCTGGTCGCTGGGCCACGCGCGCGAGGTGCTCGGCAGCGGGCACCCGGCGATCCGCCGCCTGCTGGGCAAGGACTCACCGCACGCCGTCGCGCAGCGCGTGATGCGGGCCACCGGCCTGGGCGATGCGGCCGAACGCGCACGCCTGTGGGACGGCGGCACGGAAGCGATCTCGAGCAACCGCGACCCGCTGCTCGCGCTCGCCGCCGCGATCGACCCGGCCGCACGCGCGGCGCGCAGCGCGTGGGAATCACAGGTCGAATCAGTCGAAGTGGCGCAGCACGCGCTTATCTCGGCGGCGCGATTCGCCCGCGACGGCGACAATGCCTATCCCGACGCCAGCTTCACCCTGCGCGCCGCGTTCGGGGTGCGCCGCGGCTACGAGGAGAACGGCCGCGAGGTCGCCTCGCTCACCACCCTCGGGCAGATGTACGAGCGCGCCACCGGGGCCGCGCCCTTCGCCCTGCCGGCGCGCTGGCTCAACCGACGCGGCACCGTGGATCCGTCCACGCCGCTCAACCAGGTCACCACCATCGACACCATCGGCGGCAATTCCGGCAGCCCGATCATCGATCGCCAGCGCCGCCTCGTGGGCCTCAATTTCGACCGCAATCGCCACGCCCTCGGGCGCGCCTACGGTTTCGATGAAACCCGCGGCCGCAACATCTCCGTCCACCCCGCCGCGATCCTTGCCGCGCTCGAACACATCTACATGGCCCCCGCGCTGGTGCGCGAGCTGCGCGCGGCGAAGAAAGCCGCGTCCCGGCAAGAACCGTAGCGGCGCATGGCGGCGGAACCGCCGCAGGTGATTCCGCCGCGCCCTTGCGACACGCCCGCGGCGGAAACCGCGGGCGCGCTGCGTTACGGACGACGTGCGAGATCGGCGTCGTCGCGCACCTTGGGCATCATGTCCATCTTGGTGGTGCCAAGCAGGAGCAGCAGCGGGCAGGCCACGAAGATCGAAGACAGGGTGCCGACGATGATGCCGCATATCTGCGATTCGGCCATGCCTTCGAGCGAATCGCCGCCGTAGATATACAGCGCGATCACGGTCAACAGCGCCACGAACGAGGTGATGACGGTACGCGACAGGGTCTGGTTGACTGATCGATTCAGCACTTCCCGGGTGTCCACTTTTTGCAGGGAGCGGAAGTTCTCGCGCACGCGGTCGAAGACCACGATGGTGTCGTTGATCGCGTAGCCCATCACCGAGAGCACGCCGGCCATCACGGTCAGGTCGAACTCGCGCCAGGTCACCGCGAACAGGGCCGTGGTGATGATGAGGGTGAAGGCGGTGGAGAGGATGGCCGCGATGGCGAACTTCCATTCGAACCGTATGGAAATGTAGATCACGAAGCCCAGCATCACGAAAATCGCGGCAAGGATGCCGTTCTGTGCCAGCTCCTTGCCCACCTGCGGCCCGACGAAATCGCTGCGCACCAGGGTGGCCGGGTTTTCGTTCGAAGACAGCACGGTCCGCACCGCATCGCCCGTCTGGGTGATGTTGTCCTGGCCTTCGCTCGACTGCAGCCGTACCATCACGTCGAACTCCGAGCCGAAAGCCTGCACCACGGCACCGGGATAGCCCCCGGCGTCGAGGCGGTCGCGCAGGTCGTCAAGGTCGGCAGGATGCTCGAAGGTCAGTTCGGCCACGGTGCCGCCGGTGAAGTCGAGCGCGTAGTTGAGCCCGCGCACGCCCAGCAGCACCATGCTGCCGATGATCATGAGCACGGCAATCACCAGGGCGACGTGGCGGTAGCGAAGGAAATCGATCTTGCTGTCGTAGGGAAAAATATTCATCGCTGATCTCCTTCGTGCCTCAAATCAGAACCCGCTTGACCTTGCGGCGACCGCCGTAGATCAGCGTGGCCACGCCGCGCGACACGTCGACGGCGGTATAGATCGAGGTCAGGATGCCCAGGCACAGGGTGACGGCGAAGCCCTTGACCGGTCCGGTGCCGAAGGCGAACAGCGCGATGCCGGCCAGCAGGGCGGTGACGTTGGCATCCCAGATCGTTCCCGAAGCGCGGTCGTAGCCTTCGGCGATGGCGGTCTGCGGCGGCAGGCCGAGGCGCAACTCCTCGCGTATTCGCTCGTTGATGAGGACGTTGGCGTCCACCGACAGGCCCACGGTGAGCGCGATGCCGGCCAGTCCCGGCAGGGTCAGCGTGGCACCCAGCAGCGACATCGCGGCAACCACAAGCAGCAGGTTGAGCAGCAGCGCGATGTTGGTGACCACGCCAAAGACCTTGTAATACACGATGAAGAAGGCCAGCACGAAGATGAAGGAGTAACTCACCGCGGTCCAGCCGCGCTGGATGTTCTCCTTGCCCAGGCTCGGGCCGATGATGCGCTCCTCAACGATGTCCACCGGCGCGGCCAGCGAGCCGGCGCGCAGCAGCAGGGCCAGCTCGGAGGCTTCGGTCGAACTACCCAGGCCGGTGGTCTGGAACTTGCGGCCGAACACGCCGTTGACGCGGGCGTAGTTGATGACTTCCTCGGTCACGCGCACGCTGCGAACTTCTTCGCCGTTGACGATCTTGGTTTCGGGCAGGCGCTCGATGTAGACCACGCCCATGAAGCGACCGACGTTGTCGCGGGTGAAGTCGTTCATGCGCGCGCCGGCGGCCGAATTCAGCGTCACCGACACCATCGGCCCACCGCCCTGCGGATCGAAGCCGGAGCGCGCATCCACCAGCTGGTCGCCCGAGGCGATGATGCGGCGCGACAGCAGGATCGGGCGCTGGGTGCCGCGCTCGTAGTACAGGCGCGCATCGGGCGGCACGCGGCCGCTCTGCGCCGCCTCGAAGGCGTTGCCGTCGACCGCTGCGCGATATTCCAGCGTGGCGGTGGCACCGAGGATCTTCTTGGCCTGGGCGGTGTCCTGCACGCCGGGGAGCTGCACCACGATGCGGGTCGCGCCCTGGCGCTGGATCACCGGCTCGGCCACGCCCAGTTCGTTGATGCGGTTGCGCAGGGTGCCGATGTTCTGTTCGACCGCATTGTCGAGGATGGTCTTGAGCTCGGCCTCGCGCAGGTGGGCGACCAGCACCGCCGGCTCGGTGCCGTCTTCCAGCTGGAGCTGGGGCACGTCGCGACCGATGAGGCCGGCGGCGGTGTTGCGGTCGGCGGCGTCGCGCAGGCGGATCAGGATGCCGGTGGCACCGCGATCCACGCCGGCGTAGGGAATCTTGTTCTCGCGCAGCACGCCGCGGATGTCGTCGAGCATGCTTGCCTCGCGCTTTTCCAGCGCGCCCTTCTGGTCCACTTCCATCAGGAAGTGCACGCCGCCCTGCAGGTCCAGGCCCAGCAGCATCGGCTTGGCACCGATGGCGGTGAGCCAGTCAGGCACGGTGGAGGCCAGGTTGAGCGCAACGATGTAGCCCTGCCCCACTACACCGCGAATCGTATCGGCTGCGCGGATCTGCAGATTGGGGTCTTCCAGACGAACCAGGAGGTTGTTGTTCTCGATCCCGATCGATTTGAAGCCGATCCGGCTTTGCTCGAGCACGCCCTGGACACGCTCCTTGAGGGCATCGTCGAGCTGTCCGCCGCGGGTGGCGGTGATCTGGACCGCGGTGTCCTGCGGATACAGATTGGGCAGCGAGTAGATCGAAGCGACAATGAAGATCAGTGTCGCCAGCACATATTTCCAGCGCGCGTATTCAAGCATTTGGATTCACCAGACAGCGGTGGGCACCGGGAGCCATGCCCTCGGCGCTCGGACAGCGGGAAAACGACTCAGGCGGACTTGAGCGTGCCCTTGGGAAGCACCGCCGCGATGGCGTTCTTCTGCACGCGAATGACCACCTTCTCGGCAACTTCGATGGCGAGGAAGGCATCGCCCACTTCATCGACGCGGCCAAGCATGCCGCCGTTGGTCACCACCTCGTCGCCCTTGGCGATGGCCGAAACCATGGTGCGGTGGTCCTTGGCGCGCTTCATCTGCGGGCGGATGACGAAGAAGAAGAACACCGCCACGAACACCAGCATCATCACCAGCGGCGACCACGGCGAAGCCTGCGGCGCACCGGCTGCCTGAGCCCAGGCGGAAGAAATCAGGAAATCCATCGAGAGACTCGCTTTGTTCGGAAAGGGGCCGGCGCGTGCCGGAAAAGCATGGGATTATGCCACGCGCGGCCTCCCTGTGTGGGGACGCCCAGCGCGCGGCTCAACCCCCTCCCTCTACGCGCGGCGGCGAAGTGCCCACGGCTGCAGGTCGGGGCTACGCCCCCGACGGGGTGTTCAATGCCCGGCAACGTCGGCCACGCAGGGCCGACCTGCGGCGATGGCGTTCTCCGCACGGCTCGACACGCGCGTCGGACGCCGCGATCATCGGCGCACTCCCGCGTTTTGCCAGAGCCGGACCATGCCCGACACCGCCCCATTCGATCTTTGCCTGACCCGCGCGCGCCTGGTCACGCTGGCCGACGACCGTGGCTACGGGCTGATCGAGGACGGTACCCTTGCCTGCCGCGACGGCCGCATCGTCTTCGCCGGCCCGGCGCACGCGCTTGCGGCGCAGGAGGCGCTTGCCGCGTCGGTTGTGGTCGACTGCGGCGGCGCGCTGGTGACGCCGGCACTGATCGACTGCCATACCCACCTGGTCTTTGCGGGAGATCGTGCCGGCGAATTCGAACAGCGCCTGGAGGGCGCAAGCTACGAGGACATCGCCCGCGCCGGCGGGGGCATCGCCTCCACCGTGCGCGCCACGCGCGCGGCCAGCGAGGACGCTCTGGTCGAAATCGGCCTCGCCCGCGCCCGCGCGCTGGTGCGCGACGGCGTGGGGACGATCGAGATCAAGTCGGGCTACGGCCTCACCATCGACAGCGAACTGTCCATGCTGCGCGCCGCTCGCCGCATCGGCGAGGCGCTGGGCATCGGGGTGCGCACCACCTTCCTCGGTGCCCACGCGCTGCCGCCCGAATACGCCGGCCGCGCCGACGACTACATCGACTTCGTCTGCCGCACGATGCTGCCCGCAGCGGCGGCCGAGGGCCTGGTCGACGCCGTGGACGCCTTCTGCGAGCGCATCGCCTTCAGCCCGGAGCAGACCGCGCGGGTATTCGAGGCGGCACGCGCGCTGGATATCCCGGTGAAGCTGCACGCCGACCAGCTCGGTGATTCGGGCGGCGGCGCGCTGGTGGCGCGCTTCGGCGGCCTATCCGCCGACCACGTGGAATACACCAGCGAGGACAGCGTGCGCGCCATGGCCGCGAGCGGCACGGCGGCGGTGCTGCTGCCCGGCGCCTTCCTCTGCCTGCGCGAGACCCGCCTGCCGCCGATCGATGGCTTCCGCCGCCTCGGCGTGCCGATGGCTGTGGCCACCGATGCCAATCCCGGCACGTCGCCGCTGCTGAGCCTGCGCCTGGCGATGGCGCTGGCCTGCATCCAGTTTCGCCTGACGCCCGAGGAATCCCTGCGCGGGGCCACCGTCAACGCCGCGCGTGCGCTGGGGCTTGCGGATCGCGGGCGGCTGGCTCCCGGCCTGCGCGCCGATCTCGCGCTCTGGAACGCGAGCGATCCGGCGGAGCTGAGCTACTGGCTGGGCGGCGACCTGCTGCGCGCGCTGTACGTCGGCGGGCGGCGCGTGGACTGAACCTCCGGCGCGATCCCCAACGCCAGCCGACCCGCCGTCTCGAGACCGCGGATGCGGCACCGCCCGGCTGCTAGAATGCCGCCCGCCGAGGGGCGCTGCGATTGCGGGATTCCTGTCCGCAACCAGGCTCGGCCATCCACAACGGCGCCCGGTTTGTCTGTCCCTGCCCTGCCCGCCTCGGTCAGGTGCCCAATGAACCGGAGTCTCGCCATGAACGCACCACACCAGCCCGCCGCCGCGGGCGACTACAAAGTTGCCGATCTTTCCCTGGCCGACTGGGGCCGCAAGGAGATCGACATCGCCGAGCACGAGATGCCGGGCCTGATGTCGATCCGCGGCAAGCACGCCGCCACCACCCCGCTCAAGGGCGTGCGCGTGACCGGCTCGCTGCACATGACCATCCAGACCGCCGTCCTGATCGAGACGCTCAAGGACATCGGTGCCAACGTGCGCTGGGCCTCGTGCAACATTTTCTCCACCCAGGACCACGCCGCCGCCGCCATCGCCGCCACCGGCACGCCGGTGTTCGCGTGGAAGGGCGAGACGCTGGAGGAATACTGGGACTGCACGCTCGACGCGCTTTCCTTCCCCGACGGCAAGGGCGGCTTCCTCGGCCCGCAGCTGGTGGTGGACGACGGCGGCGACGTGACCCTGCTGATCCACAAGGGCTACGAGCTCGAGCAGGGTGACGAATCCTGGGTCAACTCGCCCTCGGGCAGCCACGAGGAGCAGGTGATCAAGAACCTGCTCAAGCGCGTCGCGAAGGAGCGCCCGGGCTACTGGACCCGCGTGGTCGCAGACTGGAAGGGCGTGTCGGAAGAGACCACCACCGGCGTGCACCGCCTCTACCAGCTGGCCGAAGCCGACAAGCTGCTGGTCCCGGCGATCAACGTCAACGACTCGGTGACGAAGTCGAAGTTCGACAACCTCTACGGCTGCCGCGAATCGCTGGCCGACGGCCTCAAGCGCGCGCTCGACGTGATGCTGGCCGGCAAGGTCGCCGTGGTCTGCGGCTACGGCGACGTCGGCAAGGGCTGCGCCGCCTCGCTGCGTGCCTACGGCGCGCGCGTGATCGTCACCGAGATCGACCCGATCTGCGCCCTGCAGGCCGCGATGGAAGGCTACGAGGTCACGACCGTCGAAGACACGCTGGGCGAGGCCGACATCTACGTCACCACCACCGGCAACAAGGACATCATCCGCGTCGAGCACATGACCGCGATGAAGGACCAGGCCATCGTCTGCAACATCGGCCACTTCGACAACGAGATCCAGGTCGATGCGCTCAAGGCGTTGGCGGGCGTGAAGCAGGTCAACATCAAGCCGCAGGTGGACAAGTACGTGTTCGCCAGCGGCAACGCCATCTTCCTGCTGGCCGAAGGCCGCCTGGTGAACCTGGGCTGCGCCACCGGCCACCCGAGCTTCGTGATGAGCAACAGCTTCTCCAACCAGACTCTGGCGCAGATCGACCTGTGGGCCCACAAGGACCGCTACGAAAACAGGGTCTACATCCTGCCCAAGAAGCTGGACGAGGAAGTCGCGCGCCTGCACCTGGAAAAGATCGGCGTGAAGCTGACCCGGCTGACCGCGGCCCAGGCCGACTACCTCGGCGTGCCGGTCGAGGGCCCGTACAAGCCCGAGCACTACCGCTACTGAGCCGGCCATCCGCGGCCTCGCAACGAAGAAGGGCGCCCCGCGGCGCCCTTCTTCGTTTCCAATCCGCTTGCGGTCAGAACGAATAGCTGAAGCGGGTGAAGAAGGCGCGGCCGTTGATGCCGAACTGGACGCCCTCGTAGATGTAGCCGTTGTCGGTCTCGTCCGGATTCTGTCGGCTCGGGAAGGTGTCGAGCAGGTTGGTGCCGCCGAGCGTGAGCTTGGCGTTCTCGGTGAAGCTGTAGGTGAACGCGAGATCCGCCGAGGTCTTGCCCGAGTACTCCTGGTTGGGCTCCGGCGGACCGGAGAAGGTGCCGAGCGTCATCGGGCCGAAGTAGATCACCTTGAAGTCGGTCGCCCAGTTGCCCAGCACGTAGTCGAAGCCGAGCACCGCCTTGGAGCGCGGCGAGCCGCCTTCGATGAAGCGGCGGTCGCGCTCCTCCAGCAGCGACTCCTCGCGCCCGAGGAGGTTGGGCGGCGTGTTCACCTTCTGCACCTTGGTGGTGCCGCGATTGAAGGCGAGGAAGGTGTTGAGCACGCCCTGGCCGACGTTGGCGCGATGGTTGATGGTCAGGTCGATGCCGCGGGTGCGGGTGTCCACCGAGTTCACGAAGAACTGCGCCTCGCCCACGCCCAGCTGCTGCAGGATGTCGCCGATGCTCGGGTCGTCGTCCTGGAAGCGGCCGCTGAGCACGATGCGGTCGTCGATCTCGATCTGGTAGCCATCGAGCGTGACCGAGAGCGCATCGGTCGGAGTCCAGGTGAAGCCCAGGGTGAAGTTCATGGACTCCTCTTCCTTCAGCGACGGGATGCCGGCCGCGGTCGCGACGGCACCGCCGTTGGGGGCCAGCACCACGTCGGTCGGCACGCCGGCGACGAAGTCGGTGAAGGTGGAGGAGAAGTAGCGCTGCTGCAGCGAGGGCGCGCGGAAGCCGGTGCTGGCCGAGCCGCGCAGCAGCCAGGCCTCGTTGGCACGGAACGCCGCGGCCAGCTTGCCGGTGGCGGTGGAGCCGAAGTCGCTGTAATCCTCGAAGCGGATCGCCTGGCTGGTGCTGAACCGGTCGGTCCAGTAGGTCTCCACGTCGAGGTAGCCGGCCCAGCTGTGGCGGCTCTTGCTGGTCGCATCGCCCGGCTGGAAGCCGGGGAAACCCTGGCTGCCGGCGTTGCCGCCGCCGGGGCCGTCATAGTCGGCCCACGAGCCTTCTTCGCCGGCGTAGATCTTGTAGGTCTCGTGGCGGAACTCGGCACCGAAGGCCAGGTTGAGGCCGCTGCGCCAGCCGCTGAAGAAGCGCGAGACGTCGAAGTTCGTGGTCTGCTGCGCGAACGAGAAGCCGCCCGCATCGAACACGCTCGGGCTGATGCCGCTGCCGCCGTTGATGAGGTCGAGGTTGGCGATCGAGGCATTCATGGTGTTGCGGATGGTGTCCATCAGGCGGTTGTAGCCCGCGGTCTGGGACAGATCCATGCGCCAGTCGCCGCTCATCCACCAGGCACCGACGGTGCCGTGGCGATCCTGCACGTAGGCGTCGATGAAGGGCGCGTAGCCGTCGGGATACATCGCCTCGGAGTTGCGCGAGGGAATGTCGTCGGAGCCGATGCCACCGCGCCCCCAGGCCGCCGAGGACGCGTCGCGGTTCTGGATGCCGCCGTTGAAGTAGAACGTCGCATTCTCGCCGAACGGCAGCTCGCCGTTGAGGTAGAAGGTGCCGTTGCGCACCTTGCCATCGCCGATGATGCGGTGCGGATCGGCCTCGGTGGCGCGGTTGGAGCGGCCGCGGTCCTGGTACTCGGCGGTCAGCGCCAGTACGCCGTCGTTGCCGATGCCGAAGCCGCAGTAGCCCGAACCGGTCCAGTTCTCGCCATCGCCGCGCGAGTACTGGCCGTAGCCCGCCACCACTTCGCAGCCCTTGCTGCGCTTGAGCGAGAGGTTGATGACGCCGGCGATGGCATCGGAGCCGTACTGCGCCGCGGCACCGTCGCGCAGGATTTCGACCTGGTCGAGCGCCAGCAGCGGGATGGTGTTGAGGTCGGCACCGGTGGCACCGCGATTGCGCACGCCGAAGATGTTGACCAGTGCCGCCGTGTGCAGGCGCTTGCCGTTCACCAGCACCAGGGTCTGGTCCGAACCCAGACCGCGCAGCGCGGCGTTCTCCACCGAGTCGGTGTTGTCGGCACCGGTCTGGCGGCCGGCGGTGAACGAGGGCGAGGCGTACTGCAGGTATTCGGTCAGATCGAACTTGCCCCCTTGCGTGGCGGCTGCCTGCATCGGCAGGACGTCGATGGGAACCGGCGTATCCGTATCCGAACTGCGATCGTGACGACGCGAGCCCAGCACCGTGACGGCGTCCAGGCGCTGTGCCTCGGTGGCGGTGGAGCCGGCCGCGCCCTGTCCGGCGGCGCTGACCGAACCCGGCATCGCGACCAGCGCCATCAGAACGGCGACATACAACGCATTGCGATGGGTCGAGCTGTACATGAAATCCCCTTGCCGTGGTTGGTTAACAAAACGTTGCCGAGTGTATCGAACTCGACGGTCGCTGTGTCCGGCTCTCCCATTGCGGTGCTTGACCTGGATCAGGCGCGGTGAGGGCCCGGTCCCGCCGTGCCCTCAGGACGTTCGCGGCAGGCAGCCCAGCGCCGCAAGCGCATCGTGCAGCGCGGGCAGCTGCATCAGCCAGGGCGCGGCCAAGGTGGTCAGTCCGGCCAGCAGCATCAGCACACCGGCGAGGCGGCGCTGGCCCGGTCGCGCCACCCAGCGCGCGCCGCTGTAGCTCAGCGGCAGCATGGCTGGCAGCGTGCCCAGCCCGAACGCCGCCATGATCGCGCCGCCGCCCGGCGCGGTGGCCTGCAGCCAGGCGACCGTGAGCAGGGTTCCGGAGAGGCCACAAGGCATCCAGCCCCAGATCATTCCCAGGCCGAAGCGGCGCGGGAAAGTGTTCGCCGGCAGCAGGCGCGCCTGCAGCGGCCGCACCATCGACCAGAGCACTTCACCAGCCGCCCCCAGGACGCGAAACCGCCCGGCCAGCCCGAGCGCGCGCAGCGCGATCAGGATCAGCACCAGCCCCGCCAGCGCGCGCAGGGCGAACATCAGCGATTCGGCGCGGAACAGCGCCACCAGCCCATGCCCGAAGCCGCCCACGATGATGCCGGCCAGCACATAGCCGCTGACCCGGCCGAGGTTGGTGGTCAGCGCCACCCGCCAGGCGGTTTTCCGATCCGCGCCGAAGGGCGCGAAGCCGGTGGCGATGCCGCCGCACATGGCCACGCAGTGCACGCTTCCGATCAGGCCGGCGAGCAGCGCGGCACCCAGCGCGACAAGGTCAATCGGCATCGCGGCCGTCCGGGTCGCGCACATTCGCCGCTGCGTCCCGCGACGGCGCCGCCGCATCCGCCGCCTGCGATGGCTGCACGGCCTGGGCGGCCGGCGCATCCTCGACCAGGATGTCCAGCGCCGGGGTTTCCAGATCGTCGAACTGCCCGCGCCGCACCGCCCAGACGAAGGCCCAGATCGCAATGCCGAGCAGTACCACGCTGATCGGGACGAGCGCGAGCAGGATGTTCATGCCGCGGACCGGGCTGCAGCGGCGACATCGGGCCGCATCGCCGGCTCACGCCGCACCAGGCGCAGGGCGTTCAGCGTCACGATCAGCGAGGAGCCGGCCATGCCCAGCGCCGCCAGCCACGGCTCGATCCAGCCGGCCGCGGCAAACGGCAGCGCAATGAGGTTGTAGCCCAGCGCCCAGGCCAGGTTCTGCCGCAGCGTCACGCGCGCGCGGCGCGCCAGCGCGATCGCCTGCGGCACGCGCGCGAGCTGCTGCGCCGTCAGCACCACGTCGGCCGCCCCGTGGGCAAGCGCCGCACCACCGTGCATGGCGATCGAGACGTCCGCGCCGGCCAGCACCGGCGCATCGTTGATGCCGTCGCCCACCATGAGCACGACGCGGCCTTCGCGCTGCAGGGCGCGGATGCGCTCCAGCTTCTGTTCGGGGGTGCGACGCGCGCTGTGGCGGGAAATGCCCAGCGCACGGGCGGCCGCGGTCACGGCGGCTTCGCCATCGCCGCTCAACAGCTCGCACTCCAGCCCGAGCCTGCGGCACGCGGACACGGCCTCGGCGGCATCCGGACGCAGCGCGTCGCGGATCGCGAAGCGGGCAAACGCGGTTTCACCGTCACCCAGCCAGAGCGCGCCGTCGTCGGGGCGACTGGCAGCGAACGCGGCATGGCCGAGCCGCCAGCGCCGGTCACCGGCATGCGCTTCGACGCCGAAGCCGGGTATGTGCTCGATGCGTGCGCTCTCCGTACGCAGCAACATCGACTCCTCGATCAGGGTTTCCTCACCGTCGTTCCCGTGCCGGCCGGGATCCATCCGGCTTTCAACAGCAGAATCAAACGGGCTCCCGGCCTGCACCGGGATGACGGAGCGGGGCGTGCCCTGGTTCTCCGGCGATTCCCGGACAAACACGCGCGCCAGCGGATGCCGGCTGTCGCGCTCCAGCGCCCGCGCGATGCGCAGCGCCTCGGCGCGGGTGATGCCACCGAAGGTCTCCACCGCGCGCAGGCTCGGCTCACCCAGACTCAGGGTGCCGGTCTTGTCGAACACCACGGTGTCCACGCGCGCCAAGACGTCGAGCGCGTCCGGACGCATCGCCAGCACACCGATCCGCGCCAGCGCGGTGTGGGCGCTGGCGATGGCGGTGGGAATGGCCAGTGACAGCGCGCAGGGGCAGGCCACCACCAGCACCGCAAGCGTAACCTCGAAGGCGCGCGAAGGATCGTGCTTCAGCCACCACAGGCAGGTGAGTGCGGCGGCGGCGAACAGCGCCAGCACGAAGCGCGTGGCCACCGCGTCCGCCAGCCGCGCCGCGGCGGGGCGCTCATTCTGGGCGCGCTCGATCAGGCGGGAAAGTTGCGAAAGCCAGGTGTCCTGCCCGGTGCGCGTCACGCGCAGGCGCGCCACGCTGCCGACCACGATGCTTCCGGCGCGCAACTCCTCGCCTTCAGCGCGCGACACCGGCTCGGCTTCCCCGGTCAGGAGCGATTCGTCCACCGCGGCCGCGGCCAGCGCGAGGCCATCGGCAGGCACGGCTTCGCCCGGCGGCACCCGCACCACATCGCCCGGCGACAGCGTGGCGACGGGAACCTGCGCAGCGCAGCCATCGCCGTCCTCACGCCACGCGAACGCCGGCCGCGCGCGCGCCAGCGTATCGACGTGATCGGTGGCGCGCGCGCGCGCCGCCGCTTCGATCTGGCGCGCGATCAGGAGGAAAAGCACGAACATCACTGCGGCATCGAACCATACGTGCGTGCCGCCGCGCAGGGTCTCGAACAGGCTGGCGAAATAGGCCAGCAGCACCGAGGTGGCCACCAGCGTATCCATGCCGAAGCGGCGCAGCCGCAGCTCGTTCCACATCCCGGCGATGAAGGGCCAGCCCGAATAGAACACCACCGGCGTGGCCAGCAGGAAGGTGACCCAGCGCAGGAAGTCGCGCAGCGGGATCGACATTTCCCGCGCGGTGTCCAGGTACAGCGCCTCGGCGAACATCATCGCCTGCATCGCTCCCAGGCCGGCCACGCCCAGGCGCAGGATCGCGCTGCGGCGCTCGCGCCGGCGCGCATCTTCGCGCGCCTGTCCGGGCGAAAGATGGGCGCGGTAGCCGAGCGCCGACAGGTCGTCAAGCACCTGCGACAGGCGCATGGCCGAGGCATCCCAGGTGATGCGGATGCGCCCGGTCACCGCATTGGCAACGACCTCGCGCACGCCGGCGCGGCGGCGCAGGGCGCGATCGATCAGCCAGGCACAGGCGGCGCAGCGCATGCCATCGGTCAGCACCGTGATCTGGCTGCCCTCCGACACGCTGCGCACGTGTTCGGCCTGCACCTCGGGGCGATCCCACAGCGAAAGGTCGGCGTCGCTGTCATCGACCCGCGCGCCCTGCGCCTGGCGCAGGCGGTAGTAATCGGCCAGACCGGCGGTGGCGATCCATTCGGCCGCGCCGGCGCAGCCGCGGCAACAGAAGTCGTGCTCGGCATCGGCGATCCACGAGGCGATGGCCTCGGCACCCAGGGGTTCGCCGCAGTGGAAGCAGCCCGCTTCCACGCTGCGGGTTTGGCCGACTTCCATCACGCAGGCAGTCAATGCCCCTCCGAGAACTGCGGTGCCAGCGCGATCGCGGCGCGTCCGGCCTCGAAGCGCCCGGCGATCCGCCAGGCACCGTCATCGGCCGACACCAGCACCGTCCAAACCGCCGGCAGCGGCAGCGGCACGCGCCCGAGGAAGCGCTCGCCGCTGCGGGTGAGCGTCAGATGGCGATCCTGCGCCGCCCGGCTGGGGTGGATCAGCGCCAGCCGCAACCGTACCGCGGATTCCGGCAGCGGATCGATGCCGACGTCGACCGCCCCGGTCGCCGGATCGATGGACAGCGTGCCGCGCATGCCCAAGGCAATGGCGGCGCGATCGGCGCGCAGGTCTTCCACCTGGATCTGCGCGGTGCGCCTGACGTCGACGGGCAGCGCCTCGTCCGCGCCCACGTGCACGGAGATGGCCACCAGCACCAGGCTGGCTGTGACCATCACGGCGGGAATGCCCGCCACCAGCCACATCATGGGTTCGCGATACCAGGGTGACGCGGTGCGTGCGGAGTCGGTCACGGCGCTCACCTCGCCGGGCCGAAGAAAGCCGCTTCTTCGCTGATCCGGATCGGCTTGCCCTGCGACTCGCCCTCGATCACGAACTCGACCGTGGTGCGACCGCGCACCGCGCCCAGCGGGGCGCTCAGCGTCACCGGCAGGTTGACGACTTCCTGCGCCGGAATCTCGACCACCCGCGGCGCATCCGCCAGGCTCACGCCCGCGTCGCTTTCCACGCTCACCCGATAGGTCGCGGCACGCTCGGTCTTGTTGATCAGCTTGACCCCGTAGCCGTTTTCGATCGTGCCCTGCGCGGTCTCGCGATACAGCGCATTGCGGTCGCGCAGCACTTCGACCGTGACCGGCGAACGCGAGGTCACGCCCACGCCCCAGCCGACCAGGAGCATGAGCAGCAGCAGGCCGTACACCCAGATGCGCGGGCGCAGGATGCGGGTGGGCTTGCCTTCGAGCGCGTTCTGGGTGGTGAAGCGGATCAGGCCGCGCGGGTAGCCGGTCTTGTCCATCACTTCGTTGCAGGCATCCACGCACGCCCCGCAGGCGATGCATTCGTACTGCAGCCCGTTGCGGATGTCGATGCCGACCGGGCAGACCTGCACGCACAGCGAGCAGTCGATGCAGTCGCCCAGCAGCGTCTTGTCGAGGCTGGCCTTTTCGTACAGCGCCCGGCCCAGCTCATCGCTGTTGCCCCAGTCATCGACCAGGCCGGTGGTCACGCGCGCGTCGACCGCGCGCGAGGCGGCGCTCTGATGCCGGGCCGCGTACAGCAGCGCCGAGTCGGCTTGCTCGAGGCTCAGCGGCGAGCGCCCGCGCGCTTCTGCCGAATCCAGCGTTCCGCGCTTGCGCGGCCCGCGCGGCTCGCCGCGCGCGGCGTCGTAGCTGATGATGAGCGTGTTGCGGTCGAACATCGCGCTCTGGAAGCGTGCGTAGGGGCACATGTACTTGCAGACCTGCTCGCGCAGCACGCCCGCATTGCCCCAGGTGGCGATGGAATAGAACAGCACCCAGAAGATTTCCCAGCCGGTCCAGGCGAACGGCCAGGTGCGCAGCGCCAGTTCCTTGATCGGGGTAAAGAAGCCGACAAAGGTGAAGCCGGTCCACAGCGCGAACACGATCCAGGCCGCGTGGCGGCTGCCGCGCTTGAGGATCTTCTCGCGCGTCCAGGGCGACTTGTCCAGGCGCAGGCGCGCGCTGCGGTCGCCCTCGAACAGCTGCTCCATCCCGATGAACACTTCCGTCCACACCGTCTGCGGGCAGGCGAAGCCGCACCACAGCCGCCCGGCCAGCGCGGTGAAGAAGAACAGGCTCATCCCGGCGATGATCAGCAGCACGGCGAGGAAGATGAAGTCCTGCGGCCAGAACGCCAAACCGAATACGTAGAAGCGTCGCGCCGGCAGATCGAACAGCACCGCCTGGTGGCCGTCCCAGGTCAACCATGGGAATACGTAGAACATGCCCAACAGCACGATCGTGGCGAGCTTGCGAAGGCGCTGGTAGCGCCCGTCGATCTCGCGCGACTGGATCTTGGGCTCGGCGACGTAGAGCGCGGTATCTACGCTGACAGGGATTTCCTTTTTCACTGCGGGGGCCGACAAGATCGCGGCCCTGCTCCTTTACGATCTTGGCAAGGGTCGGTTGAAGCGGATGCGCGGGTGCAGCAGCAGCCAGGTGAACAGGCTCGAACTGGCGGTCGCGATCCAGAACATGAAGAACCCGACCGAATAGCCAAACTCGCGCGGAATGTCGAGTTCCGGAAAGGTCATGTCACGCAGCGCCAGCGGATCGACGAAGGCAAAGAACACCATCGTCATCACGCAGGCCGAAAAGAAGCTCGGCCAGGCGATGGCTCCCACGCGCTGCACCAGTGGCAGCGCGCAGGGATAGTTGGGCTGGACCGGCTCGGTGCCTGACATCACTGCGCCCCGCCGCCGTGCGACTGGGCCCAGACCCATGCCGCGACCACGCGCGCGCGGGTCTCGCCGATGATCGGCTCGTGCGCCGGCATGGCGCCGTTGTGGCCCTTCAGCACCGCATCGCGGATCGTGCCGAAGTCGCCGCCGTAGAGCCAGATGTCGTCGCTGAGGTTGGGGGCACCGAGCAGCGGATTGCCGCCGCCGTCCGCGCCGTGGCAGGCGACGCAGACCATGTCGAACTTCGGCTTGCCGGCCGCCGCCATGGCGGCGTCCACGCGCTGGCCGGAGAGCGACTGCACGTAAACCGCCACCTCGCCGGCACCTTTCTCGCCGCCCACCACGTCGCCGAACGGCGGCATCACCGCCTGGCGGCCATGTCGCACCGTGGTGAGGATGTCGTCGGGCGAGCCGCCCCATTGCCAGTCGTCATCGGTCAGGTTCGGAAAGCCGCGCGCCCCCTTGGCGTCCGAGCCGTGGCAGGTGGCACAGGTGTTGGCGAATATCTTGCGGCCCAGCGGAATCGCCTCGGGATCCCTGGCGATCTCGTCGATCGGCAGGCCCTCGTAGCGCGCGAACGTGGCATCCAGCACCGCGCGCGCCTTGGCGGCATCGGCGTCGTGTTCACCCACCGAGGTCCAGCCGAGAGTGCCCACGAACGAGCCGAAGCCCGGGTACAGGACCAGATAGCCGATGGAAAACACGATGGTGATGTAGAACAGGTTGATCCACCAGCGTGGCAACGGTTTGTTGTATTCGGTGATATCGCCGTCCCAGACGTGCCCGGTCTCGTCCGGAGCCGGATCGCCGGGCCGCAGCGACGAGGTGCGCCACAGCAGCCAGACGCAGCCGCCGACGTTCAGGACGATCAGCGCGATGACATACAGCGACCAGCCGGCGCTCATGGGCCTTCTCCCTTCACGATCTCGTCTTCCAGCGGCAGGTGCGCCGCCTCCTCAAAATCCGCGTTGCGCCGTGAACTCCAGGCCCAGAAGCAGCCGTAGAGGAACAGCACCAGCAGCACCACGGTGACGATTCCGGTCACGGTGCCGCTGCTCATGGCGCGGCTCCGGCGGCCGCATCGACGCCGGGGCGCGGCGCATGCCGTCCCAGACCCTGCAGATAGGCGACCAGCGCGTCGAGCTCGGTCTTGCCCTCGACCGCGGTGGCGACGCCCGCGAGGTCTTCGTCCGAATACGGGTCGCCAAGCTTGCGCAGGGCGGTGATCTTCCGGACCACCTCGTCGGCGCGGATCGTGCGCTCGGCCAGCCACGGATAGGACGGCATGTTGGACTGCGGCACCACGTCGCGCGGGTTCATCAGGTGCACGATGTGCCAGTCGTCCGAGTAGCGCCCGCCGACGCGCGCCAGATCCGGCCCGGTGCGCTTGGAGCCCCACTGGAACGGGCGGTCGTAGACCGATTCACCGGCCAGCGAATAGTGGCCGTAGCGCTCGGTTTCGAAGCGCAGGGTGCGCACCATCTGCGAGTGGCAGTTGTAGCAGCCTTCGCGCACATAGACGTCGCGCCCGGCCAGCTCCAGCGGCGGATAGGGCTTGACGCCCGGTGCCGGCTCCACGGCTTCGGCCTGGAACATGAGCGGGATGATTTCCGCCAGCCCGCCCAGGGAGATGGCGGCGGCGATCAGCACCGCCATCAGGCCCACGTTGCGCTCGATCTTGCCGTGTCCGGTGACTTTTTCCTGACTCATGATCGTCTCCTCAACCGTGCGCCGGGGCCGGAACCGCCACCGGCACGATCCTGTCGGTCATGCCGTAGGTCCTGATGACGTTCCACGCCATCAGCAGCATGCCGCTGAGCACCATCACCCCGCCCAGGAAGCGGAACAGGTAGTAGGGATAGGTGGCCGCGACCGATTCGACGAAGGTGTAGGTCAGGGTGCCGTCGTCGCCGGTGGCGCGCCACATCAGGCCCTGCATGACGCCGGCGATCCACATCGAGGCGATGTAGAACACCACGCCGATGGTATGCAGCCAGAAGTGTGCGTCGATCCACTTGACCGAATACATCTGCTGCAGGCCCAGCACGCGCGGATACAGCGCGTAGAGCGAGCCGATCGAGATCATCGCCACCCAGCCCAGGGTGCCGGCGTGCACGTGGCCCACGGTCCAGTCGGTGTAGTGGGAGAGCGAGTTGACCGTCTTGATCGAAAGCATCGGGCCTTCGAAGGTGGCGATCATGTAGAAGCTCAGCGACACGATCAGGAACTTCAGGATCGGATCGGTGCGCAGCTTGTACCAGACCCCCGAGAGCGTGAGGATGCCGTTCATCGCACCGCCCCACGAGGGTGCCAGCAGGATCAGCGAGAACACCATGCCCACCGACTGCACCCAGTCGGGCAACGAGGTGTACAGCAGGTGATGCGGGCCAGCCCACATGTAGATCGAGATCAGCGCCCAGAAGTGCACGATGGAAAGGCGATAGGAATAGATCGGCCGCTGCACCTGCTTGGGCACGAAGTAATACATCATCGCCAGATATCCCACGGTCAGCAGGAAGGCCACGCCGTTGTGGCCGTACCACCACTGCGCCATGGCGTCGACCGCGCCGCTGTAGACCGGATAGGACTTCCACAGCCCGGCCGGCATCACCAGGTTGTTGACGATGTGCAGCAGCGCCACGGCGATCACGTAGGCACCGTAGAACCAGTTGGCCACGTAGATGTGCTTGACCCGGCGCTTGACGATGGTGCCGAAGAACAGCCAGCCGTAGGCCACCCAGACCACCGTGACGAGGATGTCCAGCGGCCACTCCAGCTCGGCGTACTCCTTGCTCTGGGTGATGCCCAGTGGCAGGGTGATGGCCGCGCCGACCATTGCGGCCTGCCAGCCCCAGAACACGAAGCTGGCGAGCCGGTCGGAAATCAGGCGCACGTGGCAGGTGCGCTGCACCACGTACAGCGAGGTGGCGAACAGCACCGAGCCGCCGAAGGCGAAGATCATGCCGTTGGTGTGCAGCGGGCGCAGACGGCCGTAGCCGAGCCAGGCGATGCCGTCGGTCATCTCGGGCCAGTAGAGCTGGGCAGCGATGATGACCCCCACCAGCATCCCGACGATGCCCCAGATCACGGTTGCAGCCGCGAACTGGCGCACCACCTTGTCGTTGTAGGTTTCATTGAGCGTTGTCGAAGACATGTTCGGCCTCGATGCAGGGACGGGGCATGGTGTGCCGTGGCAGGGGCGGCGCGCTTGACCTGAGTCAAATACCCGCGAAAGCGGCGCAGTTTACCGGATGCGATCGGCAACCTCACCCGTCCCAGGCCCGCTCGGATGGGGTATCCTCGGCCCCGGTGCGCCGGGCCCGCGCGGGCCCGGACCCAACAGCGGGAGGGCGGTCCATGCGTACTGTGCGGCAACTTCTGGAGTCCAAGTCTCCGGACATCCACTCCATCTCACCCGACGTCCCGGTGATCGACGCCATCCGCCTGATGGCCGAGAAGGGCGTCGGCGCGGTGCTGGTCATGCAGGGTGAAGCGCTGGTCGGCATCCTTTCCGAGCGCGACTACGCGCGCAAGATCGTGCTGGCCGGCCTGTCCTCGAAGCAAACGCCGGTACGCGACATCATGACCAGCAAGCTGATCACGGTATCGCCCGACGACGATGCGCAGACGTGCATGCAGACCGTGACCCGAAACCGCATCCGCCACCTGCCGGTGGTCGAGAACGGCCGGGTGCAGGGCGTCATCTCCATCGGCGACCTGCTCGCCGCAGTGATCGAGCAGCAACAGCACGAGCTGGACCAGTTGCAGCGCTACATCACCGGCTGAGCCGACGCCCCGGCATCAGCCTGCTGCCGATGGCGCAGCGTAAGCCGTCTCGCGCGTGGCGCGGAACGCCACCGCGGGCGCGCGCTCCTGCGCCAGCTGCAGGTTGACCCGCGTCGGTGCCAGATAGACGAGCTGGTCGGCGGCGTCCAGCGCGAGGTTCATCGCGTTCTTCTCGCGGAACTCCTCCAGCTTCTTCGCGTCCTGGCAGTAGACCCAGCGCGCGGTCGCCACGGAGACCGGCTCGAACACCGCCTCCACGCCGTACTCGTCCTTGAGCCGATAGGCCGCCACGTCGAACTGCAGGGTGCCGACCGCGCCCAGGATCAGGTCGTTGCTCATCAGCGGGCGGAAAAACTGCGTGGCCCCCTCCTCCGAGAGCTGCGTCAGCCCCTTCTGCAGCTGCTTGAGCTTGAGCGGATCCTTCAGGCGCGCGCGGCGAAACAGTTCGGGGGCGAAGTTGGGGATGCCGGTGAAGGTCAGCGGCTCGCCTTCGCTGAAGCTGTCGCCGATGGCGATGGTGCCGTGGTTGTGGATGCCGATCACATCGCCCGGCCAGGCTTCGACGGCCAGCTCCCGATCCGAGGCCAGGAAGGTCAGCGCGTTGGCGAGCTTCATTTCCTTGCCGCTGCGCACGTGCAGGGTCTTGATGCCGGGCTCGAAACGCCCCGAGCACACCCGCATGAAGGCCACCCGGTCGCGGTGCTTGGGGTCCATGTTGGCCTGGATCTTGAAGACGAAACCGGTGAGCCGCGGCTCCGCCGGATCGACGATCCGGGTGGTGGTGGCGCGCGGCTGCGGTGCCGGCGCGTGCTCGATGAAGAAGTCCAGCAGGAGCTGCACGCCGAAGTTGTTGATTCCAGAGCCGAAGAACACCGGCGTCTGGCGTCCGGCGAGGTACTCGTCCAGATCGAACGGATGGCTGGCACCCTGCACCAGTTCCAGTTCGTCGCGAAGATCGGCCAGCATGGATTCGCCGATGCGCTCGGCCAGCCCGGGCGCGTCGAGCGACGGGAAAATGGTCGAATCCTGCCGGGTGAAGTTGCGCCCCGGCTCGTACAGGTGGACCTCCCCGGTGATCAGGTGCACCACGCCCTTGAGGCGCTTGCCCATGCCGATCGGCCAGGTCACCGGCGCGCACTGGATGCCCAGCACGCTTTCCACCTCGTCGAGCAGCTCGATCGGCTCGCGGCCCTCGCGGTCGAGCTTGTTGATGAAGGTCATGATCGGCGTGTCGCGCAGCCGGCAGACCTCCATCAGCTTGATGGTGCGCTCCTCCACGCCCTTGGCCACGTCGATCACCATCAGCGCCGAATCCACCGCGGTCAGCACGCGGTAGGTGTCCTCGCCGAAGTCGGCGTGGCCGGGGGTGTCGAGCAGATTCACGATGCAGTCTCCGTAGGGGAACTGCATCACCGAACTGGTGACCGAGATGCCGCGCTCCTGCTCCAGCGCCATCCAGTCGGACGTGGCGTGGCGCGCGGCCTTGCGGCCCTTGACCGAACCGGCCATCTGGATCGCGCCGCCGAACAGCAGCAGCTTCTCGGTCAGCGTGGTCTTGCCCGCGTCGGGGTGGGAAATGATGGCGAAGGTGCGCCGGCGGCGCGCCTGCAGGGAAACGTCGGACATGGGGAAAGACGCCCGGCCGGGCGCGCAGGTCGATGAGGAAGGCGGTGATTATAGTCCTGCCTTCACGCGTTCCAGGCCACGACGAGCCGCCGTGCAGCCTCAAGTCAGTAAGGCCCCCTGTCTGCCGGACGCCGATTTCATCACCCCGCCGCCTCGCATCCAGCCAACCGCGAAGGCGCGGTCGATGCGCCCGGCCGCGCGTGGCGACACCTGTGGCAGGATGCGGCATCGCATCGGGAGTACGCACGTGCAGGACGCGACGCTGAAGCTGGAGAATGACGCGGAATCGGCGCTGCTTCCCGCGCAGGTCGGCCCCTACAGAATCATCGGCTTGCTTGGCGAAGGCGGCATGGGCCGGGTCTACCTGGCCCGCGAGAACCACCCGCCGCGCGAAGTAGCGCTCAAGGTGGTGCGCGGGCTGTCCGGCAACGCGCTGGCGCGCTTCCGGCGCGAGATCGAACTTCTTGCCCAGCTCGAACACCCGGGAATCGCGCGGCTCTATGCTGCCGGCCAGGACATCATCGCCGGCATCCCGATGCCCTGGCTCGCGCTGGAGTTGATCCGCGGCCAGGACCTGCGCGCCTGGGCCGAGCGCACCCGCCCCGACCTCACCGCCCGCGTGCGTCTCCTGATCGCGATCTGCCGCGCCGTCGAGCATGCGCACGCACGCGGCGTGGTGCACCGCGATCTCAAGCCCGGCAACATCATGGTGGACGTCGGCGGACAGCCGAAGGTCCTCGACTTCGGCGTGGCGCGGCTGCGCGACGCCGACGAGGAGATGACCCAGGCCGGACAGGTGCTGGGCACGGTGCCCTACATGAGCCCGGAGCAACTCGCCGGACACAATACCCGGGTCGACGCACGCAGCGACGTCTACGCGCTGGGCGTGATCGCCTACGAGCTGATCGGCGGCAGCCTGCCGCATCCGCGCCTGAGCACCTCCACCCTGTTCGAGGCTATCGACATCGTCCGTCGCGAAGAGCCCGCGCGCCTGCGCCGGTTGGCTCCGCAGGCGCGCGGCGATCTGGACAAGGTGGTGATGAAGGCGCTGGCCAGCGAGCCATCCCGGCGCTATGCAAGCGCCGGCGGGCTTGCGGATGACCTGCAGCGCATCCTCGGCCACCGTCCGGTGCTGGCGCGCGCCCCGACTCTCGCTTACCGCGCAAGTCGTTTCGTGCGCCGTCACCGCGTGCTCACCGTCGCCGCCGGCATCGTGTTCGTGGCGCTGGCAACCGCCACCCTGGTGAGCACGCTGGCGGCCCGGCATGCCCGTGCGGCGCTGGCCGAAGCCCAGGCACGCACCGCAGAACTGTCCGCGGTCAACCAGTTCGTCGAGCAGATGCTGACCCAGGCGGACCCGGAGCTGGAAGGTTCGCCCGACATGCCGCTGCGCCAGGTTCTGAGCGGTGCCGCGCAGACGCTGGACGCTCCCGGTACGCCGCCGCGCACGGCCGGCCAGGTTGCACTCCTGCTCGGTCGCACCTGGAGTGCTCTGGGCGAAAGCGCCACCGCGCAGGGATTTTTCGATCGCGCGCAGGACTTGCTGGATCGCGGATTCGGGCCGGACAGCCCGGAATCGGCCGAAGCGCGCTTCGCTCGCGTACAGGACTTCGCCCGCAGCGGCGAGCCATCCGACGCGATCGACCAAGCGCTGGCGCTGGAAGAAGCGCTGGCGCACATCGACGCGGAGTGGGCACGCCACCTGGCGCTGCGCGTGCGCCTGGTTCGGGCCGAGGCGCTGGAAGAAACCGGCAGCGTTGAAGCCGCCATCGCGCTCGACCGCGCCCTGCTGGCCGCCCCCCTGCTGCCGCAGCTTCCCGATGCCGCCGTGGTCACCGACGTGCTGCGCCACAACCTTGCCTATGCGTTGCTGCACAGCAACGGATTCACGGAGGCGGAAGCCCTGATCCGCCAAGTGCTCGATTCGGAAACCGCGCGCCTGGGTCCTGATCACCCGCAAACGCTCTACACCCGCAAGGTGCTGGGCCAGGCCCTGCACCGCCAGGGGCGTCTGGAAGAGGCCTCGCAGTGGTACGCCGAGGTCTACGCCCGACGCCGCGAGCGCTACGGCGACAATCACCCGCTCACGCTCGGCGCGGGTACCCAGTTGGCGGCCGCCTACAACACCCTCGATCGCCCCGCAGAAGCCGAGCCGCTGCTTCGTCGCGCGCTTGACAGCCGCATAGCGCGCGGCGAGGGCGACACGCGCGATGCGCTGATCGACCGGGTGATGCTCGTCACCACGCTCGACAAGCTCGGGCAGTCGGAGCGCGCGCTGGCGCTGGCTGACGAGGTGATCGCAATGGAGCACGGCACGCCGAATCGGGACACCCTGGCAGCCCGCAACGCGCGCGCCATGCTGCTGCTGAAGGCTGGCCGGATCGCCGAATCGCGCGCCGGCTTCGGCGAGCTCCTGCGGCTGGCACCGGACGTCGTCGGCCCCAATTTTCCGAACTGGCCGGTGTTCCTTTCCAACGCCGCCGCCGCCGACCTTGCGGCAGGCGACGCGCGCGCCGCGCATGAAAAGCTCGAACCGGCGCTGGTCCTGCTCCAAGCCAACCAGGGACCGAACCATCCGCGCACCCGCGAAGCCATCGAGCGCCTGATCGATGCTTCATCGCGGCTGGGATTGGGTGCCGAAGTGGAAGCGCTGCGCGCGCAGCTCCCGCCCGATGCGCCGTGACGCCAGCGGTCAGCCCGTCACGAATCCCTCGCCCACCGCATCCGGCCCCGCCGCTTCGCGCCGCACCGCGCTGACCCGCGCCAGCGCCGGCCCCTGCCAGAGCCATGCCTCCAGGGCATCGAGCGCGGCTTCGGGGCCGGCCGCCAGCACTTCCACCCGACCATCGGCCAGATTGCGCGCATGGCCGCAAAGACCCAGGGACAGCGCCTTGTCGCGGGTGGTGGCGCGATAGAACACGCCCTGCACCCGGCCTTCCACGAAGAAGCGCGCGGCCGTCATCGGGCGGATGCGTCGGCCGCGATGGCCTCGGCCAGCTCGTGCCCGGTCACCGGCCCGAGGAAGCGCTTGGCCACCCGCCCGTCGGGCGCGATCAGCCAGGTCATCGGCAAACCGCGCGGCGCGGGAAAATCCGCCGGCGGCTCGAACACATCGACGATCGCGATCGGATAGCTCACGGGATGCTCGGCCAGAAAGGCGCGCATCTCCTCCGGCGCGATGTCCTCGTAGGCCAGTCCGATCACCGTCACGTCGGTACGGGAAGTGGCAAAAGCGTCGAGATCCGGCATTTCCTTGAGGCAGGGACTGCACCAGGTCGCCCAGTAGTTCACCACGACCCAGCGATCGCGCTGCTGCGACAGATCGAAAGTGTCGCCATCGAGGGTGGCGATGCGAAGCTCGGGAACCGCGCCATCCTGCGCCACTTCGCTGGCGATCGCGCCCACGGCCGCGAGTCCGGATATCGCAAGGACCAGCCCGAAAAACCACGCCTTCATGTCATTCCTCCAATCCGTTCAGAATCTGCGCCACGCTGCGCCGCATCCGCTCGCGCAGCGGCGCGCGCAGCGCCTCCAGCTCGGCGGCCGCGCGCCGCCCGCTGGCGTCGCCACCGTCAGGCAAGGGAGCCTGCGTCAGCGGGATGCGCAGCGCGGCGCTTTCGTAGAGTTCGGCCAGCGGCAGGTGATTGAGGTCGCGCACCAGCGCATAGCCGCCGTCGTCCAGCCGCTGGATCACGCGCGCCTCGGAAAGCGCGGCCAGCAGGTGCATGAGGACATCGTCGCTGATCGACGGCTCAAGCTGCTGCAGGTGCGCCGTGTGCAGGCTGCTGCCGGTGCCCTGTGCCTGCGAAAAGCGCCCCAGCAGGCGCAGCAGGCCGTACAGCTCGAATCCCGCCGGCAGGCGCTGCTGCGCCGGCTGGTATCGAAACGCCGACAGCGACGCCGCCAGCGACGCGCCCAGCAGCACCACCACCCAGGAAACGTAGAGCCAGATCAGGAAAATCGGGACCACCGCGATCGCGCCGTACAGCGCCTGGTAGTTGGCGCGGGTGAGGTAGAGCGCGAAGCCCCACTTCGCCAGCTCGAACAGCAGCGTCGCCAGCGCGCCGGCGATGAGAGTGTGGCGGAATACCACGGTGCGGTTGGGAATCAGCCGATAGGCCAGGGTGAAGGTCAGCAGCTCCAGTCCCACCGGCAACACCCGCAGCAGGATCCCGTGCTGCGCCTCGTCGGCGAGCAGCGGCAGCGAGGTCAGATACGACGACACCGCGAAGCTGGCCACCGCCAGCAGCGGCAGGAGCGTCATCGCGGCCCAATAGATCAGCAGGCGCGAGAGCGCCCGCCGCGGCGCGCTGACGCGCCAGATGCGGTTGAAGGTGTCCTCGATGCGCGACAGCGTCAACAGCGCCGTCAGCAGCACCGTGATCGCACCCACGGCCGACAGCGTGCGGGCATTGCCGGCCGCTTCGGCAAGAAAGCTCGCCACGCTGTCGGCCGCTGTCGGCATGAAATTGGCGAAGATGAAGCGGGTGAGGTCTTCCACCCAGTTCTCGTAGATGGGGAACATCGAAACGATGCCGAACACCACCGCCGCCAGCGGCACCGCGGCGAACAGGGTCGCGTAGGCGAGCGTGGCGGCGGAATCGAAGCAGCGGTCCTCGATGAAGCGCCGCGCCAGGAAGCGCAGGAACGATCGCACCCGCTCGCGGTGCGGGTCGATCCATCCGAAGAGGTTGGGCAAGCCGGCCATGGACGGGAAGATACCGGGAAGAGGCGGTTGCAGCGTAGCCCTGCCGGGCCGGTCCGGGGGAGCCGGCATGACCTTCCGGCCAGGAGCCTGCGCGGTAGAAGCGTTCGAGGCGAGAAGCATCCTGTGCGAGGACAGTTTTTTGTTGCCGCCGTCCATGGCGGCAACCCTTCGGGCCATCGCTGCGCGATGTCAAAAACTTGCTCCAGGCAGTTTTTGACGGTTTGCAGGCCTGTAGCAGCGCTACAGGTCAAGAAGCGGCGGAAAAATGGACCGCACAGGGGGCTTCGCAGACCGGACAGTCTTCTGCCGCGCAGGCTCCCAGGGCGCGACTTCCGCAGGCCGGGCCGTTAGGCTTTGCGTTTTCCTTCCGGCAGCCCGCCCATGCTCGACGCCCCCCTTCCCCACGCCGCGCGTGTCGCCCTCCTCCGCCGGCGCGGCCCGGATCGCGCATGCAGGCCGGCGCCGTGAGCCGGCGCGCGCTGGCCGCGGCGTGCATCGTGGCGCTGTTCGCGCTGGCGCTGTTCTGGCAGCTGTGGTGGTTCGTTCCCGCGCGCGTGCCCGCATGGCTCGCCGCCGCGATCCACGCCGCGCCGATGCTGCCGGCGCTGGTCCTGCTCCTGCTGCGCCGACGCAGTGCGGCCTTCTGGGGCGGCCTGGGCGCGCTCTTCACCTTCAGCCACGGCGTCTCCGAAGCATGGGCCGATGCAGAGGTGCGGGCGGCGGCACTCACCGAAGTCGCGCTGTCGGTCGCGCTGGTCGTCGCGGCCAGTTGGGGCGGCCTGCGGCAGCGGTTCGCGCGCCGTCGCGGTGTATGATTGGCGGTCGACATTTTCGCGCACGGTGAATCCCCATGGACCGGCTCTGCATCGTCACCACCGGCGGCACGATCGACAAGATCTACTTCGACGACAAATCCGACTACCAGATCGGCGAGCCGCAGATCGGCCGCATCCTGAATGAGCTGGGCGTGGCGTTTTCCTTCAGCGTGATTCCAATCCTGCGCAAGGACAGCCTGCACATCTCCGATGCCGACCGCGAGCTGCTGCGCGCCACCATCGCGGCGCAGGAGGCCGAGCGCGTACTGGTCACCCACGGCACCGACACCATGGTGGCCACGGCAAAGGTGCTGGCGACGATTCCCGGCAAGACCATCGTGCTGACCGGCGCGCTCAACCCGGCGCGCTTCCGCGGCTCGGACGCCGAGTTCAACATCGGCTGCGCGGTCGGCGCGGTGCAGTGCCTGCCGGCGGGCGTCTACATCGCCATGAACGGGCGCATCTGGGATCCCGCCCGGGTGCGCAAGAACGTGGCGGCCAACCGCTTCGAGGCCGCCGCAGACTGACGCCGCACCGCGCGACGGCCCGCTCCCGCGCAGATCCATGAAAAAGCCCCGGCGAACCGGGGCTTTTTCTTTCTTCATGCAGCCTCAGGCCGCCGCTTACGGCGTGTAGCTCGCCTTCAGCGTGACGCCCGAGTAGGCCTTGTAGCCGCGCAGCATGATGTAGTAGGTGCCGGTCGAAGGCGTGGTCGCCGAACACGACTCGCTGTTGCCGGCCCTGTAGGGGCGGCAGTCGTAGGTCGAGGTCGTCGGCTGGGCACCGAAGCGCACGTACATGTCCGCATCACCGGTGCCGCCCGAGATCGAGATGCTGAGGTTCTTCGCCCCGGCCGGAACCGCGATGGTCCAGTACTTGGTGCTGCTGGCCGCACCCGAGATGCCCGTCACCGCCACGTTGTTGGCCAGCGCGCCGCCGTTGGCATTGGCACCGCCGCCGCTGACCGTCACCGAGGCGCTCTTGCTGTGCGTGGCGCCCTTGTTGTCGGTGACCGTGAGGGTCACGGTGTAGGTGCCACCCGCCGCGTAGGTCTTGCTCGGATTGGTCGCCGTGGACGTGGTGCCGTCGCCGAAGTTCCAGCTGCGCGAGGCGATGGAACCGTCGCTGTCGGTCGAGGTGTCGGTGAAATTCACCGTCAGGCCGCTCACGCTGCTGGTGAAGTTCGCCACCGGCGGCACGTTGGGTGCCGTGGTCGCGTAGCTCGCCTTGAGCGTGACGCCGGTGAAGGCGCTGTAGCCGCGCAGCATGATGTGGTAGGTGCCGACGCCGGGCGTGGCGAAGGTGCAGGTCTCGACGTTGCCGGCCCGGTACGGACGGCAATCGTAGGCAGAGGTGGTGGGCTGCGAACCGAAGCGCACGTAGAGGTCCATGTCGCCGGTACCGCCCGAGGTCTCGACCACCAGGTTGCTGGCTCCCGACGGCACCGCGATGCTCCAGTACTGGGTGCTGCTGGTCGCGCCGGAGATGCCCGTGACCGGAACGCCGTTGGTCAACGCGCCGCCACCGGGGCTGCCGCCGCCGCTGACCGTCACCGAGGCGCTCTTGCTGTGCGTGGCACCCTTGTTGTCGGTGACCGTGAGGGTCACGGTGTAGGTGCCCGCCGCGGCATAGGTCTTGCTGGGATTGGCCGCGGTAGAGCTGGTGCCGTCGCCGAAGTTCCAGCTGCGCGAGGCGATGGAACCGTCGCTGTCGGTGGAGGTATCGGTAAACGTCACCGTCAGGCCGTTCACGCTGCTGGTGAAGTTCGCCACCGGCGGCACGTTGGCGGTGCTTCCCTTGACCGCCATGACCGCCGCGTAGGCGTCGACGATGCCCGCACCGCAGCCGCCCGAGCAGGTGCCGGGCATGGCGCGCGCGGTGCTCTTCAGGGTGCTCTCGATCTGCGCCGGCGTGAGCGTGGTGGGCGAGGCGCTGATCATCAGCGCGGCGACGCCAGCGACGTGCGGGGTGGCCATCGAGGTACCGTCGTAGAAGGCGTAGGTCTCGGCCACCGGCCCGTTGGTACCGCTGTTGAGCGTGGAAAGGATGCCCTTGGCGGTGGTGGCGGTCTGGCAGCCGGTGAGCGTGGAGTTCGGGACGCAGGTTTCGCCGCCCGGCGCGGTCACGTCGATCAGCGTGCCGTAGTTCGAATACCAGGAGCGGTTGCCTTCCTTGTCGTTGGCCGCCACCGCGATCACGTTGTTGCAGTTGGCCGGCGAGGCACCGGACACGTTGACGTTGTCATTGCCCGCCGCGATGACCAGCACCGCGCCGCGCGACACCGCGCTGTTGATCGCATTCTGGGAGGTGGTGCCGCAGGAACCGCTGCCGCCCAGGCTCAGATTGATGACCTTGGCCGGGGTGGCGTTGGCGGGCACGCCGCTGACGCTGCCGCCCGAAGCCCAGATGATCGCATCGGAGATGTCCGAATCGTAGCCGCCGCCCTTGCCCAGCACGCGCACCGGCTGGATTTTGGCGTTGAAGGCGACGCCCGCGATGCCCTTGTTGTTGTTGGTGACCGCAGCAACGGTGCCGGCCACGTGGGTACCGTGCCAGCTCGACGGATAGCCGCCGGAGGCGTCACCCACGTCGGAGGGGTCGGAGTCGCGGCCATTGCCGTCACCGGCGACCGAAGCGGTGGAAATGAAATCGTAGCCGGCCACCACGTTGGCGTTGAGGTCGCTGTGGTTGGTGATGCCGGTATCCAGCACCGCGACCACGACGCCGCTGCCGGTGGAATGATCCCACGCGGCCGGCAGGTTCAGTCCGCCCACGCTTTCGAAGTAGTGCCACTGCTCGCCGTAGCGGGTGTCGTTGGGGACATACAGCGGCTGGTTGAGCCGATCGATTTCCACGTACTCCACGCCGCCCTGCTCGGCCAGCGCCTGCATGAACTTCAGCGCTTCCCCGGCATTGAGCTTGCGATTCACCATCAGCACTTCGCCACCCACCGCCAGCTGGCGCAGGCTGGACACCTCGGCCCCGAGCCGGCTTCCCGCAAGGCTCAAGGCACTGGCGCGCAGCGCACCGGTCTGGCGCGCGCCCTGGTCCTGGAACTTGATGATGAAGCGGTCGTAGGTTTCGGCCTGGTCGATGGCCGATGCCTGCAGGCGCGCACCGGCGAAGGTGACATCGGCCTGCGCGAACGCGAGACCCGGCAGACTCAACGCCAGCGCGAGCGCCACGGCATTGGCCCGCAGCGAGCGGAAGTTGCATGTATTCACGTGTGATCCCCAAAGGTTGGAAAATGAAGGTGCCGGGAATGACATCCCTTTCATCCACCGGACAGGCTCCCCGTTTCGACCATCCGCCCATGCCGCTTCCTGCGACCCGGCTTCCGCGGTTCCGCGCTCACTTCGATCAACCGTGAGCCGTTTGCCGAACCGTGGATATCTGCGAATGGCTGCGATCACCCCACTCCCCGGGAAACCGCGCCGCGGACCCTAGCAACGGAAAAAATGCGCTGTCAACCAAACCGTGAGCCGGCTCTCAGTCAGACCCGCAAAACCGCATGGCCATGCGGTTCCGTGCGCGCCATGCGAACAGGGGCTGGCGCATGATGCATCGCATCAATGCGCGAAGAATCGCCGCCGGAGGGCGGAATCTGACGCCCCGCGTCAGTCTGGACGTCCGCCGATCGTGCAACCAATCGTGCAACCAACCGGGCACGCCGCGGCGGGCGCGACCGCGGCAGACGGGGCGGCATCACGCCGATGCCGCGCAGCACGACGGGCGCGCCGCGGGAAGACTCACCACATGCCCGTTTCCAGACGCGCCGCTTCGGACATCAGCGACTGGTTCCACGGTGGATCGAACACCACTTCCACGTCGGCCTCGACCACGGTAGGGATCATCTCCAGCTTGCCGCGCACGTCCTGGGCGAGGATTTCGCCCATGCCGCAGCCCGGCGCGGTCAGGGTGATCTTCACCTCGATCCGGCGCGTGCCGTCGTCGCCATGGATGACCTCGCAGCCGTACACCAGCCCCAGATCGACGATGTTGACCGGGATTTCCGGGTCGAAGCAGGTGCGCATCTGTTCCCAGGCAAGGGCCTCGATGTCGGCGTCGGTGGCATCCTCCGGGACGCGCAGCGGCTCGGGTTTTTCCTTGCCGAGAGCATCCGCATCCTCCCCCGCGATGCGGAACAGGTTGCCTTCGACGAAGACGGTGAAGCTGCCGCCAAGCGCCTGGGTGATATAGCCGACGGCACCCGCCGGCAGGGTGACCTCGTCGCCCTGGGGAACCATTACGGCCTGGCAATCGCGTTCGAACGTCACCGGCTCACTGCTGCGGCTGTACATGTGTTGGCCATTTCGCTGAAAAGATGGTCCTGGGCCGGTTGCCGCGTCCTGCGGATCAGGTCGCGGCAACGCCGGTCGGACAACTCGCTATTCTACTGCACCCCGTCCGCATCACCGAGTCCGGAGCTTCCACGTGCGATATGCCCTGCTTGCCGCCGCCACGGCGCTGCTCGCCATTGCCGGCATGAGCGCCATCTGGAGCGCGGTGGCGCTGGTGCTGAAATCGCCCTGCGGATGGATGGCACCGGTGGCCGCGATCGATGTCGCGCTGATGCTGCGCCTGGCCGGATTGCGCGCCGACCGCGGCCGCGCGGCGCTGGCCCTGGGCACCACGCTGGCAACGCTCGCAACCAGTGCCTTCGTGATCGCCGCCATCAGCATCGGCCGTGCGTTCGGAGCGCTGCCGCACGAGGCGATCTGGCGCATCGACCCGCCGCTGGCACTGACCTGGTGGCGCTTCAACGCAAGCTGGATCGACGGCCTCGCCGCCGCGCTGGCGCTGCCGCTGGCCTGGCGGCTCGGACGCTGAGCCTGCGCGGCTTGCGGTGGCCGGGCGCTGTTGCCATGCTCCCGTCGATTCCCCGTGGACGTACCCCATGAACCCAGCCTCTGCGCGCGCCGAATCCGACGGCCTCATCCTGTTCATCGGCGGCGGCAACATGGGCCGCAGCCTGGTCGGCGGCCTGATCGCGCGCGGCACGCCGGCGGCGCGGATCGTCGCGGTCGACCCTTCACAGGAGGCGCGCGATGCCCTTGCCGCCGACTGGGGCATCGGCACCGCGCCCGACGCGGCGGCGGTGCTGCCCGATGCCGCGCTGGTGATGCTTGCGGTCAAGCCGCAGGTGATGAAGCCAGTCTGCGAATCCCTCGCCGCGGCCTTTCCGCCCCAGGCGGTGGCCGTCTCGATCGCCGCAGGCATCACCACGACCCAGCTCGATGCCTGGCTGGGCGGCGGGCGGGCGGTGGTGCGGGCGATGCCGAACACGCCGGCCCTGCTCGGTGCCGGCGCGACGGGTCTTTTTGCCAATGCCCGGGTCACTCCGGCCCAGCGCGCGCTGGCCGATACGGTTCTGGGCGCGGTCGGGGTGGGCGTCTGGCTCGACAGCGAAGCGCACATGGACCTGGTGACGGCGCTGTCCGGCAGCGGCCCGGCCTATGTCTTTCTGCTGGCCGAGGCCATGCAGGCCGCCGCGCAGCGCCTGGGACTGCCGCCCGAAGCGGCGCGCGTGCTGGCGGCGCAAACCTGCCTGGGCGCAGGGCGAATGCTGACCGAATCGGGCGAGGACGCGGGCGCGCTGCGCCAGCGCGTGACTTCGCCCGGCGGCACCACCCAGGCGGCGCTGGAAAGCTTCGCGCGCGACGGGTTCTCCGGCATCGTCGCGCGCGCAATCGAGGCCGCCGCGCACCGCGGCGCCGAACTTTCCGCGCAGGCGGGCCGCTGACCGTGTCCTACGTCAGCCAGGCCGCCCTGCTGCTGATCGAGGTCGTATTCGGCGTGCTGGCGCTGCTGTTCGCGCTGCGCGTCCTGGTGCAGTGGGCCGGGGTCAACTTCCACAATCCGATCTGCCAGGGCCTCTACCGTTTCACCAACCCCGTCCTCATGCCGCTGCGGCGCTGGCTCAAGCCATGGCGGCGCATCGATCTGGCCGCGGCACTCGTGACCCTGGCGATCGGATGCGTGAAGGCGGCGCTGACCCTGGCGCTCGCCGGGCGGTCACCGGCACCGCTCGCGGTCGCGCTGCTGGGGCTGGCGGAAACCATCGGCCTGCTGCTGATGCTCTACTTCTGGCTGATCCTGATCCGGGTGGTGATGAGCTGGATCGGTGACGGCAGCCGCCATCCGCTGGTACCGCTGGTGGTGCAGCTCACCGAACCGGTGCTGCGCCCGCTGCGCCGCGCGTTGCCGGCACCGGGTGGGCTGGACCTTTCACCGATGCTGGCGATGCTCGGCATCCTGCTGCTGCGCATCCTGCTGGTCGCGCCGCTGCAGGATCTGGCCGTATCGCTCGCGACCTGAGGCCGACGCCTACCTCTTCGGCCGCAGCATCGTTCCGGTGCACGCCGGCGCGCCGCAGCGACAGGGCCACAGCGCCTTCATCCGCGCCGTGTGCGGCACCTCCAGGCGGATGCCGTAGTCGTAGGCCAGCTCCTCGCCGGCGGCAATGTCGCGCAGGGCGTGGATCTCGATGCGGTCGCGCCGCCGATCATCGGGGTGCTCGACGACCTGCGCCTCGCAGTTGGGCGCGCAGCTGTGGTTGATCCAACGCGCGATCGTGCCACGCCGGCCGCCATCGACGATGTACTCGTCGTTGAGGGTGAAGAGGAAGGTGTGGCCGCTCTCCAGCGCATCGCCATAGCGCTCGTCGGCCTCCTCGTGGGTCATCAGGGTGCCGCCATAGCGGCACAGGACGGTGCCGCGGACAATGGCCTGCAGCGCAAAGACGCCGTTGCCGTGGATCGGCGAACGGCGGCATTCGATGGACTTTTTCATTCGGGATCGTTCACGCACCAATCGGCCGAACTCTAGCAGTTTCCCGCGCCACCCGCGGGCGCCGTTTTGCGCCTACACTCCGCCCATGGGAGCCGGGGCGCGCCAACTGGGGGCGGCAGCGATTCTGGTCAGCGCCTACGTAGCGCTGGCCTGGACTTCCCTGCTCGCCACCGGCCCCACCGAAGTCACCCTGATCTGGCCTCCCACCGGCATCGCCTTCGGCGCGCTGCTGTACTTCGGTCCGCGCTGGTGGCCCCTGCCCGCCGTCGCGGTGCTGCTGGTGCACCTGACGGTCGCGCCGGTGCCGGCTTCGTTCGTGCCCTGGTCGATCGCCGCCAACGTGGCCGGATGCGTGGGCGGCGTCCTGCTGGTGCGGCGGCTGCGTCCCGATGCGGTCAGGCGCTTCGACATCGCGTCCGGCAGCGCAATGATTCTCGGCGGGATATTTGCGGCAGTCAGCAGTGCGACGCTGGCAACGGCAGGCCTGCGGGTCAGCGGCATGACAAGCGCCGACGCGGTGTTCGCCGATGCCGCGCGCTGGGCCATGGGCGACCTGTTCGGCATCGTCACCATGACACCCGCCACGCTCCTGCTGCTGCACCATGCGTTCGAACGTCGCAGTCGGCCGCTGTCGCGCATGTCCCTGCGCTACGCGACGCGTACCGAACTGCACGCGTGGATCCTCCTTACCTGCCTGATCCTCCTCGGCGGGATCCTGATCGTCCGGGCGCTGGAAGCACACGCGCTGGCGATGGTCGGCCTGCCGCTGGCGGCCCTGACCTGGGCGGCGGTGCGGCTGCCGCCGATCGTGACTGCCGTCGCCAACGCCGTGGTGGCGGTGCTGCTCGCCACCGCCGTGACGCTCGGCCTGGCCGGCCCCGCACCGACAACGCCGATCGAGGCGACCATCCTGGCGGCCTTCCTGTGCGTCATCGCGATCATTCCGGTCACCCTCGCGATGGGCATGCACCAGAGCCGGATCGCGTCTGCACGGCTCCTGCGCCGCGCCACAACCGACCCGCTGACCGACACGCTCAACCGCAGCGCCTTCGAATACCAGGTGCGACGGGCGCTGCAGGTGCGACCGCTGCCGGCGCTGGCGCTGGCCTATATCGATCTTGACCGTTTCCGCCTGATCAACGACGCCTTCAGCCACGCGGTGGGCGACGACCTGATCTGCGCCGTGACCGGAGTGCTGCGCGCCAACCTTCCGCCGGGCGACGACCTGGCCCGGATCGGCGGCGACGAGTTCGCCGTGCTCATGCATGAGGTGGGTCCGGAAGCCGCCACGGCGCGGGCGCAGCGCCTGTGCGAGGCGGTGGCGGGCTACCGGTTCCAGACCGGCGGCCACGTAGCCGCCCCCACGATCAGCATGGGGCTGGTTCCCGTCACCGGCGGACAGACTGATTTCGGCAGCCTGCTGGCACTGGCCGACACGGCCTGCTTCGCGGCCAAGGAACAGGGCGGCAATCGCGTGCAGCGCGTGGAACCGGGGCAGCGCGACATCGTGCAGGCGAGCTCGGACACGATGCGCTGGGCGCTGCGCCTGGGGCAGGCCATCGAGGTGGACCACTTCGAGCTGCACTGCCAGTCGATCTCGCCGCTGCAGGCGGCCGCCGATGGGCCGCGCCACTTCGAGGTGCTCATCCGACTGCGCGAGCCGGGGCAGAAGCTGGTCCTGCCGGGGCAGTTCATCGCGGCCGCCGAACGCTATGGCCTCGCGGCCCGGCTCGATCGGCACGTGCTCGACACGACCCTGCACTGGTTCAACCGGCATCCCGAGCATACGCGCGGAGTCCGGCTGTGTGCGATCAACCTGTCGGCCAGCTCGCTGCAGGACGAGCACTTTCTCGACCATCTGGCCGCCCGCCTGGCCGCCAGCGCCCTGCGCCCGGATCAGCTTTGCTTCGAACTGACGGAAACCAGCGCCCTGGTCGACCTGGCCCGCGCGCAGCACTTCATCGCCGCGGTGCGTTCGCTCGGCTGCCGCTTCGCGCTGGACGACTTCGGCACCGGATTCTGCTCGTTCGGCTACCTGCGCTCGCTCGACGTGGACTTCTTCAAGATCGACGGCAGCTTCGTGCGCGAGGTGGAACACTCGCCGCTGGCCTACGCCATCATCCGCTCGATCACGGACATCGGCCGGGTCATGCGCAAGCAGACCATCGCCGAATGCACCGAGAACGAGGCGGTCCTGCAGCGGCTGGCCGACCTGGGCGTCAACTACGCGCAAGGCTATGCCATCGACCGCCCCACGGTGATCGATCGCTATTTCGACGAGGTCGCTCCGGCGCACGCGCACGCGCAGGCAGGCGCGTGATGCGCTACGGGTAACGCGATTCCATCGCTGCCGCCTCGAACTCCAGCCGCGTTCCATCCGACGCGATGAGGCGCATGTGCTCGCCTTCGCGCTGGAGGATGAAAGGGTGCGCCAGCAGAGGCAGGAAGGCGCGCTCGACCTCGCCGCCCTCGCCTTCGCAGTACCTCTTCGTGCTGCCGGGAGTGCCCAGGTCGAGGCGGTTGCCACGGAGCGTGTAGCCGGAAAAGTAGCGGTTGCAGCCGGCGTAGCCGAAGGCACGGCCCTCGCCGAAGCCGAGCGTCACCGTGCGCGCATGCGCCAGCGCCAGCGCCGCCAGCGGACCGCGATCGGCAGTGGACAGGTGTCAGAACTGCCCGTCCAGCGGCCTCGATCCGCCGCCCTCCGTCACCTCGTGCGACGCGGCATCCGCAGCATCGGAAACCGGCGCGGTGCCGCATCCCGCCAGCGCCAAGACTGCCGCCATCGCCATGCCCAGCCGGCTTGTATTCATGCTCTTTCCGGCACAAGCGGACCTGCGCCCGCGCCGCGCAATCCGCCCGGTCAGCGCTTCTTGCTCAGTGCGCCCCACAGCACCAGCAGGATCACGGCCCCCACCACCGCGCCGATGAATCCCGCCGCCTGCCCCGCCTGGTACAGACCCAGCGCCTGTCCGCCCCAGGTGGCCAGAAGCGAGCCGCCGATGCCAAGAAGGATGGTCATGATCCAGCCCATCGGGTCATTGCCCGGTTTGATCGCGCGCGCGATCAGGCCCGCGACGAGGCCGATCAGGATGGTGCCAAGAAGATTCATCATGGTGTGACTCCTTGCGTACGGTGGATCGAAGGTTCAGCAGCAGGATGCATGATCGCCGAAGCGGCTGTCGCCGGCAGCCGCGGCGGCACCGCGGGTCAGGCCCTGGCCGCTGGCCGCATGGTGCGCCGCCAGCACGTGCGCCACCGCGCTGGTCACGCGCTTGCCGGTGGGAATGTGCAGGAATTCGTTGGGACCATGAGCGTTGGAGTGCGGACCCAGCACGCCGGTGATCATGAACTGCGCGCCGGGGAACTTTTCGCCCAGCATACCCATGAAGGGAATCGTGCCGCCCTCGCCCATGTACATCGCCGGCTTGCCGAAGAAGGCCTGCGACGCCTCGGCGATCGCCGTGGACAGCCAGGGCGACATCGCCGGTGCGTTCCAGCCGGTCGAGGACTTCTCCAGACTGAACTCGACCTGGGCACCGTAAGGCGGAGAATCGAGCAGCAGCCCGCTGAGAATCTTCCCGGCGGTTTCGCCGTCCAGCGTCGGCGGCAGGCGCAGCGACACCTTCACCGCCGTGGTCGGGCGCAGCACGTTGCCGGCGCTGCCCAGCGGCGGCAGGCCGTCGACGCCGGTGATCGCCAGCGCCGGACGCCAGGTGCGATTGAGCACCAGTTCGGTCAGGTCGCTGGCGACCGGCGTCATGCCCGCGAGGAAGGGAAACTTGTCGAACACCTCGCTGCCCAGCACCTCGGCCACGCGCTGCGCCTGCTCGACGCGCTCGGCCGGGATTTCGACGAAGAGATCGTCGATGCGGATCGTGCCGGTGGCCTGATCCTCCAGCCGATCGAGCAGGCTGCGCAGAATGCGGAAGCTCGATGGCACGATGCCCGAGGCATCGCCAGAGTGCACGCCTTCCGACAGCACGTTCACCCGCAGGTTGCCGCCCGCCATGCCGCGCAGCGAGGTGGTGCACCACAGCTGCTCGTAGTTGCCGCAGCCCGAATCCAGGCACACCACCAGCGAGGGCTTGCCGATGCGCTCGGCCAGATGATCGACGTAGAACGGCAGGTCGTAGCTGCCCGATTCCTCGCAGGCCTCGATCAGCACCACGCAGCGGCAGTGCGGTGCGCCCTGCTCCTGCAGCGCCATGATCGCCGCCAGCGATCCGAAGATCGCATAGCCATCGTCCGCACCGCCGCGCCCGTAGAGCTTGTCGCCCTTGATCACGGGCTTCCACGGACCGAGATCCTCGGCCCAGCCGGTCATTTCCGGCTGCTTGTCCAGATGCCCGTACAGCAGCACGCAGTCATCGCTTGCCGGATCGGTGCCGGGAATGTCGATGAAGATCAGCGGCGTGCGCCCGGCCAGACGCACCACCTCGACCTGCATCCCCGGGATCGGCTGGGCGCGCGCCCAGCGCTCCATCAGGTCCACCGCCTGATCCATGTAGCCGTGCGCCACCCAATCGGGATCGAACAGCGGCGATTTGTTCGGAATCCGGATGTACTCGACCAACTGGGGAACGATGTCCTCGTCCCATTTGCGCGAGGTGAAACGATCAATGCGGGCGGTATCCATGGCCGGCTCCATCGGGGAAAGGCGCAATTCTACCGCGCCGCGCCGTGCGCCTGTTCCACCGCCCCGCGCGACCGCGCTACCCTCGCCGCATTGCAACCACCCGCTCGCAACCATGCCCGCCATCGTGCACCTGCTGCCTGCCAACGAATACCGCCGCGAACGCTGGCGCAACGGACAGGGCTGGACCCGCGAGATCCTGCGGGTGCCGGAGGCGGAGGATTTCATCTGGCGCGCCTCGATCGCGGAAATCAGCCAGGACACCCTGTTCTCCGCCTATCCCGGCTATCGCCGCAGCCAGGTCCTGCTGCTGGGCGATGCCCTGCGCCTGGGCTTCAGCGACGGGCGTCGCGTCACCCTCGAAGCCCCGCATCAGCGCTACGAATTCGACGGTGCCGAAGTAGTCGCCTGCCACCTTCCCGCCGGCCCGGTGCAGGTGTTCAACCTGATGTGGGATCCGCAGCGGCTGGATGCCCGCCTGCTGCACCGGCCGCTGGTCGGACCCATGGTGTTCCTGCCCGAACAGGGCGTGCGCTGGCTGGTCCACCTCATGGCCGGCCACGCGCGCCTGCGTGCGCAGGGCACGCTGGCCCTGTCTGCCGGCGACAGCCTCCTGCTCGAACCCATGCCCGGTGATCGCCTGGTGCTGGAAGGCAGCGGCGAGGCGCTGGTGCTGCGGCTGGCAACCCGCGCCGATCCGGCATCCCCCTCGTCCGACCCGTCCCGGAACGCACCACAGACCGAACCGCCCGCGCCCGATCCACGCACACCGCCCGATCCGGCATCGGCCGCACCATCCGAGCCCGATCCAGCTTGACGTCTGCCCCGCGAGCCGATCTAATAGCGCGCTCGCTGCAGCCCGCCTCGCGCCTGCATCGCATCTTCAGTACCTGGCCCGGTAGCTCAGTTGGTAGAGCAGCGGATTGAAAATCCGCGTGTCGGTGGTTCGATTCCGCCCCGGGCCACCATCCACATACAAAGAACCAGCCCTCGCGGCTGGTTTTTTGTTGGGCGGAAACATCACCGGCGCGCTGCTGGTGCAGTCGGCCACGGGGCAGGCCGGTCGCCCGATCATCCTGGTCGTCCCTGCCGACTTGGCACGGGTCACGCGCGCCGCGGTGAACACGCTGCACGCATGGGCGGCGCTGCCGCTGTCCGCCGAAAGCGGTCGATTTGAACCTGAAGGACTGGATCGCACGGTGCCTGGCAAGGCGCTTGCGTTGCAAGGATGAGCGCAACGGTGACCGAGGGTCTGGTCCCGCGATGAGCGGGGCCACGGCTGCCCGCTAGCGCCGCGGGATCGCCCTTTTCGCACCCGACTTGTCCGGACCGAACCCGCAGGCTCGACGCAGCTGTCCGCGCAGCGGAGCGGACGCAGTCCGACTGCGGCGCGCCGCTGCCGCCGCGCGAAGTTTCGGGCCGTTGCGCCGCGCCGTCAGTGCTCGTGCGCTTCCGCGCGCATCGCGTCCTCGCGGGTGCGGTGCACGGTGCCGGGGGCGTGGTGCGGCGGCGAGTAGATCGTGACCAGACGCAGGCGCTTGCTGCCGGTATTGCGGATGTCGTGGGGCGTGCCCGCGGGCACCAGCAGCATCGAGCCCTTTTCCAGCGACTGGGACGCTCCCGCGACCACCGCTTCGCCGCTGCCCTTGGCGACCACGAAGATCTGGTCGTTCCCGCCGTGCACCTCCTCCCCGATGGCCTCCCCGGGTTCCAGGCACATCAGCACGATCTGCGAATGCTTGCCGGTGACGGCCTCACGCCGGAAGTCCTTGTTGCCCTTGGCCAATTCCTTGATCGAAACAGGGTCTTTGCTCACGGGTCACCTCCGGTCACGGAATCGACAGACTGGCACGATCGGAGCACCGGCGCAATCATCGGGACGCGCGAGACGACCTGCGCAATCGCCATCGGATCCGACCCGGCAAACCACCGTGCGCACGCGTGGCGGCACGTTGCGAAGCGGCGGTTTCAATCTGCGGAAAACTTGAGCCTGCGACACCTGCCCGTACGGATCAGACCACGTCGTATCGTTGCGGTGACGCTGGTCCGGACATGGCAGTTTCGATGCTCCCTTGTTGACAGCGCTTTGCTGAGGTAGTAGTAAAACCGCGGGTATGCCGCAGTCATGCAAGGGGAGACGCATGGCCCTGCAAGAGGTTGTCTGGATCATCGCCCTGACGGGAATCGGGCTGGTCGCACTCGGATTCCTTTTGGTCATTCTGCAGGCCGGCAAGCCTGCAGACGACGAGGCAGCACGCAGGTCCGCACGCAATGCGCGGCGGCTGCAGGCATGGCTCTTCGGCATCCTGCTGGTGGGCTTCACTGTCGGCACCTGGGCGACGCTGCGCCACTATCCGATTCCACACCAGAAAAAACCGCTCGCGGCCCAGCAGGTCGTCGACGTGGTGGGGCGACAGTGGTCCTGGCAGATCACGCCATCGACCGTCGAGGCCGGCAGCGCCGTGGAGTTCCGCGTCACCAGCGCGGATGTCAACCACGGGTTCGCGCTGTACTCGCCGGACGGCCGCATCGTGAGCCAGACCCAGGCGATGCCCGGCTACACCAACAAGCTGCTGCACACCTTCGACACCCCGGGCAAGTACACGGTCATGTGCCTGGAGTATTGCGGACTGGGGCACGCCCCGATGACGGCCACGATCAACGTGGTGGCCAGCCTCGCGTCGGCGCAGCCGGCTGCAGGTGAAGCCCCCGCCGCGGGGGAGGCGGCGGCAGGCGAGCCGGTCGCCGCCAGCGGCGAACAGGTGTACGCCACGCACTGCGCGGCCTGCCACCAGCCGAGTGGCCAGGGCCTGCCGGGCATCTACCCGCCGCTGGCCGACAACGCGGCAGTCAACGACGCCGATCCGACCGCACACATCCACGCGGTGCTTTACGGGCTGCAGGGCAAGGTCATCGGCGGAGTCGCCTATCCGGTGCCCATGCAGCCGTTCAAGGACATCCTCAGCGATGAGGACATTGCCGCAGTTGTCAACCACGAGCGCAGCGCCTGGGGCAACCACGGTGACCCGGTCACGCCGGCACAGGTGACAGCGCTGCGCAGCGCGGGCCAATAAGGGGGTCGACCATGGCATCACTCACCCTGTATCCCGAAGAAGAGCGCCTGCGCGGCGGGGAACGCGTGGCGTTCAACTGGTACATGATCAGCGCGGCGATCCTGCTGGTGCTGATGATGACCTTCGGCGTGACCATGCGCATGGCGCAGGCGCGCTGGATCGGCGTGCCGCCGGACTGGTTCTACAAGCTGCTGTCGATGCACGGTGCCGGCATGGTCGGCACCATGGGCATGGTGACGATGGGGGTGATGTGGTACTTCCTGCGCAAGTACGTGCGCCTGCACCTGTGGGCCTTCGTCGCCAATTACGTCCTTTTCCTGATCGGGGCGCTGTGCATCATCGCCTCGATCTTCCTGGGCAACTACGGCGGGCTGTGGACCTTCCTGTATCCGCTGCCCACCAGCAGCATGGGCCTGTGGACGCCCGGCGCGGCGGCGCTGTTCATGCTGGGCTACCTGTTCATCGGCGTCGGCGCGCTGCTGTTCTACTTCGACGCGGCCGCAGCCATCATCAAGGTGCACGGCAACCTGGGGCGCGCGCTGGGCCTGCAGTGGCTGTTCGGCGGCACCATCGATTCGGATCATCCCAAGACCGTGGTGGCCAGCACCATGGTGATCATCGCCAACTCGATCGGCATCATCGCCGGTGCCGTGGTGCTGGTGATGGGACTGGTCAACATCTACTTCCCGCAGGTCACGCTCGACGCGCTGCTGGCCAAGAACCTGATCTACTGGTTCGGGCACATGTACATCAATGCCACGATCTACATGGGCGTGATCGTCGTCTACGCGCTGCTGCCGCGCTACACGCAGAAGCCCTATCCCATCTCGCGTCCGTTCCTGTGGTCGTGGGCGGTAAGCACGGTGTTCGTGATCGTCGTCTTCCCGCACCACCTGCTGATGGACTTCGCCCAGCCGCGCTGGCTGTCGATCATGGGCCAGGTGGTGTCCTGGGGCGCGGGATTCCCGGTTTTCCTGGTGACCGTCTATGGCGCGCTCACCAACCTCTACCAGTCCAACATCCGCTGGAACCTGCCCTCCAGGCTCATGATCCTTGCGATGTTCGGCTGGGCGGCCGGCATCGTCCCGGCGATCCTCGACGGCACGATCCGCAACAACCTGGTGATGCACAACACCCAGTGGGTGCCGGGGCATTTCCACTTCTACCTGCTGATCGGCGTGCTGCCGATGTGCCTGGCGCTGATGTTCCACGTCATGGGACGGCGCAGCGATGAGCAGGTGCCGCCGAACTCGACCGCGGACAACCTGATCGGCCTGGCCATGCTGCTGGTCGGCGGGCTGACTCTCGCGTTCTCCTTCCTGCGCGGCGGCCTCGACAGCGTCGCCCGGCGCATGGACGTGCATCTGGATGCCTGGCTCGGTTCCGATGTGGCCGGCGCGATCGGCGGAAGCCTGGTCCTGCTGGCGATGCTGTACTTCGCGATCCGGATCACGGCGGGCCTCTTGCGCAAGCCGGCGGCGGGAGGATCCGGTGCGGGTGCTGCGGACGCTGCTGGCTAGCCTTCTGATCGTCGCCGCAGGGATCGCAACGCTCGCCGCGGTTACCCACGGATTTCGCGCATTCACTGTGGAAGGCGCACGGCGGATCGCCGTGAGCGAGCACCCGCGCGCGCTGCCGGCGGCCTCGCTGCAGACCGCCGGCGGCGACACCATCGAACTGGCCAGCCTGCACGGCCGCTGGCTGCTGGTGGACTTCATCTACACCCGATGCCTCACGTACTGTTCGGTGCAGGGCAACGAGTTCGCGCGCCTCGAAACGCGGCTTTCCGGACCGATAGCGGACGGCAGGGTCGCGCTGCTGAGCATCAGCTTCGACCCGTCGCACGACGATCCCGCGCAGCTCGCCGACTACCAGCGCCGCTCGCGCAATCAGGGCCCCGGCTGGATCGCGGCGCGGCCGACGAAGGCGGGCGAACTCGATGCGCTGATGCGCTCGTTCGGCGTCATCGCGATCCCGGACGGACTCGACGGCTACGTCCACAACGCGGCGATCAACGTGGTGGATCCCGCCGGCCGACTGGTCGCGATCCTGGACTGGAACGACGCCGCCGCAGCCGAACGCTACGTGCGTGCGCGGCTGCAACCATGATGACCACCTCGACAAACCGGCGCGCGTGGGCGGGCCTGCTGCTGTGGGGCCTGCTCGCGCTGCCGCCGGTGCGGCACGCGCTCGAATCCACCATGACGCTGCACATGCTGGCGCAGATTCCGCTGCTGGCCGTGGCGGGATCGCTGCTGGCGGGCGCGCTGCCGCCGCGCGTCGCGGTGGCGGTGGCGCGCTGGGATGCCGGCGGCATCTGTGGTTTCCTGCTGGCATCGCTGGCCGGCCTGGTCTGGATGATCCCGCGCGCGCTGGACGCGGCGATTGATGCGCCGATGGTTGCGGCGGCGAAGTTCCTCGCCGTCCCCGTGCTGATCGGACTGCCGCTCGCGCTGAGCTGGCCGCGCATGGGATTCGTGGTGCGCGGCGTGTTCCTGGCCGAAGCAATCGCCACCGCGTTCCGGGTCGGCTGGCTGTACCTGGCCCTGCCGCAGCGGCTGTGCGCCAACTATCTGCTTGCCGACCAGCAGCAGGTCGGCAAGGCCCTGCTTGCGGCGGGAGCGGCGCTCAGCCTGTTTCTGGCCTGGAAGCTGCTGTGGGGCAACATCAGGATCGACGATGCGGGATAACGGTGCCGGGCCGACACCATTGGCGGCCAGTGTTTCAACGCGTGATTCCGCCATCGGCTGGAACCGGACTCAGCCGGACCTGCCGCAGCGGCGGGAAAAACTCCTTGGCGCTCATGTGCGCAAGCGCGCGGTCGCCCGAGGCCTCGATGCAGCCGACCGCGCGCGTAGGCCTGCCATTCGGCCTGCATCTCCGCGAACTTCTCCGGGTGCTCGGCAGCGACGTTGCGCTGCTCCAGCGGATCTTCGCGCAGGTCGTACAGCTCCCATTCGCTCGGTCCGCAGGGCGGTGCCAGAGAGCGGGGCGGCGCTGCGGAATGGTGGGCCGTGATGGGATCGAACCATCGACCAATGGATTAAAAGTTCGCTTTGAAATCAATAAGTTATTGAAATGCAAGCGAAGTCTTGCGAAGGCTGGTGAAGGCGAAAGAAGTTACGAATCAGCAGCTTGGCGAAGGTGCGCAGAACTGCGCGGTGTACCGTCAGTGTACTTTTACGCCTTCTGGCTCACGCCAACGCCTAGTCTTGCCGTCAGGCAGAGAAGCAACCACCAGCGCCGGCTCAAGGCCGATGCCGTGCGTTCCAAGCAGCAGCCCAAACGCCTCCAAGGGATAGACGTTGGCGCCAAAGGCGCTGATCCGGGCGCGGGCTTTCGGTCTGATTCGTAGCAACATAGGTTTACGATACCATCAGCTACTGCAGTCAAGTCCATACGGATCGCGATTGATCCAGAACAAGCATACTTCATGATGAAACGGAAGTGAAAATATGAATATAATTTCCGTCACAGGTCTTCGCCCATTGGGTATCAAAGTGCCACAGGTCGTACGCTATATGGATAAAGCATGGGTTCAGCACTTTTTCGAAACCGGAGAACTGCTTCTAACGACTTTTCAGAATTGCAGAGTACATGAAGATGCTAGTCGCCGCGATAACGACGAAGGCGTTGCGAGGTTTAGCCTTGAAAACAACATCTCATCGATGAGTGGGAACATTCGGGCGGGTAGCAATAGCTATATGCTCTGCGGAAGCCTGGTCGAATCAACTGAATTATCAACCAAATTTGAGGCGGATGCATATTTTCTGATCAATGACCCAATTCAATTCGCCGACACCATTGCAAGGTGGCTGCCAGGCTTTGCAGAGGGTCATCTCGGGCCATGCATCTATCGTCCAGAACGACGAATAAATAGAAAGGTGGATAGTCAGCTTCTTCCGGAACCACCCTTCCCAATTGATAGGCCAGAAGTGGACCCATCACAAGCAGATCTTAATGATGCGATGAACAAGCTCAGGGCCGATGCCGGAAAAAACATTCACCAGGCACTAGGATTCGACCCGCTTTTTTGCAAAGACCTCTCTTTTGCAAGTGAGGCGGAGTTTCGCTTCGTTTGGACTATTGCAGATGAAGTGAATGACAAATTGGTAATCAAGTGCCCTGCCGCAATTCAGTTCTGCAGCACACATATACCAATTAAAAAGCCCTATCAAGCAACAAGGCCCAAGGACGGTTCCGGCTTCTTTGTGGCAACCTCCACTCCTCCTTGCGAGGAGCAGTCGTAAAGTTGGTTGCAAGCGGCAAACCACGTCTCTCGTTCGTTACGCTTACAGCCCTTCATCTGTATGGCTCGGAGGGTTCGACCCGACATCACTACCCAGATCATCGATGATTCCCACCGATCCAACCGCTTCGCCTTATGAGGCACGACGGCGCGACACCCCTTTCGTCGGCGCGAACGGCTCAGCCAGCCTCCTCCATCAACCTCCATCCACCCACTCCGGCGCCCGCACCTGCCAGTCGTTCTCGAACACCAGCTCACACTGGATGCTGGTTGCATCGCCAAGGTCGAGCTGCATGTCACCCACGACCTGGCCGGCGTAGTTCTCGGTCAGGAGGTCGAGCAGGTCGCTCTTGTAGCGGCTGTCGGGGTTGTCGAGGTGCTCGCCCTTGGTTTCCAGCACCAGCAGGCGCTGGTTGCCGGATGCGCCCTGCACGGCGACCACCAGGTCGGGGTAGATCTTGTGCTTGCGCCAGCCCTGCAGGCCGTACTGGCTGCGCGCCACGTTGCGGAACCACCAGCGGGTGGCGGCTTTGCCGTCGAGGTAGCAGGCGACGTTGCGTTCCAGGCGGTTCATTCCGTCTTCGGTGGCCGGTATGAACAGGCTCTTTTCGACCGGCACATTGTCCGCGTCCCGCGTCAGCAGGCGCACGGGTTTGTCCAGCATGGCATCGAACTCGCGCGGCACTTCGTAATTGCGCCCGTCGGTGTGCAGGCTGAACTGCACGCGGCCGGCCGCAATGTCCTTGCGGAAGACGTCTTCCGCCATGCGGTCGAGCTGCTCGGCCAGATACAGGCGCAGCTGATCGACGATCAGGCTGGTGCGCTGGCCGATCACTTCGACATCTACGCCTGCAGCCTGCAGTTCCTGCAACAGCCGATCCACCAGCGCCCAGGCCTGCCACGCGTTCGGAATCAGGTCGCTGATGGATCGGCAGACGTGCGCGGTGTCGAACCCCGGAATCTCCCGCACGGTGTCGCGGTCCTCCACGCGCAGCAGTTCGCGATCACCGCTCAAGCCGATGCGCAGGATTTGGGATGCCGCTTCATCGCCTCCCTTGGCCAAGCGCTCGGCCAGCGGCCGCATGTCGATGTCCAGAGGCTCGGTGCGGGCCAGCAGGTCCATCTCGTAGTCCAGCTCGCGCGTCGCACCGTCGTCCACCCAGCGCACCACCGGCAGGAAGATGCGCAGCTTTTCCATTCCCTTGCGGCGCTGCAAGCGCGTCGCCTCATTCGCGCTGCCGCCGCCCGTTTCCTTCACCTGCGTGACCAGATCGCCCATGCCGTCCTGCTCCAGGCCGTTCTTGATCGCCCCCACCACGTCACGGGTCGAACTGTGCAGGCACAGCACGTAGCACTCGTCGAGCGCCGCAATGCCGGTTTTCTCCGTATCGGGCTGGCGCAGGATGCGGCCGATCAGCTGGGTAAGCGCCCCTTGGCTGCTCACTGGCGCAAGCGAGCACAGCACGTAGGCGAACGGGCAGTCCCAGCCTTCCTGCAGTGCCGACTTGGTGATGATGAAGCGCACCGGATTGGTGGGGCTGAGCAGGTCCTGGCGCTCGGGTGACTTCAGGTCGTCGCGCTCCGCGCTCTTGATGGCCACCTCATCCTCGCGCAGGCCGAGCGTAAGCAGGTACTCGAATACGTCTTCGGCGTGGACCCGCTGGCCGTCGCGCTGCTCCCTGCCGGTACGCTCCACCTGCACCAGGCAAATCGGGCGGATGTAGCGCGCGGTATCGGCGCGCAATCGCTCTGCATCCGCGTGCAGCCCGTTGAGACGTTCCAGCGCCTCACGCACGCAGGCGCGCCAGTCGCTGCCGGCCTTCACGGCGACGTTGATCGGCAGCTTCACCATGTTCTCGGCATCGAGCGCAGTGCCGCGCACGTCGCACAGCCAGTTGGCATAGACCGGCGGGTTCTCCCTCGGGCGATCCGTCGGGGTGGCGGAAAGCTCCAGCACGAAGCGCGGGTTGAAGCCGTAAAGCGTGTTCATCGCAAGGGACGAATAGCCCTTGTGGCCCTCGTCGAGCACCACCACCGGACGAATTGCCCGCAGCGCGTTGCCCAGCGAGTCCTTGACCACGAACCACTGCATCGCGACATCGCTGTAATGATCCAGATTCGGGACCTCGCGCAGCCAGCGCGCGTGGCCCTCGCGGTCGTCCGCAACCGGAAAGAAGCCGTGCACGCTGCCGCGATCCCGGAACAGGCGCAGCGACTCCTTGGTTTCCCGGTTCGCCGACTGCAGCATCAGCAGCATCACGCACAGGTTGCCGTCCACGTCGGCGCGGCTGAGCGGATCGTCCTTCTCCAGAATCCGCGTACGCCCGCCGCTGGCCTGGTCGAGCATGTGCCGATAGGGATGCTCACGGTCGCGCAGCGCCTTCCGGGTCTGCGCGTAGATCGCCTCGTTCGGGCATATCCACAGCACGAAGCCGGAGCGGGCCTCCAGCCACTTGTCGAAGATGCGCGACACGGCGGCCACGGCGAGCAGGGTCTTGCCACCGCCCGTCGGCACCTTGAGACACACGCTCGGCACCGGCCGCCCAACACCATCCACTCGCGGGCTGAACGGTACTGCGGACCGGGCCGCCGGCAGCTTGCCGCCCGCCTGCATCGCCTTCCACGCCTCAGCGGTATAGTCGGCCACCTGAATACCGATCCCTGGATTGGCGGCGGCCAGCTCGGCCTGCTTGCGCGAACGAACCGCCTGGGTCGCCAGCTCAGTCAGGTAGTCGTTCAGCGTATTCAGGACGCCTTCCTGAAAATCCTTGAATTTCATTCAGATAGCCTCAAATCTGCGGCCAGTCACCCGTTTTCTGGGCACTTGCATCAGGCAAGGATTGCCGTACCACAGGCAGTACCTAGCCCCTTCGGACCGAACCGTCTCCGTATGGTGTGCTTGCCGGGCAATCGCCCGACTCGGCCGAAGGTGCGATGAAGGGAGCGACCATGTCGCTCCCTTTGTTTTTGGGCTCAGCGGAAATCCCATACGTCGCGCCGCTGTAGTCAGCACTCCCGCGCTCTCACCGCACGTCATTCCCGTATCCACCCTCACCGTCATTCCCGCGAAAGCGGGAATCCAGTTCTTCCGCTTTGTACGTCCATGGATTCCCGCTTTCGCGGGAATGACGGCGGTGTTGTTTTGAATGACGGCGGTGTTTTTTGGAGTGACGGGAGTGCTCGCAGGTATGACGACCGCAAAAGGCGCGCAATCTCCCGCCTTCTCGAAGGGGGTGATTTCATGGACATGAGAAATCAGGGATTCAACCACTGGAATCTCCGCTGATCTCCGGCCACAAATCACGCCAGGCCGGGTTTTCCCGTTCGATCATCTCGATCTTCCACGCACGCTCCCACTTCTTGAGCTGCTTTTCACGAAGAATCGCCGATTCCATTGTGGTCGCCTGTTCGTACCAGACCAGCTGGTGCACGCGATGTTTTCGAGTGAATCCTTCGGCTGCATCCGTTCGATGCTGCCAAACACGCTGAACCAGATCCGAGGTGACACCCACATACAACGTGCCATGGCGCTTGCTGGCCATCAGATAGACAGCGGGCATACGCTCACGCATGACACTCACGAATGCACTCGCTCGCCACCTGCCGGCCCTTGCCACTTCCGTAGCCACCCCCACTGCCAGCCCCGAATCCATCCACGCACGTACCCTTTCCGTCATTCCCGCGAAAGCGGGAATCCATGGGTGGGCGAAGCGGAAGAGCTGGATTCCCGCTTTCGCGGGAATGACGGCCGTGGTCGCGGGGATGACGATGTCGTGACGGGAAGGCCAATGTTGTGCCGGGAAAGACGACGGAGGGCACCTGCATTTTCACGCCTCAGCCCTTCTCGATGCGGTACAGGGCATAGGGCAGCGGCGCGTGCTCCACGCCCAGCTCCAGCAGCTTCTTCTGCGGCACGAAGCGGGCCGGGGCGAAGACCAGGTGCGGCTTGTCGCGTCCGGTGGCGGCGATCTTCTCGGCCAGCGCCAGGGTCAGCGCGGCGTCACGGGACTTCAGGAAGTCGAGATCGGCGCGATAGATCAGCCACACGTGGTACTGCGCGCTTTCGCCCAGATAGCCGTCGGCCTCGCGCAGGCGGGCCGGGTCGAGCGGCTGGCCGGTGGCGGTGTGGAACAGGTAGCCGCCGAAGGCCTCGAAATCCGGCAGCGAAGCGCCGCTCAGAAGGTCGTCCAGCGCCAGCGGTGCGCCCAGCGTGCAGTAGCTGAAGCCGCCGCCCAGCCCCTCGGCGCGTTCGGCAACGGATTTTTCCCCGGTGACGATCAGATCGCCGTCCTGCACCGTGGACTTGATCGCATCGAAGCGCCCTTCGTGCTGCTTTTCGACCAGCGCGGCCTGCAGCAGCAGCTGGTTGGCCTTCTTCAGCTTGGAGAACGTCAGCTTTTCGCGCAGCAGCTCCTCGCGCTGGGTGCCGGTGAAGGCATAGCCCTCGATCACCCGCCGCACGCGCTCGGCGGTGAGGCTGTCGGCGTAGTCCTCGCATTCGACCAGGATGAACTTGCGATTGCCGCCGTCCTTGGCGTTCTGCGCCAGCACGGCGTGGGCGGTGGTGCCGGAGCCGGCGAAGGAATCGAGGACGATGGCGTCTTCCTCTGTAGCGATCTCGAGAGCACGCTGAATCAAGGCGACTGGCTTGATCGTTTCGAGAGTCTTCCGGCCCATGATTGCAAGCAACTCTGCTTGAGCATCTCGAGTGCTGCCAACGTCTCTTGCGAACCAGACTGTTTCCGCTGATCGTCGGTCTTGATCCTTCAGGAAGATTTTTCGAATAATCCGCGTTTCATCATCAACGAAGAGCACCTCTCCTCGGTCGATCTTTACCTGCATCGTCTCGGGCTTCCATCTCCAGCCCTTTTCAGGAGGGGCGATGAACTTTCCGGACGGAGTCGGTAGGGGATATTTCAAGTTTGGCCGGTCGAGTGAATTCCGAACATCGCCAGTTCGCCACTCCCCTCGGGGATCATCGTCCGGGTTGGAGTATGCAAGGTTATGCTCCTCCGCGCGTTCAAGTCCGAGAATCTTGAATTCCTGTTTCCCGTACACCAACAGATGGTTGTGGCTCACGGAAAAAACATCCGTGTAGCCCTTGCCTTGAACGCTATGCTGCCAGACACAACTTGCGACGAAGTTCTGCTCGCCGAAAATCTCGTCGAGCATCACGCGCGCATGATGCACCTCGTTGTCGTCGAGCGTGATCCAAATCGAGCCGCGCTCGCTCAGGAGTTCGTGCAGCAGCTTCAGCCGCGGCCACATCATGCACAGCCACTTGTCGTGGCGCAGCATGTCCTCGGCGTTGACCGGGTTGCCGTCCAGCCATTCCTTGATCAGCGGGCTGGCGACGTTGTCGTTGTAGGCCCAGCCTTCGTTGCCGGTGTTGTAGGGCGGATCGATGAAGACCAGATCCACCTGGCCGGCGTAACGCGGCAGCAGGCTCTTCAGCGCGTGCAGGTTGTCGCCGTGGATGATGAGGTTGTCCGGGTCCTCGCCGCAGGAGCGCGACGCATCGTGCACCAGCGGCCGGAACGGCACCGTCAGGTGGTGGTTGTAGACGAATTCCTTGCCCTTGAAGTGCAGCTCCGGCATTGCGTGCAGCCCCTGTCACCCGGCCCATGCCGGAACAGGCATAGCTTAGCGTCTGGGCGCCGGGATTCCTGCCGGCAGAACCCGCGCTGTCCTCACCCGAACCGGGAATCCCGCGTTCGCGGCAACGATGTGGGCGCAGGAGGCGGGGTGGCGCTGCGGAATGGTGGGCCGTGATGGGATCGAACCATCGACCAATGGATTAAAAGTCCACTGCTCTACCGCTGAGCTAACGGCCCGGTGTGCTGTGCGGCCGGGGGGAGCCGGCGCTCTTTCGCAGTCGGGGCACCGCAGGATGCGGCGCGCGAAAGGGATCGAAGTTTAGTGAGGCTGCGCCCGCGGGACAAGCGCGGGGCGCATCGCGTGCGGGTCAGGAGGCCGGTGCGTAGCGGGTGGGATCGGCCATTCCCGCCGCGTCGAAGCCCGCCGCGCGCAGGCGGCAGGCGTCGCAGCGCGCGCAGGCGCGGCCTTGCGCATCGGCCTGGTAGCAGGAGACGGTGAGGGAAAAATCCACGCCCAGGCGCGCGCCCTCCTGCGCGATGGCGGCCTTGCTCATGGCCATGAGCGGGGCGTGCACGGTGAGGCGATGGCCTTCGACGCCGGCGCGGGTGGCGAGGTTGGCGAGCGCTTCGAAGGCACGGATGAATTCGGGGCGGCAGTCCGGGTAGCCGGAATAGTCCACCGCATTCACGCCGCAAAAAAGATGCTGCGCGCCGAGCACTTCGGCCCAGCCCAGGGCGATCGACAGCATGATGGTGTTGCGCGCCGGGACGTAGGTGATCGGGATGCCCTGTTGCGGGGATTCGGGCACGTCGATGTCGGCGGTGAGCGCGGAGCCGCCGATGCTGCGCAGGTCGACGGCGACGGTCTTGTGTTCCACCGCATGCTGCGCCTGCGCCACGCGCGCGGCGGCGTCCAGCTCCGAGGTGTGGCGCTGGCCGTAGCGCACGCTGAGCGCGTGGCAGGAAAATCCCTGCTCGCGCGCCATGGCCAGGACCACGGCCGAATCCATGCCGCCGGAAACCAGCACGACTGCTTTTTTCACGAGCGTCTCCATCCGCAGGGGGTCAGCGCCCCGGCTCGTCGTTCCACAGGAGTTTGTGCAGCTGCATCTGGAAGCGCACCGGCAGGCGGTCGGCGACGATCCAGTCGGCCAGGTCGCGTTCGGAAAGCTGGCCCTTGCTGGGCGAGAACCAGACCGTGCAGCGCGTATCGAGCGCTTCGCGGCGCAGCACGTCGACCGCCCAGTCGTAATCGGCCCGATCGCAGATCACGAACTTGACCTGGTCGTGCGCGGTGAGCTGCGCAAGGTTCTGCCAGAGGTTGCGCGCCGCCTCGCCCGAGCCGGGCGTCTTGATGTCGAGGATGCGCGAAACGCGTGTATCGACGGGGGCGATATCGATCGCGCCGGAGGTTTCCAGGGAAACCTCGAAGCCGGCGTCGCAGAGGCGTTCGAGCAGGGGCAGGCAGCGCCTTTGCGCGAGCGGCTCGCCGCCGGTGACGCAAACGTGACGCACGCCGAACGCGCGCGTCTGGGCAAGCAGCGATTCGATGCTGCGCCATTCGCCGCCGTGGAATGCGTAGGCCGTGTCGCAGTAGGAGCAGCGCAGTGGGCAACCGGTGAGGCGGATGAAGACCGTCGGCCAGCCGGCATCGCGGGCTTCGCCCTGCAGGGAAACAAAGACTTCGGTGATGCGCAGCCGCAGCACTTCGGTGTCTGCGGCGTCCATGTTCCGCTCTGCGCCGAAGATCAGCGGTTTTCCAGCCGCAGCGCCCGCAGACGGCCCTGCGCGAGACGCGCCACGGTGCTGTCGGGGTAGGTCTGGATCACCTGGTTGAGCGTGGACTCGGCCAGGTCCCACTGGCGCAGCTCATAGTGGCAATAGCCCACCTTGAGGAGCGCGTCGGGCACCTTGTTGCTGGCCGGAAACCGGGCCAGGAGGCGCTCGAACGTGACCAATGCGATCTGGTAGTTCTGGGTGACGTAGTAGGACTCGCCCAGCCAGTACTGCGCGTTGGGCGCGAACTCGCCGTCGGGATACTGCGCCAGGAACGACTGGAAGCGGCGAGCCGCCTCGGCGTACTGGCCGTTCTTGAGGGCGTCGAAAGCAGTGTCGTAGACGGCACGTTCGGCCGCGGGATCGGCCATCGGTTCGAGCACGGCACCGGCCGCACCGCCGTCCAGCGGCTGCGACTGCACGCCGCCATCGACGGGCGCACGCACGTCGGGCTCTTCCATCACCGAACCCACCACGCCGCCGAGCGTGCCGCCGGTGGCCGTTGCGGGCTCGCGGTCGATCAGAGGCGCAGCGGTACCCGAACCGCCTTCCAGGCGCTCCAGGCGGGAATCGAAATCGACCGCGAGATCGCGGTTGCGGCGCTCCATCTCGCGCAGCTTGAAATCCTGTTCCTCGAGCATGCCGCGCAGGGCCTGCACTTCGGACTGGAGCTGGGTCAGGCGGTTGAGCAGTTCGAGGTTGGCGTTGGCATCGGTCGCCGGAGCGGCCTGCTGCTGGCGTTCGAGCTGGGCGACGCGGTCGGCCAGGCTCAGGCGACCGCCCTGTGCGAAGGCCGCAGAAAAACACGCAGCAGTGGCCCAGAGGACCACTGCTGCGCAGGTGACGCTGAAATGACGCGACATCGACATCGATTACTTGGCGGTGTACACGATCTCGACGCGACGGTTCTGGCTCCAGCACGACTCGTTGGACGCCGTGCAGGTCGGGCGCTCTTCGCCGTAGCTGACGACGTTGAGCTGGCCGGCCGAACCGCCGTTGGCCTGCATCGCCGAGGACACGGCGTTGCCGCGACGCTCGCCCAGGCCCATGTTGTACTCCCGGGTGCCGCGCTCGTCGGCGTTGCCTTCCAGGGTGATGCGGGCGGAAGAACGGTCGCGCAGGTACTTGGAGTGGCAGGACACGATCGCGGCGAACTCCGGCTTCAGCACGTCCTGGTCGAAGTCGAAGTAGACCACGCGCTGGCGCAGGCAGGAATCGGTGTCGAGGTCGGCGGGCGTGTAGCGGCCGTCGGAAACCGGGGTGGTGTCGACCACCGGAGCCGGCGTGGGCTCGGGCGGCTGCTCGACGGGCTTGGTCTTCTTGGTGCAAGCGCCAACGGACAGGACGAGGACGGAAACGAGGGCAATACGGAACAGGGTGTTCATTGCGGCGCAATCCTTGGAGGCGTGAGGTGATCGGGAACGAATCGTTTAATTATTGAACATAGCCCGTCCAGCGAGTTACCGCTGCCTGAACGGCGACCAGGCGGGCTCCCGGACGTCGCCATCGGCTAGAACCAGACGCTGCCGTACCCGCGCATCGCTGGATACGACATACAGCACGCCGCGCTGGTTCTCGCGCGCGGCGTACAGAATCATGCTGCCATTCGGAGCGAAGCTCGGCGACTCGTCCAGGTTGCCGGGTGAAATGAAACGCACCTCGCCACCGCTACCGTGGAGCCTGTCAAGAACCGCGATACGATACACGTTTCCGGCCCCTTGCGCCATGGCGATGCGCCCACCCGGCTCGAGCGAGGCGCGTGCGTTGTACTGGCCGCTGAAGGTCACGCGCTGCGCTTCGCCGCCGGCCACGGGAACCTCGTAGATTTGCGGCTTGCCGCCGCGGTCGGAGGTGAACAGGATGCTGCGCCCGTCGATCGAGAACACCGGCTCGGTGTCGATGCTCCAGTGGCTGGTGAGCTGGGTCAGGGCGCGGCTGGCCAGGTCCATGACGTAGATTTCCGGATTGCCGGTGCGCGAGAGCGCCAGCGCCAGGCGGGTGCCGTCGGGCGAAAACGCCGGCGCGCCGTTGATGCCCTTGAAACTGGCCACCACCTCGCGCGAGCCGGTGGACAGGTCCTGGATATAGATGGACGAGGAGCCGCGCTCGAAGCTCACATAGGCCAGACGCCGGCCGTCCGGACTCCACGCCGGCGACAGCAGCGGCTCGCGCGAGCGCACCACGGTCTGCGGGTTGTAGCCGTCGGCATCGGCGATCATCAGCGAGTAGGTCATGTCGCGCCCGGTACCCACGGCGGTCACATAGGCCATGCGGGTCCAGAACGCGCCGCGCACGCCGAGGATTTTCTCGTAGACCTGATCGGCCACCTGGTGCGCGATGTCGCGCATGTTGCCGGGGCGGCCGTTGAGCGCGAGCCCCAGCAGGCGCTCCTGCTTGGCCACGTCGAACAGCTCGAACTCGGTGCGATAGCCGCCGGAAGGATCGTCCAGGATGCGCCCCACCAGAAGGTAATCCTGCTTGAGCAACCGCCAGGTGCCGAAGTTGACGTCGGACTGGCGCAGCGGGCGCTCCACCAGGTCGCGTTCGGCCAGGGTGCGGAACGAGCCGGAGCGGTTGAGGTCGGCGCGCACCACCGCCGCCACGTCGGTATCGGGCGCGACCTGCACGCCGAGATAGTCGAACGGCACCACGGCGATGGGCAGCGCCGCCGCGCTGCCGCGGATCGGATCGATTTCCAGCGTTTGCGCCTGCAGCCCGCGCAGCGGCAGCAGGACGACGGCAAGCAGCAGGAGGATGCGGATCATCGGACACAGACCTCGACGGGATAGCAGAAGGGGATGTTGAGCTTGCGTTGGAACACGCTTTCGTAGCCGCGATACGGTAGCGCCTCGCGCATGAGCGCCGCTTCAATGGAGCGGCGGGTGATGTCATCGGCCGGGCAGCGGGCGAAGTCCAGACCGCTCACCTGGCCGCCGACCATCTGGGTAACGCCGACGTAGCAGCGCAGGCCGGGGCGCAGGCTGTCGGGGCGCAGCCAGTTGCGGTCCACCTGCTGCTGGATCGCGAGCTGGTAGCGGCCCAGAAGACCATCGTCGGTGCCCTGGTTGCCGAGGCGATCGGACGGCGGCGCGGTGGAGGCCGGCGCGGAGGAAGCGTCCGCCGCTTGCTGCCGCATGTCGGTGATCTGCCTGAGTTTTTCCTCTTCCAGGCGGCGGCGTTTCTCGGCCTCCTCGCGCTGGCGGCGGATATCGGCGAGCTGCTTGTCGCGCTCGGCCTGCTGCTGGGCGAGGCGCTGGCGGCGCTCGGCCTCCTGCTGCTGCTTCTGCTCTTCCAGCAGCACCTGTTCCTGCCGACGCCGCTCTTCCTGCTCGCGGCGCGCGTCTTCGGCCTTCCGGGCCGCTTCACGCACGATGCGCTCCTGGTCCACGGCGTCGGGCTTGGGCACCGGGGCCTGCGGTGTGGGCTGGGGTGGCTGCACCGCCTCCTGCGGCTTGGGTTCGGGCGTGGGCTGCGGGCGCGGCCGGGACTGCGGCGCGGCGGGTGTCGGACGCGGTGCGGCAGGCGGTGCCGCCAGCGTGTCGGTCAACACCGCTTCGATCGTGCCGCCGGCCACGGACAGCGGCTGCGGCGTGCGCTGGAACAGCAGCCCGACGAAAAGGAACCCGAGCAGCAGCAGGTGCAGGCCCAGCGCCTGCAGGATCGCGAGCAGGTTGTCGCGGCGCTCCTGCATCGGTTCAGCGCCCCGCCTTGCCTGCGGATTCGCCCATGAAGGTGATGCGCACCACGCCGGCGCGCTGCAGCGTCGCCATCGCACCATAGATCAGCGAATACTGTGCGCCCATGTCGCCGGCAATGTAGACGGCGGTCTGGGGATCCTGGCGTACGAAGGCGGCGATGCGGGCTTCCAGCGCGGCTTCGTCCAGCTCCTCGGCCTGCTGGCCCTGCAGGGTCAGCAGGTAGCGCCCGTCTTTCGTGACGCCCACGATGATCGGATCCTTGGGCGCTTCCATGGCGCGCGCGTTGGCCTCGGGCAGCTTCACGTCCACGCCCAGCCGCAGCAGCGGCGCGGTCACCATGAAGATGATGAGCAACACCAGCATCACGTCGATGTAGGGAACGACGTTGATCTCGGCTTTCAGCCGGCGACGTTTGCGAAGGCGCATGCTCATGGAATCACCCTGGCTCGGACGCGCGCCGGCGGGCGCGCTGCGGACTCGAAGAACGGTGGAACGGCGGCGGCGGGGCTATGCGAGGCTCAATACTCGTCGTGCGGTGCCTGCCGCTGCAGGATCGAGCTGAACTCCTCGGCGAAGGCCTCATAGCGCACGTTGATGCGATCGACCTTGGTCGCGAAGCGGTTGTAGGCCCACACCGCCGGGATGGCGGCGAACAGACCCATCGCGGTGGCGACCAGCGCCTCGGAGATGCCCGGGGCCACGGTGGCGATGGTGGCTTCCTTCATCGAGGCCAAGCCGTGGAACGAGATCATGATGCCCCACACCGTGCCGAACAGGCCGACGTAGGGGCTGATGGAGCCGACGTTGGCGAGCAGTTCAAGATTGCTCTCCAGCCCATCGACCTCGCGCGCGAGGCTGGCGCGCATCGCGCGCTGCGCGCCCTCGATCTGGGTGCGCGAATCCATGCCGCGCTTCTGCCGCAGGCGGGCGAACTCGCGGAAACCGGCTTCGAAGATGGCGGCAAGCCCGGTCGGGCGCTGGTCACTTCCGGAAACTTCGCGAAACAGCGCGGCGAGGTCGCCGCCGGACCAGAACCGTTCCTCGAAATCGTCCGCCGCGCGGTTCGCGCCGCGCAACACGCGGTGCTTGCGGAAGATGATCGCCCAGGACGCCACCGAGGCCAGGAGCAACAGGACAATCACCAGCTGCACCGGCAGGCTCGCGTGCAGGATGAGCTGGAGGTAATCCAGCCCGGCGTCCGGTGCCGCGGGCAGGCCCGGAATGGGCGCATCCGGCAGCGGCGAAGCGCCAGCCGGGGCGGCGGACTGCAGCAGGGCCAGGAACATCATCGTCAGCTCACCTCGGTCATCGAATTGCGGAATTGCGCCTGCAGCCCGTCGGGCAAGGCACGCGGGCGGAACGTGGATGCCGCAAGGCAGGCCACGCGGACTTCGGCCTCCAGCAGCACCCGCGCGTCGCAAGGGCGGGCAATGCGCTGGGCGAACGTCACGCTGGCCCGCCCGACCCCGACGAGGCGGACCTCGACCTCGAGCGCGTCATCCAGCCGCGCCGGTGCCAGGAAATCCAGGCGCATGCCGCGCACCGCGAACACCACGTCGTCACGATCGCGCAGCGCCTGCTGCGAAACGCCAAGCGCGCGCAGCCATTCGGTCCGCGCGCGCTCCAGAAAACGCACATAGGCGGCGTGGTACACCACCCCGCCGGCATCGGTATCTTCCCAGTAAACCCGTATCGGCAGGCTGAACGCCTGTGCCTCGGGAATCGGGAATCGGGAGTCGGGAGTCGGCGCGACCGGCGGAGACGGCATCAGAACAGCGCCCCCGATTCTCCATTCTCCATTCCCGATTCACGCGCCCGAGGCACCAGCCCAAGGTGCCGGTACGCCTTGGCGCTGGCCATGCGGCCGCGCGCGGTGCGAATCAGGTAACCCTGCTGGATGAGGTAGGGCTCGATCACGTCTTCCAGCGTGCCGCGCTCCTCGCTCAGCGCCGCGGCGAGGGACTCGATGCCGACCGGGCCGCCGTCGAAACTCTCGATGATCATGGTCAGCATGCGCCGGTCGAGCTGGTCGAAGCCTTCCGGGTCGACTTTGAGCATGGCCATCGCCGCGTCGGCGATGGCGCGGGTGATGACGCCATCGCCCTTGACCTGCGCGTAGTCGCGCACCCGTCGCAGCAGGCGGTTGGCGATGCGCGGGGTGCCGCGCGCGCGGCGCGCGATCTCGCCCGCGCCCTCCGGTTCGCAGGGGATCTCGAGGATCTGCGCGGAACGGCGCACGATGCGGGTCAGCTCATCGACCGTGTAGAACTCCAGCCGCTGCACGATGCCGAAGCGGTCGCGCAGCGGCGCGGTGAGCAGGCCCGCGCGCGTGGTGGCACCGACCAGGGTGAAGGGCGGCAGATCGAGCTTGATCGAGCGCGCGGCCGGGCCTTCGCCGATCATGATGTCGATCTGGTAGTCCTCCATCGCCGGATACAGCACCTCCTCCACCACCGGCTGCATGCGATGGATCTCGTCGATGAAGAGGACGTCGTGCGGCTGCAGGTTGGTCAGGAGTGCGGCCAGATCGCCGGCCTTCTCGATCACCGGGCCGGAGGTCTGGCGCAGGTTCACGCCCAGCTCGTTGGCGATGACGTGCGACAGGGTGGTCTTGCCCAGCCCGGGCGGGCCGAAGATCAGCACGTGGTCGAGCGCTTCGCCGCGCTGCTTCGCCGCGTCGATGTAGATGCGCAGCTGTTCGCGCACCGCCTGCTGGCCAAGGTACTGGTCGAGCGTGCGCGGACGGATGTGGGCCTCGGCCGCGGCGTCCTCGGAGGTGGCATCTGCGGCAATGATGCGATCGGAAGTCATCTGGCCATTGTCACCCAAATCCGCTGCGCGTGGGTCGCATCCGCCGCGTGCCACCCCGCCGCCGCGTCCGGCGATGTCACCAGCCAATGGTGATGTCACCTGCGGCAGGTATCATCGCACCCCATGACGGCCCCACCTCTCGACAACGCACCCATCACGCAGTTGCTGCGCGCCTGGTCGGACGGCAAGGACGGTGCCTCCAACGCACTGGCCGATCAGGTCTATGCCGAGCTGCACCGCATTGCGAGCGTGCAGCTGCAGCGCGAGCGCCGGCCGCAGCTGGAGGCGGCCGAGCTGGTCCACGAGGCCTGGATGCGGGTGGGACAGGCGCATGTCGCCTTCCCCACCCGCCAGCACTTTTTCGCCTTCGCCGCGCTGCAGATGCGCCGGCTCCTGGTCGACCTTGCGCGCAGCGCCCGGGCGCGGCCCGGGCAGTCGGACCCGGCCACCCTGAGCCTTCGCCTGGTCGATCCTTCGCCGCAGCCCGCCGATCTTGCGATCCTCGGCAATGCGCTCGACCAGCTGGAAAAACTCGATGAGCGCAAGTCGCAGGCGTTTGCGCTCGCCGAACTTGCGGGATTCCCGCACGATGAAATCGCCGAGATCCTGGCCATCTCGACCGCCACGCTGGAACGCGACCTGCGCTTCGCGCGCATCTGGCTTGCATCGAGACTGGCATGAGTACCGCCATCCGCTGGCAGCGGCTCCAGGATCTGTTCCACGCGGCCTGCGAGCTGCCGGCGGACGCACGCGACGCCTTTGCGCGAAGCAGCGCAAGCGACGATCCGCTGCTGCTGGACGAGCTGCTGCGCATGCTCGACATCGAGAGCCAGGCCACCCACCGCATGCGCAAGCCCGCCGTCAGCGTGATGGAGCTGCTCGCCTCCAATGCCACGCTGCCGCCCGGCACCCGCTTCGGCCCCTGGGCCATCGACGAACCGCTTGGCCACGGCGGCATGGGCGCCGTGTACCTGGCCCATCGTGCCGACGGTGCCTACCAGCGCCAGGTGGCGCTCAAGCTCATCGACCGCATCGGGCTGGACAGCCAGCAGCGCGCGTTCTTCGAGGTCGAGCGCCAGATGCTGGCGCAGATGCGTCATCCGGTCATCGCGCTGATCCACGATGCCGGAACCGACGCCGATGACCGCCCCTGGCTGGTAATGGAATACATCGAAGGCGAGCCGATTTCGCGCTACTGCGAAAATCACGCGCTGCCGCTGCGCGAGCGCCTTGCGCTGTTCCTGCGCGTATGCGACGGAGTCCAGCATGCGCACCAGAAAGGCGTGGTGCACCGTGACATCAAGCCGGCCAACGTGCTGGTGGAAGAGGTTGACGGCATCGCGCGCCCGCGCATCATCGATTTCGGCATTGCGGCCGGTATCGGAGGCACCGCGCAGGCCGCGGGAACGCCGGGCTACATGAGTCCCGAGCAGCGCGATCCGAACGGCCGCTGCGACAGCCGCTGCGACGTGTACGCCCTGGGTGCACTGCTGTACGAGCTGATGGCGGGCGAACGGCCGCCCGCGGAAAACGCGGGGCCGGATGCCCCCACGCCCTCGCACCGTCTGGCGACGATCCCTGACGACACCCTCCGAGCCCACGCGCGCCAGTGCGGATCCACGCCGGCCGCCCTGCTCAGCACGCTGCGCAGCGACCTGGACTGGATCGTGCGCAAGGCGATGGCGGAAGATCCCGAGCAGCGTTACGCATCCGTCGCGCTGCTGGCTGAAGATCTGGGCCGCTACCTCGACGGATACCCGGTCAACGCCGCACCGCCGCGCCGCGCCCAGGCGGTGCGCAAGTTCATTCGCCGCCATCGCATCGGCACCGTCGCCGCCGCAACCGTGCTGCTGGCCCTGGTCTGCGGCCTCGTCGCGACCACCTGGGCGCTGCAGCGGGCCGAACGCGAAGCTACCCGTGCGCGCGTGACCTCCGACTTCCTCGGCAGCGTGCTGTCGAGCGTGGATCCGGACTTCGCCCGCGATCTCGATCCCACCCTCATGCTGCGCGTGCTGGATGACGCCGCCCGGCGCACCGCGGTGGAGCTGGCCGAAGATCCGGAAGGCCGGCTCGCGGTGGAGCTGGTGATTGCCGAGAGCTACACCGGCATCGGCCAGCCGCGCAAGGCGATCCCCCAGCTTCAGGCCGCACGCGAACAGGTCAACGCGCGCTTTGGCAGCGACAGCCACGAGGCGCTGCTGGTGGCGCAGCGCCTGGGCAGTGCGCTGGTCGATGCCGGGCAGTACGCCGAATCCGAAGCCGTGCTGCGCGAAGCAATCGACGTCGCCAGCCGCGATCCGCGCCGGACCGGCCCCACGCTGGAAGCCGACCTGCGTTCACGGCTGAGCTGGACGCTGCGCCAGCGCAGCCAGATGGAAGAAGCCATGGTGCAGGCACAGCGCGCCTATGACGCGCTCGAGGCGCGCGTTCCGGAAAACCACCCGCAGCTCCTCGATGCCGGACTGCGCCTGTCCATCCTGCTGAGCGATGCGGGAAAATACGACGAGGCCATCGCCCTGCTGCAGGAAATGATCGCGCGGCGCGCGGAAGACCTCGGCATCGACCACCCGCGCGTCCTGAACATGCGGCTGAGTCTTTCGGTCTTCCACCTGCAAAAGCGCGACTACGCCGGCGCGGAAACCATCCTCAAGGCGATGCTGGAGCCGGTCGCGAGCCAGTTCGGCGCAGACTCCCCGACCCTCGCCATGGTGCACGGCAACCTGGGCGGCGCGCTGCGCCAGCAGGGTGGAGTGGCCAGGATCGCCGAGGCGGGACCGCACTACCGCTTCGCCTACGAACATTCCCTGCGCCACAACGGGCCGGACGCACCGATGACCGTGATAGTGCGCGGCAACCACGCCAACTGGCTGCGCGACAACGGCCAGGCGCAGGAGTCGCGCGATGAGCTGCTGGCGGTACTGGCGCTGGCTGAAACGGTATTCGGCCCGGAAACCAGCGCCACCGCCGAGACCCTGCGCGGGCTGGGCCTGTCGCAGATCGCCCTGGGCGATCTGGCCGCGGCGCGCGCCAGCCTGGAGCGCTCGCTGGCCATCCACATCACGCTGTTCGGCAATGCGGACGGGCCGCTGGCGCGCATCCGCGAATCCATCGCCAAGCTCGAAGCGGCCGAAGCTGCGGCACCTTAGGGAAGGTCTGAACAAGGCTCCACCGTCATTCCAGCCAAGGCTGGCCGTTTCTGACAGCGGAAGGCCTGTCCAATCCATTCCAAAACAGCAACATGGACCCGGCCTTCACCGGGATGACGACTTGTTCAGAGGTGCCTCAGCGCGCGAGGAAGCGCGCCAGCCGGGCGGCATCGAACGGCCAGTCGAGCTCCACACCCGAGTCCCCGCAGCGCAGCACCGGAACGCGCGCACCGTAGCGCGCCTCGAGCGCGGCGTCCCCATCGATGAAGAGGCTTTCGAAGTCGGGCGCGCCGGCGCTTGCGAGCACGTCCAGCGCCAGGTCGCACAGGTGGCAATCATCGCGCTGGAAGAGGATCAGGTTCACGGATTGCCGGGGTTCACATCGCGTTGGAGCAATCGCTCTAGAATAGCGGGTTCTCCCCGGAGTGGTGGTCATGGCCGTCAGCATCTTCGATCTTCTGAAAATCGGTATCGGCCCGTCCAGCTCGCACACCGTCGGCCCGATGCGGGCCGCGACGCGCTTCGTCGACCACCACATCCGCGACGCCGGGCTGATGGAGCGGGTGGCGCGGGTGCGCGCCGAGGTGTTCGGCTCCCTCGCACTGACCGGCCGCGGCCACGGCACCGACAAGGCGCTGATGCTGGGGCTGGAAGGCCATGAACCCAACCGCATCGACCCGGACATCGTGCCGGCCACGCTGGAGCGCATCCGCGGCGAGAAGGCCCTGATGCTGGGCGGCGTCAAGCGCATCGGCTTCGAGGAAAAGCGCGACCTTGCGATGAACAAGCGGCAGAAATTGCCGTTCCACACCAACGGCATGCGCTTCACCGCCTTCGGTGCGGACGACGCGGTGCTGGCCACGCGCGACTACTACTCGGTCGGCGGCGGCTTCGTGGTCAATCCCGACGAGGCCGCCGCCGACCGCATCGTGCCCGACACCACGCCCCTGCCCTATCCGTTCCACAGCGGCGACGAACTGCTGGCACAGGCGCGCGACAGCGGGCTTTCCATCGCCCGGATCATGTTCGCCAACGAGGAGGCCTGGCGCTCGCCGGAGGAAATCCGCACCGGCCTGCGCGAGATCTGGTCCACGATGCAGGCGTGCGTGGCGCGCGGCATCCGCGCCGAGGGCAACCTGCCCGGCGGCCTGCACGTCTCGCGCCGCGCGCCGGCGCTGTACCACGAACTGCTGTCGCGCCCGGAGGCGGCGATGCGCGACCCGCTCACCACGCTCGACTGGGTGAACCTCTATGCGCTGGCGGTGAACGAGGAGAACGCCGCCGGCGGGCGCGTCGTGACGGCGCCGACCAACGGTGCCGCCGGCATCATCCCGGCGGTCGGCCACTACTACGAGCGCTTCATTCCCGGTGCGAGCGAACAGGGCATTTTCGACTACCTGCTCACCGCCGGAGCCATCGGCATCCTCTACAAGGAAAACGCCAGCATCTCCGGTGCCGAAGTCGGCTGTCAGGGCGAGGTCGGCGTGGCCTGCTCGATGGCCGCCGGCGGCCTGACCGCCGCGCTGGGCGGCACGCCTTCGCAGATCGAGAACGCCGCGGAAATCGGCATGGAGCACAACCTCGGCCTGACCTGCGACCCCATCGCCGGACTGGTGCAGATTCCCTGCATCGAGCGCAACGCGATGGGTTCGATCAAGGCCATCAACGCCTCGCGCATGGCGCTGCGCGGCGACGGCAAGCACAAGGTCAGCCTCGACAAGGTGATCAAGACCATGCGCGACACCGGCCGCGACATGATGGACAAGTACAAGGAAACCAGCCGCGGCGGCCTGGCGGTGAACGTCATCGAGTGCTGAGCGCGGAATCGCGAGCAGGATCGCTCCCGCAAAACCAGGCGCTTGTGGAGGTTTCCGGACCAGCTCGACGCTCCGAAAACACCCTTGCGCAATCCGCCCCGGCTCCCGGTCCGGAAACGTTCGCAAATTCCACAGACTCTGACGGAACGCATCGCGCCATGCCCGCCGCACCGACGCTCTGGACCTATCTGATACCGGTCCTGCTTCTGGCCTGCTCCAATCTGTTCATGACCTTCGCCTGGTACGGGCACCTCAAGTTCAAGGGCGCGCCGATCCTGCTGGTCATCCTGGTCAGCTGGCTGATCGCCCTGCCCGAATACCTCTTCCAGGTGCCGGCCAACCGCATGGGCCACGCGGTCTACACCCTGCCCCAGCTCAAGACGATCCAGGAGGTCATCACCCTGACGGTCTTCATCGGCTTCTCGGTCTGGGTCATGGGCGAGCCGATCAAGTGGAACCACCTGGCCGGCTTCGCGCTGATGATCGTGGCGGCCTGGCTGATCTTCCGGGCCTGACCGCCCGCAGCCGCCGGCGTGCCAGTCTTGCGGGGAAGCGCTAGGAGCCCGCGTGTCCGCCATCCGCCTGCAGGCGCTTGACCTCGCGCCACAGCGCTTCCTGTGCCTCCAGACCCAAGGCGTCGAAGGCCAGCCCGCGCGATGCGGCAAGCGACTCCATCGCGCGGAAGCGCCGCTCGAACTTGGCGTTGGCCTGCCGCAGCGCCGCACCGGGATCGACCCTGGCGTGACGCGCGAGGTTGACGCAGACGAACAGCACGTCGCCGATTTCGTCCTCCAGCCGCACGGGATCCGCGCCCTGCGCCAGCTCGACCTCGACCTCGACGATCTCCTCGCGCAGCTTGTCCAGCACCGGCGCGACATCGGGCCAGTCGTAGCCGGTTCGCGCGGCGCGCTTTTGCAGCTTCAGGGCGCGCAGCCACTCGGGCAATCCCGCCGCCACGCCCGCGAGCGCGCTCGGATCGTCATCGGTGGCGCGCCGCTCCTCGCGCTTGATCGCCTCCCAGTTCGCGGCCACTGTCTCGGCGTCGTTCGCATCCGCATCGCCAAAGACGTGCGGATGGCGGCGGACCAGCTTGTCGCGCAGGCCGCGCGCCACGTCGTCGAAATCGAACGCGCCCTCTTCGCTGGCCATCTGCGCGTGGAAGATCACCTGGAACAGCAGGTCGCCCAGCTCATCCTTGAGCGCGGCGCGGTCGTCGCGGGCGATGGCGTCGGCGACCTCGTAGGCTTCCTCGATGGTATAGGGCGCGATGGAGGAAAAATCCTGCGCCCGGTCCCACGGGCAGCCGCGGGCGGGATCGCGCAGGCGGGCCATGATGGCCAGCAGTTCATCCATCGAGGCCATCGATCCACGCCTTCCAGGGCAGGTCGGCATCGCCCAGCGCGATGAAGTCCGGATTGAGCAGCGAGGGGCCGCGGTTGTAGCGCAGCGGCTGGCCATCGAGCCCCAGCACCGCGCCGCCCGCCGCTTCCAGCACGCACTGGCCGGCAGCGGTGTCCCACTCCGAGGTCGGCCCGAAGCGGGGATAGACGTCGGCGCAGCCTTCCGCGATGCGGCAGAACTTGAGCGAAGACCCCAGGCCCATGCGCGCATGCTCACCGATCGCATCGAGCGCGCGCGCGGTGCGCGCATCCAGGTGCGAGCGGCTGGCGGCAACGCGCAGCGGAGCCTGCGCCGGGCGTCGGGTTGCCAGCGCCATGTCGCGATCCACGTTCGCTTCGCGCAGCCAGCAGCCCACGCCGCGACGCGCATGCACCAGATAATCGAGCACCGGCGCATGCACCACGCCCAGCACCGGCACGCCGTCCTCGATGAGCGCGATGTTCACGGTGAACTCGCCGTTGCGCTTGACGAACTCGCGGGTGCCGTCGAGCGGATCGACCAGCCAGTAGCGCGACCAGGTACGCCGCGTGTCCCAGTCGATATCGGCCCCCTCCTCCGACAGCAGCGGCAGGTCCGGTGCCAGTTCGGCCAGGCGCTCGGCGATCACGCGATGGGCGGCAAGATCGGCGGCGGTGAGCGGCGAACGGTCGCTCTTGGCCTGAACCGGGAAGTCGGTGCCGTAAACCGCGAGGATCGCGCTGCCGGCCTCGCGCGCGATGGCGACGAGTGCGGCCTGCCACGCCTGCGGGATCGGCGCGTGGCTCATGTCGGCACGGCCATCGCACGCGGGGCATCCGCGGGCAGGCTGCCGGCGTCGCGCTGGTGCAGGTATTCGCGCACGATGAAGGCGGCGGCCAGCGAGCGGCCGTCCGAGCAGTCCTCGCGCAGCATCAGCCGGTCGAGCTCGTCCAGCTTCCACGGCACCACTTCCAGTTCCTCGGGCTCATCGCCGGGCAGGCGCTCGGGATAGAGGTCCTCGGCCAGCACCAGCCAGCTGTGGTAGGGCATGTAGGCCGGAACCAGGGTCATCTCGCGCAGCACGGTGAGGCGGCGCGCGCCGAACCCGGCCTCCTCTTTCAGCTCGCGCACCGCCGCCACTTCCAGGGACTCGCCCGGATCGATGCGCCCCTTCACCAGCCCGAGCTCGTAGCGGTGCACGGCGCAGGCGTATTCACGCACCAGCAGCAGCGTGCCGCGATCGCGCATCGCGGCCACCACCACCGCGCCCTGGCCGCGCGGCACCATGCGCTCGAAGGTGCGCTCGGCATTGTTGGAAAAGCGCAGGTCGACGCGCTCGATCTGGAAGCGCCCGCCGTAATCCAGGGTGCGGCGGGCGAGGATGTCGGGAAGTTTACGCATCGTTCCATCCGTGAAAGCGCTCGCGCACGCCGGCGTGCAGCGCCGGAACGGCGGCCAGCACGCTGCGCGTGTCGAGATCCGGCGGAGCGCCGGAAAGGTCGGTGAAGACGCCGCCGGCCTCGCGCACGATGACGGCCAGGGCCGCCACGTCGAGGATGCTGACGTCCGATTCGATCACCACATCCACGCTGCCCTGGGCGAGCAGGTGGTAGTGCAGGAAGTCGCCGTAACCGCGGCCGCGGTTGGCTTCGACCAGAAGCTGGCCGAGCGCGCTCCAGCGCGGGCCCTGCGCGAGGGACTTGAGGTTGCCGGTGGATACCACCGCCTGCGCGACCTCGGCAGTCTCGGCGACCCTGAGCGGCACGCCGTCGAGGAAGGCACCACCGCCGCGCCGCGCCCAGGCCATCTGGCCGAACTGGCTGGCGCAGGAGACGCCCAGCACCAGCTCGCCGCGATGCATCAGCGCGATCTGGGTGGAGAACACCGGGTTGCGCCGCACGAAGCTTTTGGTGCCGTCGAGCGGATCGACCAGCCAGAGGAAGTCGCCCTCGCCTTCGCGCCCGGCCTCCTCGCCGTGAATCGCGTGGTCCGGAAAGGCCTCGCGCAGCACCGCGCGAATGGCGCCCTCGGCCTCGATGTCGGCCTGGGTGACGGGCGTGGCGTCGGGCTTGAGCGTGACCTGCGCGCCGCCGCGGTAATACCCGTCGATGATTGCCGCCGCCGCGCGCGCGGCGCGGCGCGCCACGTCGAGCGCGCGATCGAGAAACGCAGCATCGGGCGCAGGTGCCGAGGTCAAGATCCCTTCCCTGCCAGCCCGCCCTTCACCTCGTACACCACGCTGCCGTCGGGCTGCATCTGGCCGATATGCCGCAAGGCGCGCTGCACCTGCGGATCGTCGTCGCGCGCGCGCAGCGTGGCCCGGGCCTCGAAGCCCATGAGGGTGGTGCGGAACGAGCCGTCCAGCGCCAGCGGGCCATCGCCCTGATCACCCAGGGTGCCGCCGAAGCCGCCGCCGTCGAGCGCGCCGAAGCGGGCCTGCAGGGTTCCGAACGTGGCCTGCTCGCCTCCGCTCACGCCGGCGTCGCGCCAGGTCGCCTGCCCGGTGAGCGCCACCGGCACCCGACCGCGAAGCTCCAGGTCTTCGATCACGAGATCGACATTGCCGACCAGGGTCAGGGCCGGGACATCCAGCAGCCGCTCCATGCGCGCCGCCGGGAACCGCACCTTCGCCCCTGCGATGCGCACGCTGCCGTCGCGCGCGGCGACCACGCGGCCGGTGCCATCGAGCGCCTGCCCCTGGAGCGCCAGGTCGGCATCGATCTGCCCGCGCAGCAGACCCGCAGGATGCACGGTCCATTGCAGCCGCCCCAGGTCCGCGCCATTGCGCAGCACACGCTCGGCGCGGCCCGACCAGACCGTGCCGGCGACCTCTTCCAGCTGCACCGGCAGCCTGGACGACGGCAGCAGGCGCACGGCCAGCTTCGCGGGGAAAGTCGCCGCCACGATCGCCAGCACGACGATCGCCAACACCAACAGCCAGAACAGACGCTTCATCCTCAACCTCCTGGGCGTTCAAGCACGACCCGCGCATCGACGCGCCCGACGCCGGTGCTGCGCGTGGCGCTGAAATCGCTGATCGAAATCCCCTGCCCGGCCTGCAGCGCAGCCAGCCAGTCGACCAGGGCATCAAATCCCGCGCCTTCGAAATAGACCCGCACCTGCGCGGCGCTGACCGGCTCCACGCGCAGCAGCGCCTCGCCGACGCCCGAAGCGCGCGCGGTGGCATCCACCAGCGCCAGCAGGGAACGCCCGTCGCGCGCGGGGGTAGCGGTGGCATCACGCAGCTGCGGCACCACGGCGCGCAGGTAAGCCAGATCATTGGCGGCCGCCGTGGTGCGCAAGCGCGCCGCATCACGCGCCTCGCGCAGCGGCTCCCACGCCAGCAGCCACAGCGCGATGAGGAGGAGCGCGCCGGCACCCATCGCAAGGACGCGGCGGTCGCGCGTCGCAAGGCCTTCCCAGAACTGCCGCAGCGCGTTCATCGGCCGCCCTCGCGGACGCGCAGCTTGCCCTCGACTCCGCTGCTGCCCGGCGTCATCGCGGTCAGCTCGGCGGCAAGGCCGAGGGAGGCCATGCGCTCGCGCAGTTCGTCGAGCGTGGCCACGTCGCCGCCGCGCAGGGTGAGATCGAGCGTGCCGGCGCGGTATTCCAACCCGTCCAGGGTGTAGCGGCCGCTGCCCGAGAGCAGCGGCGCGATGCGCGCCAGGAGGCCCAGGACGCCCTCGCCGCGCGCTGCGCCGCCGCGACGCGCAAGCTCTGCGGCCACCTGCGCGCGTGGATCGACCACGCGCTGCACGTCGGGCAGTGCCTCGCGCAGGAGGGTTTCCATCTGCGCGCGCTGGCTGGCATGGAGGCGGTCGAGCTGCCAGCGTTCGACCGCCATCGAGGTCATGCCCAGCAGCACGCCGGCAGCCGCCAGGATCGCCGCCCAGGCCCAGCCGCGACCGGGGTTCGCGCGCGCATCCTGCGGACGATAGTCACCGACCAGGAGATTGCTCTGGTCAAGGTCCAGCGTCGCCAGGCGCGTTGCCAGCCAGACCGGCACATCGACCGCCGTGTGCTCGATCCCCGCCGGCCACGAGATCGAGGCATCGACGCTGCGGCCCAGAATCTGCAAGGGTGCGGTCGCGCCGGAGTCCGCGAACAGCGCCAGCCAGCCCGCGACCTCTTCCACCCTCCCGGCCAGCACGCCACCGCGCGCGTGGCGCAGCGTCGCGCAGTCGCCGTCGAGCAGCAGCACGGGACCGGTGCCCTGCGGCAGCAGCAGGCTTTCGGGGACGAGACAGTCGGCCCGCACGCCGTGGCGGGAAAGCAGCGCCAGCCACGCCTCCATGCGCGCGCGCGCGGCGGCAAGCGCCAGCACGGTCTCGGGCCGACCGTCGTCGAACGCGGCCACATGGCACTGTTCGACCGGCTCGCCGAGCTGATCCTCGATGGCGAACGGCAGGCCGCGCTCGAGCTGGCGGCGCTGGCGCGCGATGCGCGGTGCCTCCAGCAGGAGCACCTCGGCGCTGGGCACGAGCACCACGGTATCGCCCTGCGGCGCGTGCGGCGGGAATCCCGGCGTCGGCCCCGCCAGAACCCGCCCGGCGCGATCCAGCGCCAGCCACTGGGCGCGTTCATCGTCGAGGATTCGGATCAGGTGGCGATGGGGCATGGCAGGCTCGATGCAATCCGGTCGATTCTAGCCGCAGTCACCGCACCTGCGCTGCAGGCGTCGCGCCGCCATCACAGCCGGCCGCGGGCGCGGGCGATCACCTCGACGCGGCCCGGACGCCGGTGCAGCAGGCTGGAATAGAGGAAGGGAATGCCGTCCGCAATGACCTGGGCTTCCAGGATGAACCACTCGGTTCCCACGGCGTAGCCGGCCAGCGGAACCGGCGGCAGGCCGATCTGGGCCAGCTCGCGCTGCACTTCGTCGGTCGATGCGTAGTTGGCCTGCCCGTCGCGCGCCAGGCGCTCGGCCATGGAGGGCGTCATCGCCTCCGACAGGCTCATCCACAGCGCCGGACTGGCGAAGTTGAGGTTGATCGGCGCGGCGGCGGGCAGCGCGCACACTTCCGGTGCAAGCAGCGCATAGACCTCGGGCGTGACGCCCGGCAACAGGCGCAGTTCCGACACGTGGACGAAGGGCTGGTTGGCCGCGCGCTGCGGCGGCTGGCGCGCCAGGTAGGCCGCGTCCTCGGCACCGCGCGAGCGCGGGATGGCGTCGGCGTCGATCCAGTCGGCGACCTGTTCGGCGATGGCCGGATCAAGCCGCAGCGCGCGCAGCAGCCGTTCGAAGCGCGCAATCGCACCGGCATCGTCGGCATCGCCGGGATGCAGGCTGTTGAGGTTGAAGCAGCCGCCCTGGTCGCGCAGGCGGCCGAAGATGCGCACGCCGGGCAGGTCGATCGGCGGCATGTCCTGGGCCCAGGGATCCTCGCGGCTGTCGATGCCCGGAGCATCGCTGGCGTCCTGCAGCAGCACCGCGCCGGCCCAGCCTTCGACCCCGCGCATCAGCTCCCAGCCCTGCGCCGCGCGCTGGCTGTTGCGGGTTCGCGCAAGCGTCGCCTCGCTGCGATCCAGCAGGGCGGCGATCAGCACCGTGGCCAGCGCCACCACCAGCACCGCGGCCAGCAGGGCCACGCCGCGCTGTCGCCGCGCGCTCACGGGGCCGGCTCCGCGGGCAGTTCGAGCACCCGTTCGATCTCGCCGAAACCTTCGACCTCAAGCCGCAGGCGCAGCGCGCGCGGCAGGACGCCGAACGCGCCATTCAGCGGCGGCCACTGGCGATGCTCGCGGCCGCGATCATCCAGAAACACCAGCTCCAGCGAATCCACCCCGTCAAGCAGGCGGTCCTCGATCGGCTGCGTGCCGGCGGCGCGGTCGAGCACCGCCCAGCGCTGGCGCAGCAGATCGCCGTCGCGCCGGATCCAGGCCACGCGTTCAAGCTCGGAGCGCGGCAGCGCCAGCGGATTGGCGTGGCCGTAACGGGTCAGCTCCATGCGCTGGGCGCTACCCTCGAACGCCGGTCGCATTCCGCCATAGGCGTCGCGCACCCCGCGCCGCGCCGCGGTGATCACGTCGCGCTCGATCAGGCCGACGGCAAACTGCAGCCGCCCCAGGCGCGCGGTGACCTGGGTCGACTGCTCCTGCGCCTGTACCAGCGCGCGCAGCCCGCCCCAGGCCAGCGCCGAGGCCACGGCGAACAACGCCACGGCGACCAGCATTTCCAGCAGGCTGAAGCCGCGATGGACGGCCGTGAGCGGCACCGCACGGTGCAGGCACGATCGGAAAGGCGCGCGCCGCATCAGGGCTGGTTCGCAAAGGCGGTGAGGCGTGCCGCGACGCCATTGCGCGCGTCGCCTTCGGCGGCCACCACGGTGACGTCCATGCGGCGCACGCGGACTTCCTGCGTGGGTTCGACGTCCAGGGTCCAGCGCCAGCGCTGTCCGCCCATGCGCATCTCGCCGCTGCTGCGACCGACGGCGGGAAACGGCGCGCGCAGCCGCGCATCGGCCACGACGTTGGTGGCCACCCACTGCGCCAAAGTACCGTCGCGCAACTGCGCCTGGGCGCGTGCGTCCAGACCCGCCAGGCGCACCATCGCGACCAGCGCGAGCGCCAGCAGCAGCAGCGCCACGAGCACTTCGAGCAGGGTGAAACCACCGGCGGCGACCGGCGATCGAGGCTGCCGGATCGCTGCGCGCGCTGCCGACGCGCGGCGCGGCGTGTGGCACATATCGCGCGGACGCGCTTCAGCGATCACGGCGCACCCGGATCAGGGTCAGCGTGCCGTCGAGTGCGCCCTGAAGCTGCCAGGGCTGCGCCACGTCGGCGCGATCGATGCGCAGCACGAACGGGGTCATCTCGCCGGAAGAGAAACAGCCGAAGCTCGGCTCGCGCCCGGACTCGTCGCCAAGCACCAGATCGAGGCCGTCGCGCTGGGCCGAAATCAGCAGCTCGCGCCCGAGCGGCCGGGCGCGCAGCTCGTCGGCGCCGCCCTCGCCCAGCGGCCGCCAGCCGTCGATCTCGACGTAGCCGAAGCGCAGGCCGTCGCGCACCGCGTCAAACCCGATGTCGCGCCCGCCGATGACGGCGCGCTCGCAGGCCAGCCGCACCAGCCGCTCGGCCCGGCGCGCGGCGTTTTCCACCTCGCGCTCGCCGCTGCCGCCGATCGACAGGACCGCGCCCGTCACCGCGATGCCGACGATCACCAGCACCACGAGGATTTCGATCAGCGAAAAACCGGTCGACCCGTGCGCGGGCACGGGCGCGCGTCGCGCGTGGGTCGAATCAGTTGTCCCAGCTGGCGATATCGGCATTCTCGCCCTCGCCGCCGGGCTGGCCGTCGGCCCCCAGCGAATACAGGTCGAAATCGCCGCGCTGGCCGGGGCTCAGGTACGCATAGTCGCGTCCCCACGGATCCTTGGGCAGGCGGTCGATGTAGCCGCCGGCCTTCCAGTTGCGCGCCTCGGGCAGGCCGCCGGGCTGGCTCACCAGCGCCTCCAGTCCCTGGTTGGTGCTGGGGTAGGTGAAGTTGTCGAGGCGATACATGTTGAGCGCGGTGGACAGCGCCTGGATGTCGGCGCGCGCCTTCACCTGGCGCGCCTCGCCGGGCTTGTCGAAGAACTTGGGCACCACGAAGGCCGCCAGGATGCCGAGGATCACGACGACCACGAGCACCTCGATCAGGGTGAAGCCGCGCATGCGCGATTCGGCGCGGGTGCGGCGTGATGTGGTGGAGCGGCGAATCGGAAGCATGGAGTAACCCTGGCCGGCGTGCGTTCGCCCGGATTCTAGCCGACCGTGGCAAGCAGCGTCGCCCGGCAGGCATCATGTCGGCATGGATTCCGAAGGACGCGCACCATGCGCCTGACCCGCTGCTTCATCGACGCACCGCTCTCGCCCGGTGCCATCCTCGCGCTGCCCGATACCGCCGCCGCCCACCTCACCCGCGCGCTGCGGCTGGGGCCGGGCGCGCGCTTCGCGCTGTTCAACGGTGACGGGCACGACTACGAAGCGGAGCTGGCGCAGGTCGACAGGCGCGGTGCCAGCGCCGAGGTCATCGCGGCGCGCCGCGTCGACAGCGAGTCGCCGCTGACGCTGGTGCTGGCCCAGGCCGTGGCGCGCGGGGAAAAGATGGATTTCGTGCTGCAGAAGGCTGCGGAACTGGGCGCGGCAGGCATCGTGCCGCTCGTCACCGAGCGCACCGAAGTCAGGCTCGACGCAGAGCGCGGCGAGAAGCGTCGCGCGCACTGGCAAGGCATCCTTGCCGCGGCCTGCGAACAGTGCGGCCGCGCGCGCCTGCCGGCGCTGGGGCCGGTGGCGACGCTGGCGAACTGGCTCGTCGGCGCGCCCGCGCCAGGGCTGGATGCGCGCAGCGATTCGCCCGACCAGCGCCTGCCGCTGTTCTACCTGGATCCGGATGCGGAAACGACGCTGCGCGACCTGCCGGAGGCCGCACGCGCCGGTGCCTGCTTCGTCATCGGGCCGGAAGGCGGGCTGGGCGAGCGGGATCTGGCGCTGCTGCGCGCCAGCGGCGCGATCGGCATCAGGCTCGGGCCGCGCGTGCTGCGGACCGAAACCGCGGGACTGGCCCTGCTGGCCGCGATGCAGGCGCTGTACGGGGATTTCTGATGGGGATCACGCCGCTGCGCGAATGTCGCTCGGGCGATGGGCGGACGCGAAAATCCGGCACACCGCCCGACGAGACGGGCTGGACTCAGGCCACCGCGGTCGAATCGATCTCGGCAATGCGCGCTTCGATGGCCGCCAGATCCGGGATGACCGCCTCTTCGTCGCGCAGCATGACGCGCATCAGCACGCCTTCTGCGGGCGCATCGTCATCACCGCTGTCACGCGCCAGCGCATCGTGCGATACCGTGACCAGGCGCGGGAAGCCCTGGGTCAGCATGGCAAAGTATGAATGGCGCGGATTGCCGCCCAGGGCCTTGAGCACCACGACCTTGGCACCGAATTCGCTCTCGTGCTCGGCCGAACCGATCATGCGGGCATAGGAGATGACCGGCAGGCGCCAGCCGCGCCAGCGAATGCGACCCAGCATCCAGGCCGGTGCCCCGTCCACCGGGTCGGGCGGCGAATAGGTGATCACCTCGGCCACTGTCGCGTTGGGCAGCAGTGCCCGTGCGCCGGTGACGGCGATCATGACGCCTCGGATGTCCTGCGAGACTACGGTGCTCATCCCTGCAACTCCCTCAGCGCGCCACGCGCGCAACGCAACGCTGTGCCAGCTCGCGCGGCGAACCGGTGAATTCGACCACGCCGCGGGCGCGCGCACCGTCCACCATCGAACTGACCACGCAGGACTCCGGATCCTGTGCCCAGACCTCACCGCCCTTGGTGGTGAGGTAGGCCGCACCTTCCACGGCGTCGCCCGCCATGCCGCTGAAGATGATGGCCGTGGCCTTGCTGCCGAAGCGATCGGCCACGTCCTGCAACACGGTGTCGATCGACGGCGTGTAGCGCGGCGGTTTTTCGTGCGGACGGGCGACCACGCTGCCGTCGGCTTCCAGCACGACGTGCTCGGTCGCGGGAATGACGAGCACCTCGCCCTTCTTCGCGGGCACTGCTGCCGATGCGATCCGGACCAGCAGCGCGGAGGCCTTCTGCAACTGCTGGGCGAGGCGTTCGAAATAGCCCGACTCCAGGTGCTGCACCAGCAGGAATACCGCCGGCAGATTGGCCGGAAGCTCGGACAGGAAGATTCGCACGGCATCCGGCCCGCCGATCGAAGCTCCCAGGACGAACACGTGGCCGAGCGGGCTGGCATCGGCTGCGGTAGCGGCCGTCGCGGTGTCCACCGCGCTGGCGGGAGCCTCCACGAGACCCATGGCGACCATCAGCGGATCAACCTCTTCCTCTTCGATCGGTTCCAGGCTGAACTTGTCGAGATCGCCGAAATCATAGGTCGGCTTTGCCTCGGCTCCGGTGGCGGAGTCCGATTCGGCCAGCGTGACCCCCTCGTCCAGCGATGCCAGCGCCAGCTCCAGTCCACCACCGGCGACCGGCACACGCGCGGCGCTCGCCGGTTCCGCATTCGCCGCCGCGACCGGCGCAGACGCGTCGATGCCGGCAGGCGCATCGAAGGCGGAAAAATCCAGCTCCTCCAAGGCGGCTCCGTTGTCCGTGGTCTCGAATGCATCCAGCTGCGCCGCAAGGGCCGCAACCTCGTCGTCCAGCGCGCCGGCCGAATCCGCGTCGTTCTCGCCTGCGCCGTCGTCCAGGCTCCAAGCTTCGGCATCGAAGCCCATCCCGGGTGCCGCCGCATCTTCCTGCGCCGTGGATTCCCGGGAGGCCGGATCGGCGAATTCAATGCTCCCGGAATGTTCCGGGCCGCCCCGATCGCCTGTTCCATCGGATCGGGAGCCGTCCTGCCCGACGGCCGGAGCAGGCGCGTCCGACGGCGCTTCCTCACCGAAATCCCAGTTGAACTCCGCGAGCTCTTCGGTCGCGGCGAGCACCATCTCGGCGTCGGGCGACGAAGTCTCGCGCGCCGGTGCCTCGGCATCGAGAGCGAGCGCCCGTTCGATCTGCGCGTCGCCCAAGGCTTCATCCGCCAGCACCGCCGCATCGACCGCGCCAGGCGTGGGCGCAAGCAGCTCGGGCGCGGGCGCATCCGCCAGGCTCAGGGCGTCTGAAAGCAGGTCGAAATCAATGTCCAGCGCCGCGCCCGCGCCCTGCGGCGGCTCGCGCGCACCCGCCGGCGCTGCGGTGAATTCCTCGCTGAATTCCCCGGTATCGGCACGCGAAAGCTCCGGCACCTCGGGCAGCGCATCAACGGGAACCGTTCCGGAGATGTCGAGGGCCTCGTCGATGAAAGGGGTCACGTCCGGCTCGGGGACCAGCTCGGCCGGTGTCGGAACGGCACCGGGATCGGGGAAAAGCGACACGGGCTCGCGCAGGCGCCCGGCCCCTTCCGGCACGGGCGGCATGGTTTCGCCGTGACCCAGGACCTTGGCGGCAAGATGCCGCGCCCAGCGCGCCAGATCCCAGCCTTCCAGCGAGCGACTGACATCCGCGTCGTTGAACACGACGTTGATTTCGGGGTCGTCGAGCACGGCCTGCAGGTGGTCCAGGGTGTCGTCCAGCCCTTCCTCCAGGTTGACAATCACCACGTTGAGTGCGCCGCCCAGCGCGCTCGGACCGGGCGCGGCGGAAGGCTCACCCTCGAAGGCGATGGAGGCACCGAGCTCCTGCAGCGCATCGCGCAGCTGGCGGCGCGCGCCGTCATCCCGGCCCAGGAGAGCGACCCGGCAGGACTCAGCCGAGATCGCCACGGTGCACCTTCAGGATTTCGTCCACATTGCGCATCAGGTCCGCCTCTTGGTACGGCTTGCCGAGGTAGCGATCAACGCCGATCTCGAACGCGCGCTGGCGATGCTTTTCGCCGGTGCGCGAGGTGATCATGATGATCGGGATGCCGCGCAGGCGCACATCGTTGCGGATGTGCGTCGCCAGCTCGTAGCCGTCCATGCGCGGCATCTCGATGTCGAGCAGCATCACGTCCGGCACCCGTTCGGTCAGTTTCTCGATGGCGTCGACGCCGTCCTTCGCGGTGAGCACCTCGTAGCCATGGCGCTCCAGCACGCGGCCGGTGACCTTGCGCATCGTGATCGAGTCGTCCACCACCATGACCAGCGGAACGCGGCTGACGGGTGCGGCCGGTGCCGCTTCGACCACCCCACCGTCGAGGTGCATGGCGGTGTAGCGACGCACCAGCGGCGCGACGTCGAGAATCACGATGACGCGGCCATCGCCCATGATGGTGGCACCGAAGATGCCGGGAATCGAACTGACCTGGGCACCCACCGGCTTGACCACGATCTCGCGGCTGCCGATGACGTGATCCACGCAGATCGCGGCGCGCTGGTCGCCGGAACGGGCCAGCAGCAGCGGCACCTGCAGGCTGCCCTCGGCGCGGACCGGAGCCTGCCCCAGCAGGCGGCCCAGGTCATGGATCACATAGTCCTCGCCCGCGTAGACGAAGCGGGGCGCGCCTGTGGCGAGCTGTGCGTCCAGTTCGCTGCGATCGATGCGCGCCACGCCCTGAACCGAGGCAATCGGCACGGCGAAGGAGGTTTCGCCCTGCTGCACGAACACCGCCTGCGTCACCGCCAGGGTGAAGGGCAGCCGCACCGTGAACACGGTTCCCTTGCCGCGCTCGGACTCGATGGTCAGCGAACCGCCGAGCTGGCGGATTTCGCTGTGAACCACGTCCATGCCGACGCCGCGGCCGGCGATCTTGCTGACCGTGGATGCGGTGGAAAAACCGGACTCCAGGATGAAGGCGTACAGCGCCTGGTCGGTGATGGTGGCGGTGGGAGCCAGCAGGCCGCGCTCGATCGCCTTGCGGCGGATCGCATCGCGGTCCAGGCCACGTCCGTCATCGGCCACCTTGATGACCACTTCGGAGCCTTCGCGCATCACCGCGATGCGGACCGTGCCCTCTTCCGGCTTGCCGACGGCGCGGCGCTCCTCCGGCGTCTCCAGTCCGTGGGCGAGCCCGTTGCGCAGCATGTGCTCCAACGGCGCGGTCATGCGATCGAGCACGCTGCGGTCCATTTCGCCCTGCGCACCCTCGACCCGCAGCTGCGCCTTCTTGCCCAGCTCCGAAGCGGTCTGGCGAATGATGCGGCGCATGCGCGGCACGAGCGAATCGAACGGCACCATGCGGGTGCGCATCAGGCCTTCCTGCAGGTCCGAGCTCACGCGCGACTGCTGCAGCAGGAGGGTCTCGTACTGGCGCGTGTGGTCTTCCAGCGTGCCCTGCAGGTTGACCAGGTCGGCGGCAGACTCGGACAGCGCGCGGGAAAGCTGCTGCAGGGTCGAGAAGCGGTCCAGCTCCAGCGGGTCGAACGCCTCCCTGCCGCCGGCCTCCACCTCGCGCTGGTAGCGCGCGACGATCTGCGCCTCGGTCTCGATTTCCAGCTTGCGCAGCTGGCCGCGCAGACGCTCGTTGGTCTGCTCCATTTCCGCCAGGTTGGCGTGGAACAGGCCCAGCTGCTGTTCCAGTCGGGCGCGGTAGATCGCGACTTCACCGGCGTAGTTGACCAGGCGGTCGAGCAGGTCGGCGCGGATGCGGATCTGCTCCTGCGGCGCGCGAACGCTGACGTCCTCTTCGTCCAGCGCCGTGGGTGCCAGTTCGACACTGGGAGCGGCTACGGCCTCCTCGGCGGTCCACTCCGTCGCGGTCGCCGGGGTTTCGGTTTCGGTTTCGACCTCAGTTGCGGTCACGACATCGGCAGCGATCGGCGGCTGCGCCGCTTCCAGGGCTTCGACGGCCACCGCGGCATCCTCGACGGCACCCGGCACCAGCTCCGGTTCCTCGCCGCGCGCCAGCATGTCCACGCGCTGGATCAGGAGCACGGGCGAAGCGATGGCCTGTCGCGATGCGACGCGCGCGGTCATGCGGTTGAGTCGATCGAACGCAAGCTCCAGCACATCGATGCCGTGGCGCGGCAGCGCGCGCTTCCCTTCCGCCACGATCTCCAGCAGGCTTTCCATCACGTGCCCGAGGTCGCCGATGGCATACAGACCCGCCATGCGCGCACCGCCCTTGAGGGTGTGCAGGTCGCGCTGCAGGGCAACGACAAGCTCCTGATCGGTCGGCGTTTCGCGCAGGCGTGCCATCAGCCCGTCGGAGTGGTCGAGGATGTCGGTCGCTTCCTCGCCGAAGATGTCGAGCAGTTCCTCGTCCATGTCCGCAATGCGCAGCGGCTGGTCGGGATCCGGGTCCGCGGTATCGAGACCGGCGATGAACCATGCCGCCAGCATGGTCTGCTTCGGATCGGCAGAGGACGTCCTTTCCGCGCGCGCTGCGGCTTCTTCGACGACGCGGTCATCGGCCTGCGCAGGCGCGGCTTCCGGTTCCAGCGCGTCGGCAGGTTCCTCGATCTGCGCGCCGTCCCAGATCGGCTCGTCGATCAGCGCATCGATGTATTCCTCTTCCGCCTCCAGCGCGGCCGATCCGGTCTCGGCAAACGCATCCAGCGGCGCGGCAGCCGCCTCGTCGCCAAAAGGCACCGGCACGCGCACGCCCGGCGCGACATCCCATTCCGGGGCGATTTCCTCGCCCGGAACCTGCGTCGCTTCGACAGGTTCGGCGGCATTCCCGTCAGGCATCCCGAGCAAAAGCTCGGCGTCAACGTCTTCGTCTTCGGCGACGGGCACCGGGATCGGCGCATCGACCGTATCCGATGACACCTCAGGCGCGGGCTCATCATCCAGATGATCGAAGAAGGCATCCGCGGACACGATCCCGGCGTGCGCCGGATCGCTGGCCTCGGTCGGGGCGAGGTCCACCGTCTCGATGTCCACGCCAGGCGTGCTCGCTGCGGCCGGCACCTGCGCCGCCGCTTCGTCCGCCAGCCACTGGCGAATCAGATCGTCCACGCCGGTTTCGGGTGCCGACGCGGACTCCGCGGCTTCTGCCGTCGTGGCCTCGGCACTGGCCTCATCGCCGGATTCAGCTGCCTCGTCCGCCAGGCTCACCGATTCCAGCATGGCCTCTTCCGGCACGTCGAACTCCGGTTCGGAGAACTCCATCTCGACGACTTCAAGGCCCGCGTCGATTTCCGCTGCTGCCGGCAGCTCCGACGGCATCTCGATCAACTCGGACCACTCGACCGCTTCGCCCGCTGCCGGCTCCCCGGCAGCGAGTTCCTCGACCTCCAGGCTCGGCGCGGGCGGTTCCGCAGCGGCGGGCTCGTCGATTTCGGCGGCGGCCATGTCTTCGATGTTCCAGACCGGGAACTCGTCGCTGGCTGGCGGTGCGGCGGCCGCTGCATCCGCGTCGGCGGGTGCGTCAGCCATCGGAATGCTGACCACGCTGGTGAGATCGGCCTGGACATCCAGGCCATCGAAGTCCAGCGTTTCGTCCAGGACGGTCTCCGGACCCTCGGCCGCGGCGTCCACGGGCGGCACCTCGTCCACAACAGGCGCGGCGATCTCCTCCGATGTGAACTGCGACCACGGTTCGAGCGACACGGCGCTGCTCAATTCCGGGGCCTCGCTGGTGATTTCTTCGTGCGTCGGCACCGGCGCGAACGGACTCGGCGTGTCGGGCAGCGTGTCGCGCTCGATGGAAAGCCGGGCGGCAAGCTCCCGCAGCGACGTCAGTCGCGGCGGCCGGGCCTCCAGTTCGACCAGCACCTGGCGCAACGCGCGGGTCGAGTCCATGAGTACCGCGCGTCCCTGCTCGGAAAGCGTCAGTCCGTTGGACAGCGCGCGCTTGAGGTAGTGCTCGAGCGGCGAGGTGATTTCGGTGACCAGGGGCAGCTCGGTCATCGCGAACGCGCCGTTCATCGTATGCACCGCACGCACCACCGCTTCATCGAGCGGCTGTGCCGGCTGTGCCAGCCAGGCTTCGATCGTGTCGAGATGCCCGGAGACTTCGGGCTGCAGGATCTCGAAAAGTACCGGGTCGATGGTGGCGACCTCGATGCGATCGTCACGGGCTTCTTCAATGCTCTCGAAGGCAGCTTCCGCGGAAATTTCCTCCTGCGGCGGTGCGATGGCATCCTGCGCCCCGGCGACGGGCGGGCCGGTGACCCCGGACACGGCGGTCGCGTCGACTTCGGACACGGCCGGGACGTCTTCGTGCGTCGGTTCGGGCATCGCAGGCGGCGCGACGGGCGTCGGGACGTAGTGGACCTGCTCGCCGGCCGCCAGCCGGTCGGCCACGGATTTGATCGCATCCAGATCGGTGCGAACGCTGCGCTCACCGCGCAGCGCGGCGTGAATTTCCGGCAGCACGTCAAACGCCGCCTCGACCAGCGAGGTCACCGCGGGCGTTGCGGAAATGGTGTGGTCGAGCACGCGGTTGAGCATGTTCTCGATCTTCCACGCGAATTCGCCCAGGGTGAGCGCGCCGACGAGGCGGCCGCTGCCCTTGAGGGTATGGAACACGCGTCGGATCGACTTGAGCTGGTCGAGGTCGCCGGGGGCCTGCATCCAGATCGGCAGCAGCTGCCCGAGGTTCTCGATTTCCTCCTGCACCTCTTCGACGAAGACCTCGCGGATCTCCTCGTCGATCTCCTCCGAGGCGGCCTCGAAGCCTCCGGTGATGGGGCCGCTCTCCGGTTCGGAGGCGACCTCTGCCGGTACCGGTGCCGGTGCCGGCGGCACCTTCCCGGATGCGGCGTCGGCCGGCGTCGCCGCATCCGGCATCGGCGCGATGGGCTGCACCTCCACCGTATCCGCGTCGTCCCGTGCCGGCGATGCCGCAACGTCATCCTCGGAAACGCGCGCATCCGGCACTGCGGGAACGATTGCGTCCGAGACCGGTTCAGGCGCGGAATCCCGAGGCGACGGCTCGATGGCGTCCTGCGGCGCCGCGACGGCGACTTCCGGGACCGGCCAGTAGCCCAGTTTCTCCAGGCTGCCGTGCGCCGTCAGCAGGATGCGATCGCGGCCGGGGCGCTGCTCTGCCTGGGCTTCGAGGAAATACTCGAGGCTGGCAAGGGCGTCAGCGAGCGTCTCCATCTGCGCGACATCGGGCACGAGCCGCTTTTCCAGCAGCTCGCGCCGGGTGAACTGTGCAATGGCTTCCAGATAGCCCGCCGGTTCGAGCAACTCGACGATCCGCAGCACGCCCGCGACCTGGCTGAGAAGATCCGGTGCGGCCTCGAGCTGTGCGGCATCCCAACTCGATTCGATGTAGCCGACAAAGCAATCCTTGGCGCGGGTGAAATTGACCTGAGCCTCTTTCACCAGCGCCTGCATCACGCGGCGCGTCTCGATCGCCGGAAGCCGGGTCGCAGCCTCGGCGCGCTCGCCCGTGGGCACGCCGCCCAGATGCTGAACCTGGTCGTCCAGCGACGCCTCGACGTACAGCAGCGCGCCCGCGATATCCAGCAGGGCGGACTCATCGGCCGCACGCGAGCCGTCGGTGATGGCCCGCACGGCATCGCGCTGCTCCTGCACCACGCGTCGCGCAACCCCGAGGCCAAGCATGCCCAGGGTGTCGGAAACCCGCTCCAGCACCTCGACCTGGTTGGCAAGCTGTGCCGCTTCCGCCTCCGGATTGCGCAGGTGCAGATCCAGCGCGTCCTTGACCCGCAGCAGGTCATCCTTGATCGCGCCTGCGACGGTGTCCAGCAGCGAGCGATTGTGCCCGGTCAGGCTGCTGCGAGCGTGTTCGACTTCTTCCTCGCTCGGCAGGAGGTCCTCCAGGCCGAAAACCTCGCGCATCTCGCCGATCCGGCCATGCTCGGTGGGCGCATGGGCCACGAAGTAAAGCAGGTTGCGGGTGAGCTCGTGCGGCGGGTCGGTCCTGAAGCTGCGCTCGCCAGAATCGGCCAGCCGCTTGATCTCCCGCTCCACCTTGCCGATCGTCTGCTTGAGCTGAAGGCTCGGCTCAAAAGCCTTGGCCCGCAGCGCCTCCAGCACGCCGGCCGCGACCCAGAACAGGCGGCGCGCCTCGAGCTCGGCGGTCTGCGCGATGAGTTTGTCCAAGGTGTCGGTCAGGCGCGCCAGGTTGCCGTCGACGTCGTCGTTGCGGAACCACTTGAGCAGCGCCAGCTGGAACTGGGCGCGCAGCGGTTCGGCCCTCGCGCGAAGCTCGGCTTCGGGTAGCGGCTGCGCCGGCCCGCCGGCACCGACCGGCAGTTCACGCCCCAGGTTGGGCGTGAAGAGCGCAATCTCCGACAGGCCCTTCTCGCCCCGCGCCGTGCGCAGGTCGTTGAGCAGCGGCAGGAGAACGATCGGGATGTCCTTGTGGCCGGTCTGCAGTCGCTCCAGGTAATCGGGCAGCTGCATGATGCCGCGCATGAGCACGCTGTAGGCCTCGTCGCGATCCGCGATCTGCCCGTCCAGCAGCGCCCCGGCCAGGCTCTCCATCTCCTCGGTCACCATGGCCGCACCGTACAGCTCGACCATGCGCAAGGTGCCCTGCACCTGATGCAGGTAGGTGGCGCAGAAGCGCATTTGGCTGACGTCGGAGGGATCCTCGACGTAGGCCTCAAGGGCTTGCCGAGCCTGCTTCAGGGTCTCGTCGAGTTCGCCCTTGACCCAGGCCAGCGTGGTGAAGTCGATGTCGTCTTGCGGCCTCATGCCTGGGTCTCTTTCGTATTCCGGAGGTAAGCCAGCGTCTGCGGCCCGCCGGTCCGGCGCATCTGCGGGTGGCTCCAGCCGGGCGCTTCGCCCGGGCCGAGCACCAGAAGACCGTTGGGTTGGAGCAGTTCCACCAGGGCATCGAGCATTTCGCCCCGGCGTTCGCGTGCAAAATAGATCAGCACGTTCTGGCAGTAGATGATGTCGAGCTTGCGCAGCGGCGCGCGTGACGCATGCAGCAGGTTGACGCAGGCAAAGCCGACGCGCTTGCGCAGGCGATCGCAGATGCGGAAGTTCTCGCCATCGTCAAGCGCCTCGACCTGCGCCCGGTAGGCGGTCGGGATTTCGCTGATCCGGCGCATCGGGTATTCGCCGGCCCGCGCCACGGCCAGTGCGGCCTGGCTGACGTCGGTGGCGGTGACCCCGAAGCGCCGCTCAGGTGCACTTCGCGACAGCTCGGCATCCACCACCATGGCGAGCGAGAAGGCCTCCTCCCCGGTGGAACAGCCGATCGAAAGCGCATGCAGCGAGGCGTCCGCACCGGCGGCATCCAGCCAGCGCGGCAGCCATTCCTCGCGGATCAGGGCGAGCGACGGCGGGTGGCGGAAGAAATGGGTTTCATGGACGGTGAGGTGATCGACCAGGGAGGCCCACTCGACCGCCCCGCGCGCTCCCTTGACAAGCTCGTCGTAATACGTCTGGAACCCGGTATGGCCGGTTTCGCGCATGCGCCGGCGCAGGCCCGTTTCCAGAAAAGGCTTGCGCTCGGGCGGCACGATGACGCCGGTGCGCGCCTCGAGCAGGCGCACCCACCGGTCGAACTCGGCATCGTCCAGTGCACGCATGCCGATTGCCGATGCCGATGTGGCTACCGTGGCCATTCCGTCGCAGCCCCCGTCCGCCCGCACCTCAGCCCGGCAGCTTGAAGTCGGCGACCGAACGACGCAGGTCGGCAGCCAGCTGGGCGAGGTTTCCGATCGACTCGGCCGTCTGGCTCGCGCCAACCGAGGTCTGCGTGGTGATTTCCTGAATCACGTTCATCGTGGCCGAGATGTTGGTTGCGGCAGCCGACTGCTGGCGCGCCGCCTCGGAGATGTTCTGAATCAGGTCGGCGAGGTCGTTGGACACCTTTTCGATCTCGCCCAGGGCCAGGCCCGCGTCCTCGGCCAGTCGCGCACCGGCCACCACTTCGGCGGTGGTCTGTTCCATCGAGGACACCGCTTCGTTGGTATCGGCCTGAATTGTCTGCACCAGCGTCTCGATTCGCTTGGTCGCATTCGCGGAGCGTTCCGCCAGTCGCTGCACTTCGTCGGCCACCACCGCGAACCCGCGGCCCGCCTCACCGGCCGAAGCAGCCTGAATGGCGGCGTTCAGTGCCAGGATGTTGGTCTGCTCGGCAATGTCGTTGATCAGTTCCACGATCGAACCGATTTCCTGCGAGCTTTCACCCAGACGCTTGATTCGCTTGGAAGTTTCCTGAATCTGGTCGCGAATCGAGTCCATGCCCTGAATCGTCTGGCGCACGACTTCGGCGCCCTTTGCGGCGATCTGCACCGAGCGCTGCGCCACGTCCGCCGATTCGGCCGAGTTCTTCGACACCTCGTCGATCGAAACCGCGATTTCGTTGATCGCGGCCGAGGCCGAGGTGATCTGCTGCGCCTGGTGCTCGGCGGCTTCGGCCAGATGCATCGCGGTGGCCTGCGTTTCCTGGGCAGCGGCAGCCACCTGCACGGCGGTTTCGTTGATGGTGGTAACGAGGGAGCGCAGCGCCTCGACCGCGAAGTTGATCGAGTCCGCGATCGCGCCGGTGATGTCCTCGGTCACCGTCGCGCGAACGGTCAGGTCGCCTTCGGCCAGCGAACCCATTTCGTCCAGCAGGCGCAGGATGGCCTCCTGGTTGCGCTGGTTCAGTTCCTGGGTGACGCGGAAGCGCTTGACCTGGTCGCGGTACAGGGTGAACAGCAGGCCGAGGATGGCGATGATGGCGGCCGCGCCTGCGGCGATACCGATCCACACGCTCGGGAACGCGCGGCTGGCGGGAAGATTGACGAACGCCTGGGTCAGGTTTTCCGCGCCGCCCAGGAGCTGGGCCGAGGCCTGCGAGATTTCATCGGCGGCGTTCTTGACTTCAAACAATTCGGTGGAGGCGTCAAGGATGGCGTCAACGTTTTGCTCGAGGTCGGAATAGAGCGTGGCCACGCGCGCCAGCGACTGGCGGGCCACCGGACTGTCGATGCGGCGGATGTTCTGCTCGGGCAGGCCGTTCTGGAGGCCACCGAGCACCTGGCTGAAGAGGGTGGCGTCGCGCGAAAACCGGTCGGCGGCGGACGTGGCCGCGGCACCGCCCTGACGAATCTGGGTCACGTGGCGCAGCATGCGGTCGGCCAGCACGATCTGGCGGATGGCGGTGGAAAGCTGGGCATAGCTGGCGTTGCCGGCCTCACCCATCGCGCGCACCACCTCGTCCATCTCGGCCTGGATCAGCGGCACGGCGTTGGCGAAGCGGTCGGCGGTCTCGGTCAGGCCCAACACCAGCTCCCGACTGTCGAGGATGCGCCGGGCCGCGTCGTTCATCGGCCCCCAGGTCTCGGTGACGCGCTGCAGCGGCACGCCGACGGTCGCGTCGCCGGCGTAGGCCGGGTTGCTTGCGCCGCCCTTGTTCAGGGCATCGAGGTTGGCCTGGATCGCGATGCGCGTGCTTTCGAGCTCGTCGAACGCGTCCACGCCGCCGGATGCGGCGTCCTGTGCAGCCTTTGCCACCTGCTGCGACAGCACGCGCACGTCGGCCACCAGGTCACGGGCCTGCCCCTCCTCGCCCGCGTATTTGGTCGAGAGCACGGCGTTGGCGATCAGCGCCAGCAGTGCGATTACCAGCAGGAAGATCCAGAAGTTGATCATCCCGCTGCGTTCTTTGCCGGTACCGGCGCCCAATGTGCTCATCGCAAGAACCTCACCCTGAAATGCATTACATACCGCCCTGTGCGGCGGCGGCCTGCCTGAATTCCGGCGTACGCGTCAATCGCGCCATGTCGAACACTCCCCAGACCGTGTCGCCCAGTCGATAGGCGCGCTGCACGAAGGGCGCATAGCCGCTCCCCGCCACGCCCTCCACGGCCACGATCTGGCCTTCGTTGAAGTTGCGCTGTCCCAGCAGTTCGTCGATGAGGACCGCGACGTTGCCGCCGCTCTGCCGGATCACCAGCGCGCGCGTGGTGGCGTGCTGCACCGTGCGCTCGCCTTCCAGATATTGCTTGAGGTCGACGATGGGCAGCAGCGAGCTGCGCAGGTTGGCCACGCCCAGCAGCCAGGTGTCCGCGCCGGGCACGGGCGTCAGCGGCGGCACCGAGATGATCTCCACGACCTCCGCGAAACTCGCGGCCAGGCGCTTTGCACCCAGACGAAACGCTATGCCGCGCCACAGGCCGGGGGCATCGATCTGGTCGGGCAGGCCCGCGACGTGGGTCAGGCTGCGTCGCTCGTAGTCGGTCAGGATGTCGAACGGGGTGGCCGAGGAGAACGTCATGGGTCAGCCTCCCGCACAGCCGTGAAGGACAGCTGCCCGACGGCACGGCGCGCGCCGCGCGTTCCGGGCAATCGCACAACCTGCCTGCACTGGATTTCGGACTTCAGCCATGCTCCCCCCGCAAGAGTTGGCGGTCAATCATGCACCACATGCCGCCGTATCGCCGAGAGTAGTTCCTCGCGGGTAAACGGCTTGGTGAGGTACTCCTCGGAACCTACGATTCGCCCGCGCGCCTTGTCGAACAATCCATCCCTGGACGACAGCATGATGACCGGCGTCGACCGGAAAAGCTGGTTGTTCTTGATAAGCGCGCAGGTCTGATAGCCATCCAGCCGCGGCATCATGATGTCCACGAAGATGATCTGGGGCTGGTTGTCGGCAATCTTGGACAGTGCCTCGAATCCGTCCGACGCCGTGAAGACCTCGCACCCCTCCTTCTTGAGAAGGGTCTCGGCCGTGCGTCGGATGGTCTTCGAGTCGTCGATGACCATCACCCGCATCCCCGCCAGACTGCCTGTGTTGCCATCCATCCAATGGTCCCTCTGTGGCACGGCACGCAGTCGCCGCGCATTGACGTCTTATCGCAACGGAAGCCGATGTCTGTCAAGGCATCTCCCCGAAATCTCGCCCCGCTGCTGCGATGCTAGTATAAGCACACGCCCGCCCTATCGCGGGCGTTTTCATGAAAAAGGTGTGATCGTGTCGCTTGAAGTACTCGTGGTGATGGACCCGATCGAGTCGATCAAGGTCGGCAAGGATACGAGCTTTGCGCTGCTGCTTGAGGCGCAGCGCCGCGGGCACCGCATCCATGTGGCCGGAATCCCGGATCTGGGCGTGCGCGATGGCCGCGCCATCGTGCAGGCCACGCCGCTGCAGGTGCGTGACGACCCCGAGGCCTGGCACATCCCGGGAGCGCCGCAGGAGCGCGCCTTGGGTGGCTTCGCCCTGGTCTTCATGCGCAGCGACCCGCCGGTCGACGCCGCCTACCTGCACGCCACCCAGATCCTGAGCCTGGCGCAGCATCAGGGCGCACGCGTGGTGAACGATCCGCAGGGCCTGCGCGACATGAACGAGAAGCTCGCCGCGCTGGCGTTCCCGCAGTGCTGCCCGCCGACTCTGGTGTCCTGCGAAAAAGCCGCGCTCAAGGACTTCGTGTCCGAATTCGGGGACTGCGTGCTCAAGCCGCTGGACGGCATGGGCGGACGATCGATCTTCCGCGCCCGTGCCGGCGAGTCCAACCTCAACGTGATCCTCGAGACGCTGACCGAGGGCGGGCGGCAGTTCGCCATGGCGCAGAAGTACCTGCCGGAGATCGTCGAAGGCGACAAGCGCATCCTGCTGATCGATGGCGAGCCCGTCCCATACGGCCTCGCGCGCATCCCGCAGGGTGACGAATTCCGCGGCAACCTGGCGGCGGGCGGGCGCGGCGAAGGCCGGGCGCTGACCGAGCGCGACCGCTGGATCGCCGCGCAGGTGGGGCCGGATCTGGCGAGGCGCGGCATGCGCCTGGTCGGCCTCGACGTGATCGGCGACTGGCTGACGGAAATCAACGTCACCAGCCCGACCTGCATGCGCGAACTCGACGCGCAGTTCGGCCTGAACATCGCCGGCGATCTGTTCGACCGGCTCGAGGCCGCGCCGGCGTGACGACCGCTCCCCCGGTCACCAGCGGGGACCGTCTCGGGGCGACCCTGGTGTTTTCGCTGATCGCCCACGGCGTGCTCGCGCTGGGCGTTGGATTCGCCATCGAGGATCCGGCCCCGGTGCTGCCGACCCTGGACGTGATCCTGGTGCAGACCCACTCCGACCAGGCGCCCGACAAGGCGGATTTTCTCGCCCAGGCGAACCAGTCGGGCGGCGGCGAGGTCGACACGGTAGAACGCCCCAGCGAACCGCAGCCGGCACCGGCACCCAACCCGGTACCCGGCGTCGCGCCCGCGCCGCTGGAGGCCGGTTCGCCGCGCCCGCAGCAAACCCATGCCGAGGCCGTGGTCGCCTCGATCACGCCGGATCAACAGCAGGTCGACACCACCCGCGCCGTGGTCACACCCAGCACGCCGCTGCCTACCAACCGCGAGCTGATCGAGCGCAGCCTGGAAATGGCGCGGCTGGCGGCTTCGGTGGAGCAACGCGAGCAGCAGTATGCGCGCCGCCCCAAGCGCAAGTTCGTCTCCGCCAACACGCGCGAATACGAATACGCCTCCTATCTGCGCGCCTGGCAGGCGCGGGTCGAACGCATCGGCAACCTCAATTATCCCGACGAGGCGCGTCGCCGCAGCCTCATCGGCCAGCTCGTGCTGACGGTCGCCATTCGCCGCGACGGCAGTGTGGAAGACATCACCATCGTCCAACCCAGCGGACTTGCCGTGCTCGACGAGGCCGCGGTCCGCACCGTGCGCCTGGCCGAGCCCTTCGCGCCGCTGCCCGATTCGGGCGACGGCACCGATATCCTGCACATCACCCGCACCTGGCATTACCTGCCCGGCAACATGATGCAGAGCCGCTGACGCCGTACACTTCCGGATGGCGGGGCGGGCTGAAGGCCGTAGAATGGCACCATGCAAAGCACGGACTCACTCGCCAACCGCTTCCTGATCGCCGTTCCGGGCATGGACGACCCGAACTTCAACGGCGGCGTCGCGCTCCTGTGCCACCACAGCGCGGAGGGCGCGATGGGTCTGCTGGTCAATCGCACCTCGGACTTCATCCTGGGCGAAGTGATGGCGCAGATGGGCATCCAGTCCGTCGATCCGCAGCTGGCCGCCATGCCGGTCCTCGCCGGCGGGCCGGTGGAACCGGAGCGCGGCTTCGTGCTGCACAGCCCGGACGGCGGCCCCTGGGACTCGACCTTCGAAGTATCCGGCGAGATCCACCTCACCACCTCCAGGGATATCCTCGAAGCCATGGCGCGCGGCCAGGGTCCACGGCACGCGGCGGTGGCGCTGGGCTATTCCGGCTGGGGCGTGCTGCAGCTCGAGAGCGAACTGCGCGAACACGTCTGGCTGTCGGTGGATGCCACGCCCGACATCGTGTTCGAGGTGCCGCTCGAAGCGCGCTGGCGGGCCGCGACGCGCCTCATCGGGATCGATCCCGCGGCGCTGGCCAGCTACAGCGGAAACGCATGAGCGACACCGCCACGACCATCTGCGTACTGGGCTTCGACGTCGGTGCACGGCGCATCGGGGTGGCCGTCGGCAATACCGTATCCGGAACCGCGCGCCCCATCGCCATGGTGGCGGCGCGCGACGAAGGGCCGGACTGGGATGCGGTCAGCGCCCTGGTGCGCGAATGGCGCCCGGATCGGCTGGTGGTCGGCGAACCACTGACCCTCGACGGAGAACCCCAGCCCGCAACCCACATGGCCCGGCGCTTTGCGCGCGAAGCTGCGGTCCGCTATGCGCTGCCGGTCGACCTGATCGACGAGCGCTCCAGCTCGCGCGAAGCCGAACGACGCTTCGCCACTGCCCGCCGCGACGGCCGAGCGCGCCGACGCGACGCGAAAGCGATGGATGCGCTCGCGGCGCAGGTCATCGTCGAACGCTGGCTGGGCGAATCACCCCTGCCCTCACCCTGACATTTCCCGAGAGCCCGATGCGCCACCTGCTCACCCTCGAAGACCTGCAGCGCGACGAAATCACCCGCCTGCTGGATGCCGCCCAGGCGCTGCGGCCCCACGCCCTGCGGCGCAGCGCGCACCGCCCGCTGCGCGGCCTGACCGTGGCCAACCTGTTCTTCGAGCCGTCCACCCGCACCCGCGCCTCCTTCCAGCTTGCGGCCGAAAGGCTCGGTGCGGACGTGCTCAACTTCGAGACCGAGAGTTCCTCCACCCGCAAGGGCGAAACCCTCGTGGACACCCTTCGCAATCTCGAAGCCATGGGCGCCAGCCTGTTCGTGGTGCGGCACACCCACAGCAGCGTGCCCGCCTCGCTCGCGGCGGCGGCAGCGCCCGCCAGCGGCGTCATCAGCGCCGGCGACGGGCACCACTCGCACCCGACCCAGGGGCTGCTCGACATGCTCACGATCCGCCAGCACAAGGGTGAGGACTTCTCCCGCCTGAAGGTCGCCATCGTCGGCGACATCCGCCACTCGCGCGTAGCGCGCTCGGATGCGCAGGCGCTGCGTGCGCTGGGCGTGCGCGACCTGCGCCTGGCGGCACCGGAGGCGCTGCTGCCTGATCGAAGCGACCCCAGCTTCGCCGGCGCGCAGGTGGCCGGAACCCTGGACGCCGCGCTCGACGGCTGTGACGTGGTGATGATGCTGCGCCTGCAGCGCGAGCGCATGGACGAGGGCCTGGTCGCCTCGCTGGAGGAGTACTACCGCGACTGGGGCCTGTCCCCCGAACGGCTCGCGCTGGCGCGACCCGATGCCATCGTGCTGCATCCGGGGCCGATGAACCGCGGCGTGGAGATCGCCGACGCGGTGGCCGACGGGCCGCAGTCGGTGATCCTGGAGCAGGTGTCCAACGGCGTCGCGGTGCGCATGGCGGTGCTCGAACGCCTCGCTCGGCGCTGAGCACTGATCGCCCCTCAACCGGAATCCGCGCCCTTCTCGCGCTGCCGGGCCAGCGCCCAGGCCACGTGCTCGCGCACCACCGGCGAAGGATCGTCGGCGCGCGCACGCAGCGCCGCCGTCACCTCCTGCGAGCACGCAGCGTTGCCCAGCGCGATGGCGATGTTGCGCAGCCAGCTCTCGTAGCCGGCGCGACGGATCGACATGCCTTCGGTCTTGTCGAGATACGTGGCCTCATCCCACCCGAACAGTTCCACCAGCTTCAGCCCGTCCAGCCCGTGGCGCGGTGCGAAGTCCGCCTCCATGCTGACCCGGGCGTACTTGTTGAAGGGACAGACCAGCTGGCAGTCGTCGCAACCGAAGATGCGGTTGCCCATCAGCGGGCGCAGGGCTTCGTCGATCGCCCCCTTGTGCTCGATGGTGAGGTAGGAAATGCAGCGGCGCGCATCGAGCCGGTAGGGCCCTACGATGGCACCGGTGGGACACAGGTCGATGCAGCGCGTGCAGCTGCCGCAGTGGTTGCTTGCCGGCGCGTCGACGGGCAGCGGCAGGTCGGTGAATATCTCGCCGAGGAAAAAATAGGAGCCGGCGGTCTTCGACAGCGTCAGGGTGTGCTTGCCGCGCCAGCCCAGCCCGGCCTTTTGCGCCAGCGGCTTTTCCATGATCGGGGCCGAATCGCAGAACACGCGGTAGCCGAACGGGCCGATCTCGCCGACGATGCGGTCGGCAAGCTTCTGCAGGCGCTTGCGCACCAGCTTGTGGTAATCGCGCCCCAGCGCATAGCGCGAGATGTAACCTCTGGTCCCGTCATGCAGGACGTCCCAGGCGCGTCCGATGTCCACCGGCGCGTAGTCCATGCGCAGGCTGATGACCCGCAGAGTGCCCGGATGCAGTTCCTCCGGCCGGGTGCGCAGCCGCTCGCGCTCTTCCAGCCAGGCCATGCTGCCGTGGTGCCCGGCGTCGAGATACTCGCGCAGGCCCGCCGCCGCCTCGGAAAGATCGGTATCGCTGATGCCCGCCTCGGCGAAGCCGAGCTCGGCCGCCCAGCTTCTGATGCGCGCGACAAGCCCTGCGGGATCCATGCGAGATGACGGAATCTGCGATCCGAGCGCCGTTGCGACACGCCCGCCGCGGGCTAGCGCACCTCGGTCAGCTCGATCCCGTCCATGCCCTGACTGAGGGTATGGGCGTCGCCGCCCTGCGCCAGCTTGATCCGCAGGCGAACCTCATTGGTCGAGTCGGCGTGGCGCAGCGCATCTTCGTAGGAGATTTCGCCGGCCTGGTAAAGCTCGAACAGGCTCTGGTCGAAGGTCTTCATGCCCAGCTGCACCGACTCCTTCATCACCTCCTTGAGCTTGTGGACCTCGCCGTCGCGGATGTAGTCCTGCACCAGCGGCGTGCCCAGCAGGATTTCCATCGCCACCTTGCGGCCCTTGCCGTCCGGCGTTGGAATGAGCTGCTGCGCGACCACGCCCTTGAGGTTCAGCGAAAGGTCCATCAGGAGCTGGCTGCGGCGGTCTTCCGGGAAGAAGTTGATGATGCGGTCCATCGCCTGGTTGGCGTTGTTGGCATGCAGGGTGCACAGGCACAGGTGGCCGGTTTCGGCGAAGGCGATGGCGTGATCCATGCCCTCGCGGGTGCGGACCTCGCCGATCATGATGACATCCGGTGCCTGGCGCAGGGTGTTCTTGAGCGCGGCCTCCCAGGTGTCGGTGTCGATGCCGACCTCGCGCTGGGTCACGATGCAGCCCTCGTGCCGGTGCACGAACTCGATCGGATCCTCGATGGTGATGATGTGGCCGGTGGAGTTCTGGTTGCGGAAGCCGATCATCGCCGCCAGCGAGGTGGATTTGCCGGTACCGGTGGCACCCACGAAGATGATGATGCCGCGTTTGGTCATCGCCAGGGTCTTGACCACCGCCGGCAGCGCCAGCTCGTCGATCGTCGGGATCTTGGTCTCGATCCGGCGCAGCACCATGCCGACCTGGTTGCGCTGGTAGAAGCACGACACGCGGAAGCGGCCCACGCCCGACACGCCAATGGCGAAGTTGCACTCGTGGGTCTTTTCGAACTCCTCGCGCTGGCTCGGCGTCATCACGTTGAGCACCAGATCGCGGCTCTGCTGCGGCGAGAGCGGATCCTGGGTGATCTTCATGATCTTGCCATGCACCTTCATCGACGGCGGCGCGCCGGCGGTGATGAACAGGTCCGACGCCTTCTTGTGCGCCATCAGCTTGAGGAACGAGGTGAAATCGATGCTGCTCATGGTTGGCTCCTGCGGAGCCGGGAATGGAGAATGGAGAATCGGAATCGTCAAAGCCGACGCGCTGCGTGCTCTTGACGATTCTCCATTCCCTGTGCCCTATTCCCGGTCATTCGAATAGACGCTTGTCCTTGGCGTAGCTGCGCGCCGAAACGCGCGTGATCAGGCCGCGCTTGACGAGATCCTGCAGGCACTGGTCAAGCGTCTGCATGCCGACGTTCTGGCCGGTCTGGATCGCCGAATACATCTGCGCCACCTTGTCCTCGCGGATCAGGTTGCGGATCGCGGGCACCGCGACCATGATCTCGTGCGCGGCGACGCGGCCGCCGCCGACCTTCTTGAGCAGGGACTGCGAGATCACCGCGCGCAGGGATTCGGACAGCATCGATCGCACCATCGGCTTTTCACCGGCCGGGAACACGTCGATGATGCGGTCGATGGTCTTGGCCGCCGAGCTGGTATGCACGGTCGCGAACACCAGGTGCCCGGTTTCCGCCGCGGTCAGCGCCAGACGGATGGTTTCCAGGTCGCGCAGCTCGCCCACCAGGATGTAGTCGGGGTCTTCGCGCAGGGCCGAGCGCAGCGCCTCGTTGAAGCCGTGGGTGTCGCGGTGCACTTCGCGCTGGTTGATCAGGCACCGGTTGGAGGTGTGCACGAATTCGATCGGATCCTCGACGGTGAGGAAGTGCCCGTATTCGTTCTTGTTGATGTGGTCGACCATCGCCGCCAGCGTGGTCGACTTGCCCGACCCGGTCGGGCCGGTGACCAGGATCAGGCCCTGCGGCTGGTCGATCAGCTCGCGGAACACCTTGGGTGCGGCCAGGTCATCGAGGGTGAGAACCTCGGAGGGAATGGTACGGAACACCGCGCCCGCGCCGCGGTTCTGGGTGAAAGCGTTGACGCGGAAGCGCGCCAGGCCGGGAATCTCGAAAGAGAAATCGACTTCGAAGAACTCCTCGTAGTCGCGCCGCACCTTGTCGGACATGATGTCGTACACCAGCGCATGGACCTGTTTGTGGTCCAGCGCCGGGATGTTGATGCGGCGCACGTCGCCATCGACCCGGATCATCGGCGGCAGCCCCGCCGAAAGATGCAGGTCAGACGCCTTGTTCTTGACCGAGAACGCCAGAAGTTCCGCGATATCCATGTCCTGTCCTCAGCAATCCGCTCACGTGGTGGCGCGCGTCACGCCCCGGTTCGCAGGCGGCGGTTTCACGCGAGTATAGCGCTGAATTCCGCAGCCGCCAGCCGCGCGCCGCCCGGCTCGGACGGCAGCGCCCCGGGGCGGGAATCAGTGCCCGCCACCGCCCTCCAGTGCCTTGAGTTCGGCGATGAGCTTCGTTGCCGCATCCTTGCCGTCGGCATAGAGCATGCGGGTGTTGTCGGCGTAGAACAGCGCGTTTTCGATGCCGGCAAAGCCGGTACCCTTGCCGCGTTTGATGACGATGACCTGGCGCGAGTTCACCACGTCGAGGATCGGCATGCCGTAGATCGGCGAGGACTTGTCGGTGCGCGCGGCCGGATTCACCACGTCGTTGGCACCGATGACGATGGCCACGTCCGTGGTCTTGAACTCCGGGTTCACGTCGTCCATGTCGGCGATGAGGTCATAAGGCACGCCGGCCTCGGCCAGCAGCACGTTCATGTGGCCGGGCATGCGGCCGGCGACCGGATGGATCGCGAAGATCACCTCCTTGTCGGCCTTGAGCAGGGCCTGGGTCAGTTCCCAGATCTTGTGCTGGGCCTGCGCCACGGCCATGCCGTAGCCCGGCACGATGACGACCTTTTCGGCCAGATACAGCAGCGAAGCCGCGTCCGGTGCCTCGATCGGCTTCTGGCTGCCGGCGATCTCGCCGCCGCCTTCGCCGCCGCCACCGAAATTGGAGAACAACACGTTGCTGATCGGCCGATTCATGGCCTTGGCCATGAGCTGGGTGAGCAGCAGGCCGGCCGCGCCCACCACCATGCCGGCGATGATCAGCGCCTCGATGCCGAGCACATAGCCTTCGAACGCGACCGCCAGGCCGGTGAGCGCGTTGTAGAGCGAGATCACCACCGGCATGTCGGCACCGCCGATGGGGAGCGTCATCAGCACACCCACGGCCAAGGCCAGGAGGAAAAATCCGATGACCACCGGAATGCTGAGATCCCACACCAGCCAGGCACCCAGCGCCAGCGTCGCAATGAACACGGCGAGGTTGAAGTACTGCTGGCCGCGGAAGGTGAAGCGTTTGTCCAGGCGGCCGTCGAGCTTGGCCCAGGCGATGACCGAACCGGAGAAGGAAATCGCGCCGATCAGGGCACCCACGACGCCCAGCACCATGCCGCTGCGGCCCATGCAGGCGTGATCGGCGATGGCCGCCGCATCGCAGGTGCCGGTGAACAGCGCGGCCTTGAGCAGGGCCACGCCGCCGATGGCGGCGGCCGAACCGCCGCCCATGCCGTTGAAGATCGCCACCATCTGCGGCATGTCGGTGATCGGCACCCTGCGGCCCCAGACCCAGAACACGCCGGACAGCGCCAGCGCCAGCACCATCAGGCCGAGGTTGAGCCGGTCGATGTTCGCCAGGCTCCAGTCGGCACCGTGGCCACCCCAGGTGGCCGGCGCGATGAAGGTGACGGCCACGGCCAGCACCATGCCCCAACCGGCCTGCACGATGCCGGCGCGCGCGGTGACCGGCGAGGACATCCGCTTGAGGCCGAAGATGAAGAGGAGCGCCGCCAGCAGATAGCTGGCCTTGGCGAGGACATCGAGTGCGTGGGCAAGCGAGATATCCATGTTACTTGCCTCCGCCCGGCTTCTTGCTGGACTTGAACATGTCCAGCATGCGCTCGGTCACGACGTAGCCGCCCACGGCGTTGCCCGCGCCCAGCAGCACCGCGACAAAGCCGATCGCGCGCTCCAGGTTGGTATCGGCATGGGCCAGGGCCACCATGGCACCGACCACCACGATGCCGTGCACGAAGTTGGAGCCGGACATCAGCGGCGTGTGCAGGATCACCGGCACGCGCGCGATGATCTCGTGGCCGAGGATGGCCGCGAGCAGGAAGATGTAAAGCGCGACAAACCCGTCCATCAGCGTGCGTCCCCTTGTATGCGATGCGTGTGTGCTGCGCTCATGCGCCGCCCTCGATTTTTTGGCGCGTGGCCTCGTGCCGGATCCGGCCGGCGTGGGTCAGGCAGGTCTGGGCGATCAGTTCGTCCTCCCAATCCAGCACCAATTCGCCCTCGTTGAGCGAAAGCGCCAGGAAATTGAAGAGGTTGCGCGCGTACATCTCGCTGGAATGGATCGCCCCCATGCTCGGCAGGTTGAGCGGGCCGGCGAGCGTGACGGCATTGTGTACGAAGGTTTCGCCCGGCCGGGTCAGCTCGCAGTTGCCGCCGGTTTCGGCCGCCAGGTCCACGACCACTGCGCCCGGCTTCATGCCTTCCACCATCGCGGCGGTGAGGATTTTCGGGGCCGGGCGGCCCGGCACGGCCGCCGTGGTCACCACCGCGTCGATGTTCTTCAGATGATTGGCCAGGCGCTGCTGCTGCTCGGCGCGTTCTTCGGCGGTCAGCTCGCGCGCGTAGCCGCCGCTGCCGGCGGCGCTCACGCCCAGATCCAGGAACTTCGCGCCGAGGGATTCGATCTGTTCGCGGGTTTCCGGACGCACGTCGAAGCCTTCCACCTGCGCCCCCAGGCGACGCGCGGTGGCGATGGCCTGCAGGCCCGCCACGCCCGCGCCGACGATCAGCACCTTCGACGGGCGGATCGTGCCGGCGGCGGTGGTCAGCATCGGGAAGAACTTGCCCGACAGTTCGGCGGCGATCAGCACCGCCTTGTAGCCGGCCATGCCGGCCTGCGAGCTGAGCACGTCCATGGCCTGGGCGCGGGTGGTGCGCGGCAGCAACTCCATCGCGAAAGAAGTGATCTTGCGGTCGCGCAGCGCCTTGACCCGTTCCGGATCGGCGTGCGGCTGCATGAAGCCGATCACGATGCTGCCTTCGCGCAAGCCGGCGATGGTGTCCAGCGAGGGCGGCTGCACCGCCAGCAGCACATCGGCGCGCGCCAGCGCCGCCGCTGCGGTCGCCTCCACCTCCACGTCGGGAAAAATCCCGTCGGGCTGGTTTGCGCCGCTGCCGGCACCGGCCTCGATGACGACCTGCGCCCCGAGGGCCTTGAGCTTTTTTGCCACTTCCGGCGACAGTGCGACGCGCCGCTCGTTGGGTGCACGCTCGCGCAGTGCGACTACGGTGACCGTCATGTCTCCCTCGTGGTGGATGCGCTGGCGTCCAGCGGGCTGCCGGATGCTACCGCATCGCGGGGGCGCAGGTCATCGCACGGCAAACGGCCCGTTGGACGCGATCACCCGCAGCGCGCCCTGCCCGCGCCGCGCTGCAGCACCCGGTCAGGCGCGCCCGCCTGCGCGCAGCTTGCCGAGCACCTGGCTCATCGCGTGCTCGAACGCCTCGTCGTTCTGACGGATGTTCAGCCGCTTCTCGCGCATCATCGCCGCCAGCTCCTCGGGCGAAGCCACACAGTAGCGCAGGCCGCGCCGGTTGACGAACAGCATCCGATTGGAGATCGGGCTGACCCAGGACAGCTTGGCCGGCACCACCGTGCCGTTTTCCTCGGTGAACTGGATCCAGGTGCCCACCTGCAGCTTGCGCACGCGATCGGCATCGGCCTCGTCGAACTCCAGCGCGGGGCCTTCGGGCTCATCGATGGCGACAGGCACCTCGGAATCGGGTACGGCAGCCGGCGGCGCGTTGCGTTCCAGCGCCGCGACGGCGGCGTCCTCGACCACGCCATCCTCCGCCTGCGGCAAGGCGATCTCTTCATCGCCCAGGGCGTGCCGCAGGGAAACCATGACGTCCTCGACCGCCGAACCCGCGCAGCCGGCGCTGACCAGGATCGGCTGCAGGCGCGGGCGCATGGCGGCCAGGCGCTCCGCCCGATTCACCGCGTTGTCGAGCTTCAGCAGTCCGGCCAGATCCTCGCCCACCGCGACCGCCTCGGCGTACTTGCCGGTGCTGCCGGTTTCGTCGCGCAGTGCGCAGAGCGTGAGGTGATGGGTCCAGTAGCGCCGCAGGAAGGCTTCGATGGCCGGGGGCAGGTCGCCATGGCGCTCCAGCAGCGCGCGCAGATCCTCCAGCGAGGTGACGCGCGCCTGCTCCAGTCGCTCCTTGCCGCGCTGCGCCTCGGCGGTGCGCCGCTCGGCCAATGCGACGCGACGGCGGTGGTTCTCGATGAATTCGCGGAATTCCTGTTCGAGCGCCTCGAAGATCGCGATGTCCTCGTTGAATTCGGCCACCAGCTGATCGATGGTGCGCTCCACGCGCGTCATCAGCTCGCGCTCCTGCGGGGCCTGGCCGGTATTGCCCTCGCAGGCCTCGGCCAGCGCGTTGAGCAGGCGGCGAGCCGGGTGGGTCTTCTGCAGGAACATGCGCCGGTCGAGCATCGCCACCTTGACGAAGGGCACGATCAGCCGGCCGATGAGCTGGCGCGAATCGGTATTGAAGTCGCGCTCGTCGAGCAGCACGTCGAACAGCATGCCGACCAGATCGATCGAGTCTTCGTCGGACGCCGCCATGCGCGAGCCCGGGCTGACGCCGAGGCGCTCGGCACCCTTCAGCAGCTCGCGCTTGATGTGCTGGGTGATGGATGCGTTCGGATCGCTGACGGCCTCCTGCAGCCCGGCGGGCATCTCGTTCTGGAACAGGCTCAGCACCGAGAGCACCTCGTTCGCGCTCATCTGCGGCGCGCCCTCGCCTGCGCCGTGCCCGGCGTGTGCATCCGATGCGCCGTCGGCCAGCGAGCGCATGCGCCGGTAACCGCTCAGCAATTCGTGCAGGCTGGCGAAGATGCTGCGCTCGGCGGCGGTCTCGGGGACCGGGACGTAGCGTGTTCCCGCCGGCGGAGCCGCCATCTGCACCGTGCCGTAGCCCGCCGCCTCGGCGGCGTGCGGATCATCGCCCGGCAATTCCTCCGGACCGCGCGGGCGACTGTCGCGCGCCGCCTGCGGCATGCGCATGTAGGTCGGTTTGATTTCCGGCGCGATGCCCGCGTCCACCAGGGCGCGATTGGTTTCGTTGTAGAACGCGGCCAGACCGTGCCCCATCTCGCGCTCGTACAGCTTGAACAGCAATACCTTGATGCGGATGGAGACCTCGCTGGTCTGCATCGAGTGGCGGAAGGCGAAGGCCACGTGCGGGGGCGCGATCGGATTGGCTTTTTCGTCCAGCTCGTCCATCCCCGCGATGATGCCCATGCGGTAGTTGAGCTGGCCCAGCAGCGGCCCGAACTGGCGCGACAGCGCGGTGGCGATCATGCCGGTGCCGAGCTGTTCCTCGAGCTGATCCTCGGACATCAGGCTCAACTCCTGCGACTCGGCAAGATTGCGCTGCAGGTCCACGATCAGCGGGGTGCGGCGCTCGAGCGCCACGAAGGCCGAAATGAGGTGCTCGGCGAAGCGCTGCTCGATCTCCTGCCGCTGCTTGCGCAGCTCGCGCATCGCGTCGAAATAGTCCTGACTGCTGATCGACCCGTCGCCGCGCTGCACGAAGTCGAACAGGGTGTCATCGGCCTTGTCGAGCACCTCGGCCACCAGCCCGGAAAGGCGCTTGATCGCCCGCATGCGGATCGACACCAGCATCGGGTGTGGCTCCCCGCGTCCGACCGCGTTTCGGACGCTGAAGTCAACGACCTTGTCGGCAGGGAATGGCGCCGTCATAGTGAACTCTCCTGTTGCAGGCACAGCGGGCGACACGCGCCCGGAACTCTGGATTGCGTCCAGCAAGCCATCACCCGGATTCCCCGGATACGAGTATGCCGGATTCTATCCTGCGGGTTGTGAACCTTCCCGCGGTTTGCCCACCGTTCGTCCTGTCCCACTGCGCATTTCCCGGAATCCCATGGACCACCTGACCTTTCTTTCCCGCCGCCTTTCCGTGCCGTCCGGCCAACTGGCCGCTCCCGGCCCGTCCCGCGATCAGCTGCAGCAGATGCTGGCGGCGGCGATGCGGGCGCCGGACCACGGCCGCCTTGCGCCGTGGCGGGTTCTCGCGATCGAAGGCGAGGCCCGCCATGCGCTGGGGGAATTCCTCGCGCAGCGCGCACTGGAGCTCAATCCCCAGGCGGCGCAAGCCACGCTGGACAAGGACCGCCGGCGCTTTTCCCACGCGCCGCTGGTGCTGGCCGTGGTGGCCCGCCTGCAGCAACCCTCGCGCATCCCCGAGATCGAGCAGATCCTGAGCACCGGCTGCGTCTGCTTCACCCTGCTGCAGGCCGCGCAGGCCCTGGGTTTCGGCGGGCAGTGGCTTACCGGCTGGGCGGCCTACGACCCGGCCGTTGCGGCTCACCTGGGCCTGGCGGGCAATGAGCGCATCGTGGGCTTCATCCACGTCGGCAGCATCCGCGAACCGGCGTCCGAGCGTCCGCGCCCGGCGGTGGAGGCGCACTTCTCGGTGTGGCAAGGCTGATGCCCAGGCTCCATCTTGTCGACGCCAGCCTGTACGTATTCCGGGCCTGGCACTCCCTGCCCGCGGACCTCACGGGTGCGGACGGCTGGCCGGTCAATGCGGTGCACGGCTTCGCGCGCTTCCTGCTGGAACTGCTGGAGCGCGAGCGCCCCACCCACGTCGCGGTGGCCTTCGATGAGTCGCTGGAAAGCTCGTTCCGCAACCGGATCTACCCGGCCTACAAGGCCAATCGCGAGCCGGCACCGAAGGAGCTCAAGCGCCAGTTCGGGCAGTGCCAGCAGCTTGCCGCCGCGCTGGGACTGGTGGTGCTGAAGGATGCCCGCTACGAGGCCGACGACCTCATCGGCACGCTTCTCGCGCGCCAGCGTGCGCGCGGGTTCGCGGGCGTGATCGTGTCGGCCGACAAGGATCTCTCGCAGCTTCTCGGCCCGTCCGACCAGCAGTGGGATTACGCACGCGACCTGCGCTGGGATGCCGCCGGCACCAAGGCCCGGCACGGCGTCCATGCGCACCAGATGGCGGACTATCTGGGCCTGGCGGGCGACGCGGTCGACAACATCCCGGGCGTGCCGGGAATCGGGAACAAGACCGCCGCGGCCCTGCTGGAGCACTTCGGCTCGCTCGACGCGCTGCTCGCGCGGGTGGATGAACTGCCGTTCCTGCGCCTGCGGGGCGCCGCCGCGCACGCCGCGCGCCTGCGCGAGCATCGCGCCCAGGCCCTCATGTCGCGTGAACTGGCCACCATCGCCCTGGACGCGCCGCTGCCCGAAGGCATCGGCGACGCCGCGCGCCGCCAGGTGGACACGACGCTGCTCGACGAAGTTTTCGAAACAGTCCGGATCGGCCCCATGACCCGCCGGCGCGCGCTGGCGCAGGCCGGGCTCTGAGCGCTGCCGGCAAGCGTCGAGTTACTGTCGAACGCCCGGCTCGTCGGACTGGAAGTCCGCGTCCATGCGCAGGATCCGCGTGCCTTCCAGGCGGTCCTTGTTCCTGAGCAGGCCGAAGCGGTCGTAGTTGTCCTTCTGCTCGTTGGCGATCAGGTAGAGCGTGGTGCCGTCCAGCGCGGTGGTGCCGATCTTGCCGAACTGCGGATTGCTGGCCTCGATCGGGCGCACCCCGACGATCGTGTCGCCTTCAGGCGAGAGCGCAAGCCGCATGACGCGCGCCGGGTTCATGCCGCTTTGCACCGCCAGCAGGTCGTTGCCGACCACCTCCAGCGCGCTGATGCCCTCCAGCGAGAGCTTCTCCGGCACGCGCACGTCGAAGGGCTGGGCGTTGCTGAGCGTGATCCCGAGCACGCCGCGCTCCGGATCGGCCATGTACAGGCGCCTGCCGTCCGTGGAAACCGCCAGCGCCGAGATCGAGCTGAGCATCGGCGCGTGGAGGATGCGGCGGAACTGGTCGTCGCGCACCTGGTAGATGGCGCGGTTGACGCCATCGGCCACATACACCTCGCCATCCTTGCCCAGCGCTATCGAGGACAGCAGGAAGGACTGCCCCGGCACAACCGGCGACAGGTAGCTCTTGAGGAACTTGCCGGTCTTGAGATCGAACTTGAAGACGCCGGCGCGCCCCAGATCGGCCTCGGGCCGGTAGCTCTTGAAATGCGGCACCGCGGTGGACGCGACCCAAAGCACGTTGCGCGGAGCATCGACGACCAGGTCGAACACCGCCCACATGCCATTGTCGGCATCGGCCGAGGCGATCGGGGCCAGCTTGCCGCCCTCGCCCACCGCGTACACCTTGCCCTCGCGCGCGCTGCCGACCAGCAGCTGCCTGCGGGTGGCATCGAACGCCATGCTTTCCAGCAGCAGGTCCTCGCGCGGCAGCGTGTACGCGAGCTTGCCTTCGCCGAACGGCTGGCGGTTGCGGTCGAGGTTGTCGAGGATGTAGCCCCAGACCTCGGTATCGGCGATCCGCGAGAAACGCTGGTCGCCGCGAAGGTCGTAGGCGTAGCCGGCATTCTGCATCTCGATCAGCAGCGTATAGGCTTCGCTCTTGCGATCCTCGCGCGCCAGCGTCACCGCCTTGTCGAGCTTGTAGGCACCGATATGCGGACGCAGCGCGATGCGGCGATCCAGCGCGGCCAGCTCGGCGTTCAGGTCGCCGTTTTCGCGGTAGTACACCACCAGCTGCGACAGCGTCTGAAGATCGTCCACGGCAGCGATCCTGGCCTCCAGCTCCGGCGACGGCGCTGCCGCGCTGGCGGCATCCTGCGGCGTGGGCATGAGCGCCTGGGCGTGGGCCAGGCCGAGCGATGCGGCGAACAGGACGGGGACGAGAATCGATTTCATGGGAATACCTGGGGTTTGGGGGCGACTTGGACCGACGCTGCGCGCGGAGGTTCCGCCGCCGCGCGCGGCCGCGAGCGGCGCGGCGGTCGATCCGGACGCGGATCCGGGTGAAAATGCCGCAGATCAGGGTAGCGCGGGGCGCGAACGATGGACCAAACCGACACGCTTTTCAATGGCCGCTACCTGCGCATCCGGCGCCGCGGGCACTGGGAATACGCCGAACGCACCAACGCCAGCGCCGCCGTCATCATCGTGGCGGTGACGCCCGAGGACCGCCTGCTGCTGGTCGAACAATTCCGCATACCGGTCAACGCCCGCAGCATCGAAATGCCCGCCGGTCTGGTCGGAGACATCGCGGACGGCGAATCGGTGGAGGCGGCGGCGCTGCGCGAGCTGGAGGAGGAAACCGGCTGGCGCGCGGGCCGCATCGATTACCTGATGGCCGGCCCGTCCTCTTCGGGCATGAGCAACGAACGGGTTGCCTTCGTGCGCGCGCTGGATCTGGTTCGGGTCGGGCCGGGCGGCGGCGACGAGACCGAGGACATCCGCGTGCACGAAATCCCGCGCGCCGACGCCGCCGCCTGGCTGTCCGCGAGGATGCGCGAGGGCTACTCGATCGACCCCAAGCTCTACGCCGGACTCTGGTTCCTCGATCGCAATCCGGACGGCAGTCCGGCCCGGCGCACGCCCTGAGCGGCCCGTCACGCCAGTGCACGCAGCGGCCGCGCCGTGCGCACACGCGGCGATGGAGCCGGTCAGGCGGTTACCGGCGGCAGCAGACGCGCGACCAGGATCGCAACGAGGATCGCGCCTACGCCCACCCAGGCCGCCACCGCCAGCAGCGCCACGCCGCCCAGCCTCGCCAGCGCCGAACCGGGCCGCGCCAAGGCCGCGCCGGCGCGCAGCGCCAGGCCCGCGCCCAGCAGCGCGAGGATGAAGGCCGCGCTGCGCGCGATCCAGCGCAGGGCCTGCGTCACCTCATCATCGGCTGCGGCGCGCGCATCTTCCTGCGTGCCCGCCGCCACCGGCCCGGGCGCGGGCAGCAGTTCGAAGCGCACGCGCAGGTCACCGACCTCGGGAATGGCCCCCTCCGGCGTGGTGACCCACCAGGCACCATCGGCGCGGAACGCCGCCGCGAGATTCTCGGGCAGCGCGAGTCGCGCCGGCGAAACCGCGCGCCAGCCGGACTGTGCAATTCCCGGTATTTCAATCGATTGCGGGCTGCCGAAGCTCTGGCTGCGATAGGGCGGTGCCGGCGGATTGGCGTGTTCTTCCGGCCGGGAAAAGCGGGTCGAGTCGATGATCCGTTCGCTCCAGAGGCGCTGGTAGCCCGCGTGCTCGGACACGATTTCGTCACCCGGATCAAGCGGTTGGCCAACGCCTTCTCGCCACTGCAGCATCTGCACCACGCGCCGCAGCGCCAGGCCTTCCAGGCTCACGCCGAAGGCCTCGTCGCGCAGCACGGGGGGCGCTTCCTGCGGTGCTTCGACAACGGCTGCGGGCGCACTCTCGCCCGCGGCTGACGCTGGCGCACTGCGCACCAGAATGACCATCCAGACCACCGCCGCGGCCAGCAGCGCCAGGCCCAGCGCAAGCATGGCCACGTCCGCGCCGCGCGCCGCGCGCATGGCGACGGGTCGATGGTCGAGCGGTGTCATCGGGGCTGTCTCAGCGATAGATCGCGGCCGGCGCGCCCAGTGCGCCCTTGCCGACCGCCTTCCAGCGCCGGTCGCTCCCGGCTTCGACCTCGCCGCTGCGGCGGTTCCACAGCACCACCTGCATGTTGCCCCAGGTCGAATCGGCGATCTTGACGGTGTGGCCCATCGATTCCAGCTGCGCCACCACGTCGCCGGGCAGCGCACCCGGTTCGGCCAGGATCGCATCGGGAACATACTGGTGGTGATAGCGCGGGCGATCCGCGGCCGCCTGCGCGCCGCCGCCGTCCATCAGATCCATCAGACCCAGCAGCACCATGGTGATGATGCGGCTGCCGCCGGGGGTGCCGATCGCCGCGGTGCGCTCGCCATCGCTGAGGAAGGTCGGCGTCATCGAGGACAGCGGGCGCTTGCCCGGCGCGATCTCGTTCGCCTCGTCGCCGATGAGGCCGAAGGCGTTGGGCACGCCCGGCGCGGCGGAGAAGTCGTCCATCTCGTTGTTGAGCACGAAGCCGGTTCCCGGTACCGCGAAGGCGTTGCCGAAGGTGAGGTTCACCGTCTGGGTCACCGCCGCCAGGTTGCCCTCGGTGTCGATGATGGAGAAGTGCGTCGTGTCCGGCCGTTCCCGCGCCGGCCCGACCGGCGGCAGAAGGCTGCTGGGCGTGGCCTTGTGCGGGTGGATCGAAGCGCGCAGGCCGGCGGCGAAGTCCAGGCTCATCATGCGCGCCAGCGGCACGTCGACGAAATCCGGATCGCCCAGGAACTGCGCGCGATCGCGGTAGGCGCGACGCATGGCCTCGACCACCAGGTGGGTGCGCTCGCCCTGTGCCATCGCCGGGTAGTCGTAACCCGACAGCACATTGAGGATTTCCGCCAGCGCCACCCCGCCCGAGGACGGCGGCGGCGCGGTGACGAGCTGGAAGCCGCGGTGTGAAAACCGCAGCGGCTCGCGCTCGACGGCGCGGTACTGGGCCAGGTCTTCCAGCGTCCAGATGCCGCCGGCACCGCGCACGCCGTCCACCAGCCTGCGGGCCAGCGAACCGGCGTAAAAACCCTCGCGACCGTCGCGCGCAAGCCGCTCCAGGGTGCGCGCATAGTCCGGATTCTTCAGCACCTGCCCGGCTTCGACCGGCTTGCCCTTGCGCAGGAACAGCTCGCGCGCACCGGGCGATTGCGCCAGCACTTCGCTGCGCCAGGGCAGGACCTGGGCGGTCTTGGCATTCATCACCCAGCCCTTGCGCGCGAGGCGGATGGCCGGGGCCAGCGACACCGAAAGCGGCACCCGGCCATATTTTTCCGAAAGATGCGCGAGGCCGGCCGGCAGTCCGGGGATCGCGGCGGCGAGCGGGCCGTCGATCGAGCTTTTCGGACGCACCTGACCGCTGGCATCCAAGTACATGTCGCGGGTGGCCGCCAGCGGTGCGCGCTCGCGCGCATCGACGAAGACATCCCGGTCGCCATCGGCCAGGTGCAGCAGCATCAGGGCACCGCCGCCGATCCCGGAGCTCTCCGGCTCGACCAGCCCGAGGGTTGCGCTTACCGCCACCGCGGCGTCGAACGCATTGCCGCCCTGCGCCAGCACTTCCAGACCCGCGTCGGTGGCATAGGCGTTGGCGCTGGCGATTGCCGCCTGGCGCGGCGGTACGGGAGCCTGTGCTTCGCGCGCCTGCAGCGCGGCCGAAAACGGTAGCAGCAGAAGGATCAGGCCCAGCAGAACGGGACGAATATTCATGGAAACAGCTCCTGCGGGCCGCGCCACGGCGCGACGCCTTCATCAATCAACGGCGCAGCGGCCAGCCTGAGGCCCGGGAATGCGCCAGACCCTGCGCGCATCCGCGACGGCAGCACGGGCTGCGGGCGGTCGCGTGCGGAAACGCAGCAACCCGGCGCAGCCGTGGCCGGGTCACCGGCAATGACGCGGCCCGTCAGGCCGCGCCACCGCATCAGGATCACTTGACCTCGTGGAACACCACGTTGGCACCGCTCGGCTCGACCGCCGTCCTGACGCGCTCCAGATCATCGCTGCTGCCGATGAAGAGGACGCGAACATCCTTCATCGAGCCGGCCGGCACGTGCTGGAAGGCCTCGACGATGAGGTCGGCCATGCGTCCGGACGCAGGCGATCCGAAGGCGAGCATGTTGCCCGGCAGCACGCCGCGCATCACCGCGCCGCCCACGTTGTCGACCTGGCGCTGGTACTGCTCGTCGAAATCCTCGGCGTCCTGCGACGGCAGGTAGTACATGAACGGGCTGCTGCGGATGCCCTCCATGTGCTGCTTGGCCACGTTGACCAGGTACAGCTTCCAGGCCTGGGCGTTGTCGGCCGGCGGTGCCACCAGCGGTGCCTGCGCCACCGCCTCGACCTTGGGTGCCGCGGCGTCCTTGCCCTGCTGATTGCAGCCGGAAAGGAACAGTGCGCCAGCCACCAGCGCGATGAGAGCCATCTTCTTGGTCATGTCATTCACCTCAGATCTTGGATTGTTCCGATTTCCCCAGCGCCCGCAAGTCCGGGTGCGTACCTAACCACGTCCCCACTTCCTCTTCAGCGCCGCCAGCACCGCCGCCGGCACGAAGCCCGACACATCGCCTCCGAGCCTGGCGATTTCGCGCACCAGGGAGGAGGAAATGAATCCGTATTTTTCCGCCGGCGTCAGGAACAGCGTCTCGACCTCCGGCACCAGATGCCGATTCATGCTGGCAAGCTGGAATTCGTACTCGAAATCCGACACCGCGCGCAGCCCGCGCAGCAGCACGCCCGCCCCCACCTCCGTCACGAAGTGCGCAAGCAGCGTGGAAAACCCGCGCACCTCGACGTTCGGAACCTCCGCCAACCCGAGCCGCGCCAGCTCGATGCGGTCCGCAAGCGCGAATCCCGGCCCCTTGGCGGGGCTTTCCGCCACCCCGACGATGATCTTCTCGAACAGCGGCGCGGCCCGAGCAACGAGGTCGATGTGGCCATTGGTTATCGGGTCGAAGGTGCCCGGATAAAGCGCAATGCGGTGCCTGGCTGGACTCATGTCGTCGGTGGCGCCTGGTCGCCGGAGGATGGAGCGAGTGTAGCAGGCGCATCATGCACCGAAGCGTCTTTCCGGCGCGCGAAAAGAACGTGGCGCGTGTCGCGGGTTTCGCCCTGGCGATGCGGCGTGAACCCCGACAGCTCATGGACGGGCTCGCCGCGCGCGCTTTCCACATAAACCCTGGCCGCGGGCGACAGCCACGGCCCCAGCGCATCGAGCACCGCCCGATGCAGCCCGGCGGCAAAAGGCGGGTCGACGAACACCACGTCGAACGGCCGACCCGGACCGCGCATCAGCCACGCAAGCGCATCGTCGGCCACCACCTCGACCTGATCGGCACCAAGACGCGCCTTGGCCGCGCCCAGCGCCGCCAGCGCGCGCGGATCGCGCTCGACCATCACCACCTCGCCGGCACCGCGCGAGGCCGCTTCGAACCCGAGCGCGCCGCTGCCGGCAAAAAGATCGAGGCAGCGGACACCGGCGATATCGCCCTGCAGCCAGTTGAACAGGGTCTCGCGCACCCGATCCGGGCTGGGCCGAAGCCCGGGCACCGCCGGCACCTCCAGGCGCGAGCCGCGCCAGCGGCCGGCGATGATCCTCACCTTGCCCGCCGGCGGCACCGGCGATCGGGCGGCGGTCCGCGGGCGACTCATGCGGACCACCGGCACGCAGTGGCTTCATCGGAAGGAAGGGAGGCGGGTGATACCATGCCGGCCATTCTCCGACACTCCGCCCCTGGATGTTCAAACTCTTCCGCAAGAAGCCCGTCGAACCGGCTGCCGATGCGCCCGCGTCGCCTGCGCAGGGCGCGCCATCGCCCGTGCCTGCCGTGGATTCGTCCCCGCACGACGCGCCCGCAGCCGGCCTCGAAAGCGTGGCTTCACCCGCGCCGCAGGCACCGGAACCCGCCGCTGCGAACTGGCGCGACCGGCTGCGCAACAGCGGGTTCGCCAGGAACTTCTCCTCGCTGTTCTCGCGCACCGTCAAACTCGACGAGGATTTCCTCGAGGAAATCGAGACCTGCCTGCTGACCGCCGACGTCGGCGTTGCGGCCACCACGATCATCGTCGAGGACCTGCGCCAGCGGATGGATCGGGGCGAGTTCTCGGATGCGCGCGACCTGCTCAACGCGCTGCGCGGCGAGCTGATTGCCCTGCTGGTGCCGGTGGCCGAGCCGATCAACATCTACACCGGTGCCAAACCTTTCGTGATCCTCACGGTGGGCGTCAACGGCGTCGGCAAGACCACCACCATCGGCAAGCTGGCGCGGCGCTATCTGGACGAGCGCAAGCAGGTGATGCTGGCGGCCGGCGACACCTTCCGCGCGGCTGCGGTGGAGCAACTCAAAACCTGGGGCGAGCGCAACGGCGTACACGTCGTGGCCCAGTCCAGCGGGGCCGATCCGGCTGCGGTGGTCTACGACGCGCTGCAGACGGCGCAGGCACGCGGCACCGATATCCTGATCGCCGACACCGCCGGGCGGCTGCACACCCAGCAAGGGCTGATGGACGAGCTGGGCAAGGTGCGGCGGGTGCTGGGCAAGCTCGATCCCACCGCGCCGCACGAGGTGCTGCAGGTGATCGACGGCACCACCGGGCAAAACGCGATCAACCAGGTGCGCCAGTTCCAGAAGGCCGCCGGCGTGACGGGCCTGATCGTCACCAAGCTCGACGGCAGCGCCAAGGGCGGAGTGATCTTTGCCCTCGCGCGCGAATTCGGCCTGCCGATCCGATTCGTCGGACTGGGCGAGGGCGTGCACGACCTGCGCGCCTTCGATCCCTATGCCTTCGTCGACGCACTCCTCCCCGAATCCCTCGCCGCGGCCTGAAGCGGCCGCCCGGCCGCGTCGCCGCTGGCTGCTGGTGCTGCTCCTGCCGGGGCTGGCCATCGCGGCGGCTCTGGGGCTGCGCGCACTGCTGCATCCCGAACGCATCAGCGACTTCCTGCTGCAGCAAGGGCAGCAGGCAACCGGGCTGGAACTGTCGCTCGACCGCCCCGCCGATGTCGGCCTGTGGCCGGACCTGCACGTCCAGCTCACCGGCCTTGGCGCGCGCGCGCCGGGTGCCGCACAGCCGCTGCTGCGCGCCGAGCGGATCGAGGCGGCGCTGCCGTGGTCGATGCTGCGCAATCAGGACATCACCCTGCTCGGCCTGCGCCTGATCTCGCCGCAGCTCGATCTTGTCGCCCTGCAGGACTTTCTCGACCGCGACGACGACATCGGGCCACCCGCGCCCATGCGCATTCCGACGCTCGATGCGCCGCTGGAAGTGCGCGACGGGCGCATCGCCGGTGACGGCTGGGCGCTCGAGCAGCTCGACCTCACCCTGCCCGCGCTGCACGAAGGCGCGCGCACCAGCCTCGGTGCCAGCGCGCTGTGGGTGTCGGGCACCGACAGCGCGCCGGCGGCGGGCCAGCGGTTCGCCCTGCAGCTTGCTGCCGTACCGCACAGCGACGGCTCCACGCTGCGCCTCGACCAGATCGCGCTGGACCTGGTGCTCGATGCCGTGCCGCAGTGGCGTCCCCGTATCGAGGGCATCGTCTCGTGGAATCCCTCCGGCACGCTGGCGCTCGCGCTCACCAGCCAGATCGCCGCCTGGCCCGCGGACTGGCCCGCCCTGCCGCTGCCGCCGGGTGATGCGGACGCCACGGTTCTGGCGCTGGCCTATTCGGGCGATGCCGCGCTGACCGGGCTTGCCACCTTTTCCCTCTGGCGCGGCGACGACGGACTGCGCGGCGCGCTGACCCTGCACGACACGCTGGCCTGGCTCGGCGGAAAGGAGCGGGGCCTCGTGCCCCCGGCGGAAGGAGAAATCCGCATCCCGCGGCTGGAATACGAGGGCATCCAGGCCGAGGGCATCCGCATCCGGCTGACGCCACCCGGGGCCGAGGATGCGGAGAAGGACGCGGCGCATTGAATATCGCCCGCAAGAATCGGCCTTGCCCGGATGCGCCGGACGGCAGTGCGGAGCATGACCCACCCGGCTTCGCCGTGCGCCTGCTCGACTGGTTCGAACCGCACGGACGCCACGACCTGCCCTGGCAGCATCCGCGCAGCGCGTATCGGGTGTGGCTGTCGGAAATCATGCTGCAGCAGACCCAGGTGCAAACCGTCATCGCCTACTTCGAACGGTTCACCGCCGCCCTGCCCGACCTTCCTTCACTCGCCGCCGCCTCGCACGACGAGGTGATGGCGCTGTGGTCGGGGCTTGGCTACTACGCCCGCGCCCGCAACCTGCACGCCGCCGCGAAACTGTGCATGGAGCGACACGGCGGCGCGCTTCCCACCGATTTCGACGCGCTCCTCGCCCTGCCCGGCATCGGGCGCTCCACCGCGGGCGCGATCCTTGCGCAGGCGCATGGGCTGGCATTCGCGATCCTCGATGGCAACGTCAAGCGCGTGCTCGCGCGCTGGCGCGGCATCGACGGCTGGCCCGCTGCTTCAGCGGTTGAGCGCGAGCTCTGGCAATTCGCGGAATCACTGCTGCCAAACGATCGCCTTCCCGACTACACGCAGGCGCTGATGGACCTGGGCGCGACCGTTTGCACCCGCACCAGACCCGCTTGCCCACGCTGCCCGCTGCGCCAGGACTGCGTCGCGCGGCGCGAGGGCCGCGTCGAACAGCTGCCCACCCGGAAACCGGCAAAAATCCTGCCGCGCCGTGAATGCGCCATGCTCCTGGCCTTCGACGAATCCGGCCGCGTGCTGCTGCAAAAGCGCGGTGGCCCCGGCGTCTGGAACGGCCTGTGGAGCCTGCCCGAAGCGCCCGATGCCTACTCGCTCGCCGCCTTCATCCAGCGCCACCTGCGCACCCGCGGTGCGGCGCACGTCCTGCCCGCCTTCGAGCACGTCTTCAGCCACTACCGCCTCACGATCACTCCACACCGCCACAGCGCCGCGCAGGCGCGCCTGCGGGTGGCCGACAATAATGGCCCGGAACTGCGCTGGGCCGCGCCAGCCGAATGGCCGGATATCGGCCTTCCCGCGCCGGTGCGCCAGCTGCTCCAGTCCCAGTGCGCCCACCAGTCCACATCCAGCGAGGAAACCCCATGACCCGCACCGTCTTCTGCACCAAGCACCAGAAAGAAGCCGAAGCCCTCGATTTTGCCCCATGGCCCGGCCCGCTCGGCCAGCGCGTGCTCGACCACATCGGCAAGCCCGCCTGGAACGAATGGCTCGCCCACCAGACCATCCTCATCAACGAATACCGCCTCACCCCGCGCGACCCGAAGGCGCGCGCCTTCCTGCAGGCGGAGATGGAAAAATTCCTGTTCGGAGAAGGGACGCAGATGCCGGCGGGTTACGTCGCGCCGGAAGGATGACCGGAGCACCGCGCCAAATGCGGCCAACCGCGTTCCAGCCCACCCCGGGAGGCTCCGAACAAGTCGTCACCCCAGCGAAGGCCTGGATCCATGTTGCTGTTTTTGAATGGATTCCAGCCTTCGCTGGAATGACGGTGAAGGCTTGCCCAGAGGTTCCCTAGGACAAGTCCGACCCCACGTTCGGGCCAATTCCTGCGCCAGGGCCGTCGTTTCCCGGATGCCGGGCAACCGCGCCGATGAGGACACTGTCTCCACCGCCGGACATCGCGTCCAGGCGGCACATCCACCCCTCATCGGAGACATGCCATGACCAAGTTCGCCCTCATCCTCAAGTCCCTCCTGCTCTCGCTCGCGCTGAGCTTCGCCGCCTTCGCCGCCAGCCCGGTGAACATCAACTCTGCCGACGCCACCGCGCTCGCATCCGGCCTGCACGGCGTCGGCCCCGCCAAGGCACAGGCCATCGTCGATTACCGCCAGGCCCACGGTCCGTTCAAGAGCGTCGACCAGCTCGCCTCGGTGAAGGGCATCGGCGCGGCGACCGTCGAGAAGAACCGCGACCGCATCCAGCTCGACGCGACCCGCGCCGCGCAACCGGAGTAACGCGTCACCCTGCGACGCCCGTCCCGCACCCGCGTGCGGGGCGGGCTGCGCGCTTGCCGCATCGCGCGCGACCACATCCGAGGCCGCGCGTCCTGTCCACGCCCGGATATGCCAGACTCCCGCAATCCCCACCGCTGCGGAGCTCCCCATGTCCATCGCCTACTGGTGCATCCTGATCGCCGCCACGCTGCCCTACGTCTGGGTCGCCATCGCCAAGTCCAGCGCGCCCGGATACAACAACCGGGATCCGCGCGGCTGGATCGCCAGGCAGGACAGCCCCCGGGTGCGCAACGGCTATGCCGCGCACCTCAACGCCTTCGAAGCCTTCGCGCCGTTTGCCGCCGGCGTGCTGATGGCGCAGTTCGCCGGCGTGGATCATGCCCTGATAACGCAACTGGCCCTCGCCTTCATCGCCTGCCGGGTGCTGCACGGGGTGTTCTATCTCGCCGCGATCCCGCTGATGCGCAGCCTGGCCTGGTTGGGCGGCATCGCCTGCGTTGTCGCGCTGATGGTGCCGGCGGCGCTGAAGATCGGCGGCTGACGCCGGCGACCGGACGCGCATGCGCGTCGCTCAATCCGGCTCGCGCACCCAGATCATGCCGTCTTCCACCTTGACCGGGTACGGACGCGCCGGCTCGTAGGCGGGGGCGCGCAGAGCTTCGCCGCTGCGCACGTCGAACAGCGCGCCGTGCAGCACGCACTCGATCTGGCCGGTGGCCTGATCGTAGGGCCCGGCGGAAAGCTCGAAGTCCTCGTGCGTGCAGCGGTCTTCCAGCGCGTAGAAGATGCCGTCGAAGTTGACGATCACCAGCGGCACGTCGCCGAACCAGGCGACGTGGGATTCGCCGGGCAGCACGTCCGAGGTCGGACACAGCACGGTCCAACCGCCGCTCACAGCGCCTTCTCCAGCAGCTCGAAGCGCAGGTCGTCGCGGCGCGGCAGGCCAAAGCGCGAATCGCCGTAGGGAAACGGTTTCCTGATGCCGGTGCGGCGGTAGCCGCGGCGTTCGTAGAAGGCGATCAGCTCCTCGCGCACGTCGATTACGGTCATGCGCATGGACGCCAGACCCCAGACCTCGCGCGCGATGCGCTCGGCCTCGGCCAGCACGCGCTTGCCCACTCCCGCGCCCTGCCCGTCCGGGCGCACTGCGAACATGCCGAAATACCCCGCGTCGCCATCCACGGCCACATGCGCGCAGGCCAGCAGTTCATCGCCGCGCCGCGCCAGGAGGATGCGGCTTCGCGGATGGACCAACTCCTGCTCGATGGCCTGCGAATCCACCCGCTGGCCGTCGAGCAGATCGGCCTCGGTGGTCCAGCCCTGGCGGCTCGCGTCGCCGCGATAGGCCGACTCCACCAGCGCCACGATCGCGGCAACGTCGGCCGGCGTAGCGCTATCGAAAACCAGGTCATCAGGCAGTTCGGTCATGCGCGTATGGTAGCGGCTGCGCCCCGGGCCGGACTGTGGAAGCGAGCCATTTCGCCGCCCTCAGGGGGCCAGCGAGCCGGACAGGTCCAGCCGCACGCGCGTGCCCTGTCCATCCGGCCCCGGCTGGATGTCCAGCGGCCAGCCCAGGTGCTCGCTGAGGCGGGCGATGAGCGCCAGCCCGATGCCGCTGCCGCGATCCCCGCCGCGCGCGATCCGGGCATAGAGCGCGCTGATCTCTTCCGGCGTCATGCCGTGTCCCGGATCGCGGATCTCCACCCGCGCGCTCGCGTCCAGCCAGATGCAGATGTCGCCCTGGTCGCTGTGTTCGATGGCATTGCGGACGAGGTTCGCGACGGTCACGCGCACCACGGCCTCGGGCGCGATCACGATGCACGGCGCGAGCGACCCAAGTACCAGGCGCAGCGCCTTGCCTTCGCACAGCGCGCGGTGATCCTCCACCACGGCGCTCACCACCTCGTCGAGCCGGATGCGCTCGGAAGCGTCACGGATGCGCCGCGGGACGCGCGCCAGCATCAGCAGCATGGCGACCATTTCTTCCATCTCGGCCGTGGTTCGTGCGATTCGCTCCAGCTGGCTCAGGGCCGCGGCGGGAATGCCGTCGATCACGCGCGCAACCTGCGTGGCACCTCGAATCACCGTGAGCGGCGTGCGCAGTTCGTGGCTGGCGCTGTCGATGAAGGCGCGTTCGCGCTCCACGAACCGGTCATTGCGCCCGAGGTAATCGTTCAGCGACGCGGCTATCACCTCAAGCTCGGTGCTGGCGTAGCGCGACAGTTCGACGCGCTGGCCGCGCCGATCCGGTGCCAGATCGGCGATTCGCGTCGCCAGGTTGCGCAGCGGTCCGGTCAAAAGGCGCACGCCGAAGAAAATCGCCACGCTCAGCAGCAGCATCGCCAGAATCGAAAACAGGATCACCGGGCGCATCAGGCGCCATTCGGCCGCCTCGAATCCGTCGATATCCAGCGCCAGTGCGTGTCGGGTCTGGTGCGAATCGTCGCGCACCAGAACCACCCATTCGTTGTCGTTGAAGCGCACTTCATCGTGCAGGCCGGGCGGCAGCGCCGAGACTTCCGGGGGCACCTGCGCGCCGGCATCGAAGCGGTAGAGGTCGAGCTTGCCGTTGTTCGACCAGGCATGGTCGGGATCATCGCGCAGGCGTGCGAAGATGATGTCCATCTCGGTGTCCAGCATCGCCTGCCAGAGCATGCGCTCAGCGTGCTCGTTGACCATCAGCCCATGCGTGAACAGGGCCGCGCTCAGGAGCAGCCCGTAGACCACCAGGCCAACGCCCACCTGGCGCGCGAGGCTGGACCTAACCCTGATCATCGGGAACCGCCAGGCGATAGCCGACGCGCGGCAGGGTATGGATCAGCTTGATCGTCTGGCCGGCATCCACGCTGCGGCGCAGTTCGTAGATGTGGGAGCGCAGCGCGTCGCCATCCGGAGGCTCGTCGCCCCACAGCGCGTACTCGAGCTGCTGCCGGCTGACCGCGGCGGGGCTGGCTTTCATCAACTCCTGCAGGAGCCGGAGCGAGGCGGGGTACAGGTGCAGCGTGCGATCGCCGCGACGCGCCTCCAGCGTGCTCAGGTCGAGCGTGAGGTCGCCAATGCGGAGGGAGCGAACGGCCACCCGCCCCTGGGCTCGCGTCACCAGCGCCGCCAGGCGCGCTTCCAGCTCGAACAGGTCGAAGGGCTTGGTCAGGTAGTCGTCCGCCCCGGCGCGAAAACCCGCCAGCTTGTCCGGCAGCTGGTCGCGCGCGGTCAGCATCAGCACGGGAACGTCACGGCCGTGCGCGCGCAGGGCCTCCAGCACCGCAGGGCCTTCCATGCGCGGCAGCATCCAGTCGAGGATCACCGCGTCGTAGTCGTTCGTCAATGCCAGATGCAGCCCGACCAGCCCGTCGGGCGCGGCATCCAGGTGCGCGCCGTGCGCCTCGAAATAGGAAAACAGGTTCGCCACCAGGGCCGGGTGGTCTTCGATCACGAGCAGGCGCATCGGCTCAGCGTCCGGGACAGTGCGCAAAGCATGGTCGAAGTCGCACTTCGGTGCCAGTCCGAGGGCTGCATCGTGTGTCCGTCCCAGGCTTTTGCCCGGTCAATTAATGCGCAACAAACGAAACTTCGACGGCTCTCCGACACCGCTGGACCGATGCTTTCGGCCACTCGGACCCTGTACCCGTCAGCCATTGCGTCATGTCGTCGAACCTGCTTCACGCAATTCACCCAGCCGAACGCGCCGTCAGTCCGGCGCAATCCGTGCCCGCATCCGATCGGCACCTCGACCCCGTACTCCTTGCGGGCTGGAAGGCCGGCGCAGCCGTACTGCTGTTCGCCGCCCTCCTGGCCGGATTGTTGCAATACGCGGGTGGAGACCTCTGGCTTGCCGACCGTATCTACCGCTGGCAGGGCGGCCAGTGGGCGCTGCGCGACACCTGGCTTTTTTCCACCGTGCTGCACAGGGGCGGGCATCACCTCAGCGTCGTCGCCTGGCTGGCAGTGGTCGCCGCCTGGGCCGCGAGCGGGCGCTGTAAGATAGTGCCGGCCCACTGGCGCAGGCCGCTGGGCTATCTGGCGGTGACGGTGCTTGCATCGACTCTGCTGGTGGGCCTGATCAAGCGCTGCAGCGGCGTGGACTGCCCCTGGGACCTGCTGCGCTACGGCGGCACGCACGCCTACCTTGCGCCGTTTTCGCCGGCTTCCTTGGGCCAGCCCGGCGCGTGCTTTCCCGCCGGTCACGCCAGCGCAGGCTACGCCTGGGTGGCAGCGGGTTTCGCGCTCGCGGCAAATCCGCGCCGCGCGCGTCTGGCATGGGCCCTGGCAATCGCGGCCGGCTTGGTCTTCGGCATCTCCCAGCAGATTCGCGGCGCGCATTTCCTGTCGCATGACATCTGGACCGCGGCACTGTGCTGGCTGGTGGCCGCGCGGCTGTTCATGCTTTGGCGCCGGCGCGATCCCGAGGCACCCGTCGGCACGCCTGTTCGCCCGGGCAACGCGCGGGGTGGTGCCTGATGAACGCCATCGCCATCGACGAGGGCGCGCGCAGCACCCGCCGTTGGAGCCGCCCGGCACTGTCCAGCGAAACGATGATCCTTTTGGCCTGTGCCTGGTTCGTGCTGGCCTGCAACGGGCCGTTCTGGGCCGCCGTACAGCGAGCGCAAGCATCCACCGCACTGGCCGTCTCGCTGGGCGTGGCGATGTTCGCGCTGCACGCCTTCCTGATCGGCCTGTGCGCCTGGGGCCGCGCGGTGCGACCGCTGCTGGCGGTGCTGCTGGTCACCACCGCCTTCGCCACCTGGTACATGGATCGCTTCGCGGTGGTCTTCGATGCCGACATGATGCGCAGCATCGTGCAAACCGATCCGGCCGAAACGCGCGAGCTGCTCAGCCCCAGCCTGATCCTGCATGTGCTGCTGCAAGGCGCGCTGCCTGCCGCCGCACTGTGGCTCGTCACGCCCAGGCAGTTGCCCTGGCGACGCCAGCTGAAACGGCGGCTGCTGTTCCTGGTCGCCACGCTGGCGCTGGCCGTAGGTGCGCTGCTGCCGGTGTCGCAAGGCGTGTTCGGACTCATGCGCGGCGATCCCCTGCTGCGCTACCGCATCACGCCGGGCAACTTTGTGGTTTCCGGCGCGCGCGCGCTGGCGCAGGGTGACGCGAAGGCGGCGCTCGGCCCGAAGCGGCCCATCGCGACCGACGCCATCCAAGTGCCCACCGCCGCTACCCGCCGCCCGCGCCTGCTGGTGCTGGTGGTCGGGGAAACCGTGCGCGGCGACCACTGGGGGCTGAACGGCTACGCGCGCCAGACCACGCCCGCCCTGGCGGCCCGCGCGGATCTGGTCAATTTTCCGGACGTGAGCGCCTGCGGCACCAGCACCGCGGTCTCGCTGCCGTGCATGTTCTCCCCGCGCGGCCGGGCGCACTACGATCGCGCCGCCATCGCCGGCGAGGCATCGGTGCTCGATGTGCTCGCCAACCTCGGAATTTCGGTGCTGTGGCGCGACAACCAGGCCGGCTGCAAGGGCGTGTGCGACGGCGTCGAAACACAGGCGATGTCGTCTGCCGACGATCCCGCGCTCTGCCACGATGGCCGCTGTCTGGATGAAATCCTGCTGCGCGGCCTGGCCGAACGCATCCAGGCCGCGCCCGGCGACCAGCTCATCGTCCTGCACATGCTGGGCAACCACGGACCCAACTATTTCGAACGCTATCCGGCCGCCGACGAGCACTTCACCCCGACCTGCCGCACCGCCGAACTGAGCCGCTGCGGGCGCGAGGAAATCGCCAACGCCTACGACAACGCGCTGCTCTACACCGACGCGGTGCTGGATCAGCTCATCGAGCTTCTGGCCGCCGAGCGCGAGCGCGACATCGCGATGCTCTATGTCTCCGATCACGGCGAATCGCTCGGCGAATACGGCCTCTACCTGCACGGCGCGCCCTACCGCGTGGCACCGCGCGCGCAGCTGCACGTGCCGATGGTGCTGTGGATGTCACCCGCGTTTTCCGCCAACAGCCGCATCGACACGGCCTGCGTGCGCGAGGTCGCGCGCGAGCCTGTCAGCCACGATCATCTGTTCTCGACCCTGCTGGGCGTGTTCGACGTGAAAACCAGCGCCTATGATCCCGAACGCGACCTGTTCGCCGCGTGCCGCGATTCTCCCGAGGCCGTGTAGCCGTAACGCTCAGGCCAGCAGCGCGCGCACTTTGCGCAGTGCGGCGATGAAGGCGTCGATTTCCTCGTGGGTGTTGTAGAAGGCGAGCGAGGCGCGACAGGTCGTTCCCACGCCCAGCCACTGCAGCAGCGGATGCGCGCAGTGCTGGCCCGAGCGCACCGCCACGCCCTCGAGGTCCAGCAGCGTGGCCAGGTCGTGCGAATGGACGCCGTCGATGGCGAACGACACCACCGCGGCCTTGTCGGGCGCGCGGCCGAAGAGGCGCAGGCCATCGATGTGGTCCAGCTCCCCGGTCAGGTGCGCAAGCAGCTGCGCCTCGCGCGCGTGGATGGCCTGCATCCCGACGCCTTCGAGAAAATCGACCGCCGCGCCCAGACCCGCGAAGCCGGCGATGTTGGGCGTGCCGGCCTCGAAGCGATGCGGCGGATCGTTGTAGACGGTGCCCTCGAAACGCACCTCCTTGATCATCTCGCCACCGCCCAGGAACGGCGGCATCGCCTCCAGGTGCTCGCGTCGCGCCCACAGCGCGCCGGTTCCGGTCGGGCCGCAGAGCTTGTGCCCGGTGAAGGCGTAGAAATCGCAGCCGATCGCGGCCACGTCGACCGCCCGATGCGGCACCGCCTGGGAGCCATCGACCAGGGTGACGATGCCGCGGCGGCGCGCTTCGCGGCAGATATCGCGCACCGGATTGACCGTGCCCAGCACGTTGGAGGTGTGGGTGAGGGCGAAAAGCTTCACCGCGCCGGTGAGCTTCTCGTGCAGCATCTCAGGGTCCAGCGTCCCGTCGGGCAGCAGCTCGACCACCTCGATACGCGCGCCGCAGCGCGCGGCCACCAGCTGCCAGGGCACGATGTTGGCGTGGTGCTCCATGCGGGTGAGGAGAATCACGTCACCCGGCTTGAGCCGCGGCTGTGCCCAGGAATACGCGACCAGATTGATCGCGAAGGTGGTGCCGCTGGTCAGCACGATTTCGTCGCGACGCGCATTGATGAAGCGCGCCAGCTTCGTGCGCGCGCCTTCGTAGGCCTCGGTGGCCTCGTTGCCGAGCTGGTGCACGGCGCGGCTGACGTTGGCGTTGTGGCGGCGGTAGAAATCGTCCACCGCCGCGATCACCGCGTCGGGTTTCTGGCTGGTGTTGGCCGAATCGAAATAGACCAGCGGCTTGCCGTGGACCTGGCGCGCAAGCAGCGGGAAGCGCGCGCGCAGTGCCGCCCAGTCGGGTTCGTGCGGGCTCACGCGAGGGTGTCCAGACAGCCGTCGAGCGCCGCCTCGGCGGTGCTGCGCAAGGGCGCGTCGAGGACGCTCAGCACCTCGCGGCAGAAGGCCGCCGTCAGCATGCGGTGCGCCTGCGCCTGCGGAATCCCGCGCGAGCGCAGGTAGAACAGCGCGGTGTCATCGAGGCTGCCGACCGTGGCACCGTGCGCGGCCTGCACCTCATCGGCGTGGATTTCCAGCACCGGCTGGGTGTCGATCTCGGCCTCGTCGGATAGCAGCAGGTTCTTGTTGGAAAGCCGCGCGTCGGTGCCGTCGGCACCGGCCTGGATCAGGATGCCGCCGTGGAACACGGCGCGCGAGCGCTGCGCTCCGAGGCCGCGCCATTCCAGCAGGCAGGAGGTGTCGCGCGCGACGTGCCTGATGCCCAGGCGCGTGTCCAGATGGCGGCGGCCATCGCCCAGCAGCACGCCGTTGGCGTGCAGACGCGCGCCTTCACCATGCAGCCCGACGTTGAGCTCATGCCGCGACAGCGCTGCACCCAGCTCCAGATCAAGCCGCCGATAGGTGGATTTTTCCGCAAGCACGGCCTCGGTGCGCAGGAAATGCGTCGCGCTCGCCGCCTCGGCCTGGATGCGCAGATGACCAAGCTCGGCATGCGGCTCGATCCGGACCTGGGTCAGCGCGTTGCAAAGATGCGCGTGTGCGCCCGGCGCACGCTGGTGCTCGACCACGCATAGCCGCGCGCCCTCGCCCAATTCGATCAGGTGACGCAGCGCCCAGGCCGCATCCTCGGGCGCTGGCGCACCGATGAACACCAGATGCAAAGGTGCTTCCACCGCAACGCCGGCCGCCACCCGCAGCACCACACCTTCCTCGGCCAGCGCGCCGTTGAGCTGGGCGAAGACCTCGTCGCGTGCATCGAAGCGGCGCGCAAGGAAGGCGAGCGCCTGCGGCGAGTCCTCGCGCAGGGCCTGCGACAGGGGCCGCAGCGAAACCCCGTCCGGCAGGCCGGAGAAATCGCTGAGCGCCGCCGCGAAGCGGCCGTTGACAAAGGTCAGGCGCGGCGCGGCGGGCAGCGCCAGCGCGCCGGCATCAAGCGCCACCGGCGCACCGTCCACCGCAAAGCGACGCCGCTCCAGCGCGCGCAGCGAGGTGTACTTCCAGCGCTCCTGGCGCAGCGTGGGAAGGCCCGACTCGAGCGCCTGCGCCAGCGCCGCACGCCGCGCCGCCGCCAGCCCGCCGGCATCACGCAGCGCGAGCGCATCGAAGCCTGCGGCAAGGGATTCAAGGAGAGGGGTCATGGGGTGGTCAGGGATTCGGGATTCGGGATTGGAGATTCGATGGGATTCGGAGCTCGCGGGAGACCGGCCTTTGCCAATCCCGACTCCCGAATCCCGAATCCCGTCGCAAGACTCACGCCGCCTCCGGTCCGAGGCGGTCGCGGATCCAGCTGTAGCCGTGCGCCTCCAGCTCCAGCGCGAGCTCGGGGCCGCCGCTTTCCACGATGCGGCCCTCGGCCAGCACGTGGACGACGTCGGGCCGGATGTAGTCGAGCAGTCGCTGGTAGTGGGTGATGACGAGGAAGGCGCGCTCCGGCGAGCGCAGCGCGTTGACGCCGTCGGCCACGGCCTTGAGCGCGTCGATGTCCAGGCCCGAATCGGTTTCATCGAGGATCGCCAGCTTCGGCTCCAGCACCGCAAGCTGAAAGATCTCGTTGCGCTTCTTCTCGCCACCCGAGAACCCTTCGTTGACGGCGCGATGCAGGAGTTCGTCCTTCAGGTGCAACACGGCGAGCTTTTCGCGCACGCGCTTGAGGAACTGCATCGAGTCGAGTTCGGCCTCGCCGCGCGCCTTGCGCTGGGCGTTGAGCGCGGCGCGCAGGAAGTAGGTGTTGTTCACGCCGGGGATTTCCACCGGGTACTGGAAGGCCAGGAACAGGCCGGCCGCGGCGCGCTCCTCGGGCGCAAGATCGAGCAGCGGCGCGCCCTCGAACTCGACGCTGCCGGCGGTCACCTCATACCCGGCGCGTCCGGCCAGCACGTTGCCCAGGGTGGATTTGCCGGCACCGTTCGGGCCCATCAGGGCGTGAACCTCGCCGGGTTTCACCTCCAGCGAAAGGCCCTTGAGGATTTCCTTGCCGGCAACGCTGGCGTGCAGGTCAGTGATCTTGAGCATGTTGGGATTGGGGATTGGGGATTGGGGATTGGGGATTGGGGATTGGGGATTGGGGATTGGGGATTGGGTGGCGCGCACTCACCCGACCGCCCCTTCCAGGGAAAGATCGAGCAGCTTCTTGGCTTCCACCGCGAACTCCATCGGCAGCTCGCGGAAGACCTGCTTGCAGAAGCCGTCGACGATCATCGAGACCGCGTCTTCCTCGCCGATGCCGCGCGAGAGGCAATAGAAAAGCTGGTCGTCGGAAATCTTGGAGGTGGTGGCCTCGTGTTCGACGATGGCCCCGGGGTTCTTCACCTCGATGTAGGGGAAGGTGTGGGCACCGCACTTCTTGCCGATCAGGAGCGAATCGCACTGGGTGTGGTTGCGCGCGCCGCTGGCGGATTTGGCCACCTTCACCAGCCCGCGGTAGGTATTCTGCCCGCGCCCGGCGCTGATGCCCTTGCTGACGATCTTGCTTTTCGTGTTCCTGCCGATATGGATCATCTTGGTGCCGGTGTCGGCCTGTTGGCGGTGGTGGGTGAGCGCGACCGAGTGGAACTCGCCCGTCGAGTCGTCGCCGGTCAGCACGCAGGAGGGGTACTTCCAGGTGATCGCCGAGCCGGTTTCGACCTGGGTCCAGACCACCTTGCTGCGCGGTCCGCGGCACTCGGCACGCTTGGTGACGAAGTTGTAGATGCCGCCCACGCCGTTCTCGTCGCCCGGATACCAGTTCTGCACCGTGGAGTACTTGATGTGGGCGTCATCCAGCGCCACTAGCTCCACCACGGCGGCGTGCAGCTGGTTTTCGTCGCGCATCGGCGCAGTGCAGCCTTCCAGATAGGAGACGTTGCTGCCTTCTTCCGCGATGATCAGGGTGCGCTCGAACTGGCCGGTGTGGCCGGCGTTGATGCGGAAGTACGTGGACAGCTCCATCGGACAGCGCACGCCTCTGGGGATGAACACGAAGCTGCCGTCGGAAAACACCGCCGAATTGAGCGCGGCGAAGTAGTTGTCGCCGGTCGGCACCACGGTACCCAGGTATTTTTTCACCAATTCCGGATGGTTCTGGATGGCGTCGCTCATCGAGGTGAAGATGATGCCGACGTCGGCCAGTTCCTTCTTGAAGGTGGTCGCGACGGAGACCGAATCGAACACCGCATCCACCGCCACGCCGGCGAGCTTGGCGCGCTCGTGCAGCGGCACGCCGAGCTTGTCGTAGGTATCCAGCAGCTCCTTGGGCACGTCGTCCAGGGATTTGTACTTCGGCCCTTTCGGCGCGCTGTAGTAGGACAGCGCCTGCAGGTCGATCGGGGCGATCTCCAGCTTGGCCCAGTCGGGCTGGCGCATGGTGAGGAAATGCCGGTAGGCGGCGAGGCGCCACTCCAGCATCCACTCCGGCTCGTGCTTCTTGGCCGAGAGGGCACGGATGATGTCCTCGTCCAGGCCCGGCGGCAGCGAGTCGGTCTCGATGTCGGTGATGAAACCGGCCTCGTAGCGACGCGCCAGCGCCTGTTCGATTTCCTTGCGTTCGGTGGCCATCGGGCTGCCTTGGGGTCAGGTGACGTGGCGCACGGGAACCCGTCGCGCGTCGGCCGCAGAAGGGGGAAGGGGCGCGATCATGCAGTCCAGCGTCATGGCGCGCAGCGCATCGGTGATGACATCGTTCACGCGGTGCCAGTGCGGAGCGACCGTACAGAACGCCGCGCGGTCGCAGTGCAAGTCGGCGACGCTGCACTCGGTCATGCCCAGCGGACCCTCGATCGCCTCGACGATCTCCAGCAGGCTGATCTCGTGTGGCGCACGCACCATGCGATAGCCGCCGTAGGCACCGCGCAGGCCCTCGATCAGGCCCGCCTGCGCCAACGATTTCAACACCTTGCTGACCGTGGTCAGCTCCAGACGCGCGCACTCGGCCAGCGCCGCACCGCTGTGCACCGTCCCCGGCGCGCGCGCCAGGACGGTCATGAGCAAGGTGGCATAATCGGTGAGTCGGGTGACACGCAGCATGCTCGATCCTGTGGCACGCAGCCGGAACAACCGGGTGCGGAATCGAAAGGGGACGAAAATTGTACCGTTTGAGCTTGCGTGCGACAAGCGGTGGCCCGAATGCAGCCGCGGTTGCATTGCCCGAACCGCCCGGTTTGCGGCAAGCTGGCGGCCGTTTCTGCTGGACCCGCCTCGTGCCGCACGCCCGTCTCGCCCTTTCGCTCAGCATTCTCACCATCGCCGTCTGCACGAGTGTGGCGCAGGCGCGCTCGCGCCTGGAGTACGACCCGGCCCAATGGGTGCTGTGCAAACCCAATGCGCTCTATGAGTTCTATCGCCCGATCACCTCCCCGGAGGCCGATCGCGCACACGCCCAGACCCAGATCTGGGCGCACAGCATCGACCTGCGCAATGGCGACGACTACCGGCTCGAAGGTGACGTCGAGATCCAGCGCGCCGACCAGCGCGTGGCGGCGGCGCTGCTGCACTACGACCCGGCGCAGGAAACCTGGCGGGCCGAAGGGCGGGTCCAGTATCAGGACGCCGGGATGCTGATGGAAGCCGCAAGCGCGCAAGGCGAGCTCGAAGCCGAGCGTGCGACGCTGGTCGGCTTGCGCTACCAGCTGCTGCAGGCGCGCGGCAACGGCGAGGCCGACCAGGCCACCAACCAGGGCGACATCAGCCGACTGGAAGGCGTGTCCTACACCACCTGCGATCCGGACGACCGGCAGTGGACCATCCGCGCCAGGCGCGTGGACATCGACCAGGGCGAGGGCATGGCCACCATCCGGCGCGGCACGCTGCGCATCGGCTCGGTGCCCGTGCTGTACCTGCCCATCGCCACCCTGCCCATCGATGATCGCCGCAAGACCGGATTCCTCTTCCCCTCGGTGAGCTTATCGCGCTCACGCGGCTTCGATCTCCAGGTGCCGTACTACATCAACATCGCGCCCAACTACGACGTCACCCTGACGCCGCGCCTGATGACCAAGCGCGGGGTGATGCTTGGCACCGAGTTCCGCTACCTCACCGACACCCAGCGCGGTCGTTTCTACGGTGCCTGGCTGCCCAGCGACGACCGCACCGGCAAAGACCGCGGCACCCTGACCTGGGAGCATCGCGGACGGCTGGGAACCAACTGGCAGCTCATCTCCAACGTCAGCCACATTTCCGACGACCGCTATTTCGAGGACTTCGGCGACTCGCTCACGATGGCGGCCACCAGCCTGCTGGAAAGCACCGCCGGCATCTATGGTCGCGGTGCGGGGTGGTCGGCCAGTCTCAGCGTCGAAGACTGGACCATCGCCGACCCGTATGTTCCCAAGAGTGCCGAACCCTTCCGACGCCTGCCGCGCGCGCTGCTGGCCTGGGAGCATCCCTTTGCGGCGGGTCTGGTGACCGGCGTGCGCGCCGAAGGCGTGGCCTTCGATCGCGACGGCGACCTCGATGCGACCCGCGTGGATGTCCATCCCTACGTGGGCTGGCGCTACGAGCGCGCCGCGGGCTTCATCCGCCCGGAACTGGGCATGCGGCACACGCAATACCGCCTGGGCGACAGCTACCTCCCGGGCTTCTCCGACCGCTCGCCCTCGCGCACCACGCCGATCTTCAGCCTGGACACCGGCCTGGTCTTCGAACGCCGCGCCGACCTGTTCGGAACCCGCACGCTGCAGACGCTGGAGCCGCGCCTGTACTACCTCAACGTTCCCTACCGCGAGCAGGATGCACTCCCGATCTTCGATACGCAGGAACTGGGCTTCAGCTGGGGCCAGCTGTTCCGGCCCAACCGCTTCTCGGGGGCCGACCGCCAGTCCGACGCGAACCAGGCCACGCTTGCGGTAAGCACGCGCTTCTTCGAGGAGGACAGCGGCCGCGAGCGGCTGTCGGCCAGCCTCGGGCAGATCCGCTATTTCGAGGCGCAGCGCGTGCAGATGCCCGGCGTACCCGGCATCGATCGGGCCGGCTCGGCCTTCGTGGCCGACGTCGAACTCCAGCTCGACGACCGCTGGAGCGTGGCGGTCAGCCAGCACTGGGACCCCAGCCGCGAGCTTTCCGACCTTTCCACGCTGCGCACGCAGTACCGCTTCGGCGGCCAGGGCGTCGTCAACTTCGCCTACCGCTTCCGGCGCGATGCCGGGATGGCGACGCAGGATCGCGTGACGCTGGAGCAATTCGACGCATCGACCCTGGTCCCGCTCAACGAGCGCTGGCGCTTCGTCGCCCGCTGGAACTACTCGCTGCTGGAGAGCACCACGCTGGAAGCTTTCGCCGGCGTGGAGTGGGAAAACTGCTGCCTGGCCACGCGCGTGCTGGTGCGGCGCTACATCCGCAACTTCGAGGGCGAGGTCAATACCAGCCTCTACGTCGAACTTGAACTGAAGGGTCTGTCCACGCTGGGGCGCAAGTCCGAGGAGCTTCTGGAGCGTGCTATTCTCGGCTATTCGCATTGAACGGTGCGGCGCGGAACCGCGCCGCGCCCCCGGCCCCCGCCATCGAATCCCCGAACATGACCATATCCTCCGCCCGCCTTCTGGCTTTCACCCTGCTCCTCGGCCTGGCGCCGGGCGCTTTTTCCCAGGCCCTGCACACGACCCCGATCGACGGCATCGTGGCGGTCGTGGAAGAGGACGTGATCCTGCGCTCGGAGCTGGATCAGGCCGTACGCAACATCAAGGAACGCTTCAGCAGCCGCACCGACCAGCTTCCGCCGGATGCGGTGCTGGAAAAGCAGGTGCTGGAGCGGCTGGTGATGATGCGCCTGCAGCTGCAGCGTGCCGAAGGCATGGGGCTGCGGATCGCCGACATCGAGCTGGACCAGACCATCGCCCGCATCGCCCAGCAGCAGAACCTGACGATGGAGCAGCTGCGCCAGCAGGTGTCGGGTTCGAGCGGCGGCTTCGAGGACTTCCGCCAGCAGATTCGCGATGAAATGATCGTGGCGCGGCTGCAGCAGAACTTCGTGCAGAGCCGGGTCAGCGTCAGCGAGACGGAAATCGACAACGCCCTGGCCTCGCGCGGTGCCGATCAGCCCCAGGTGCATCTGGGCTACATCCTCGTGGCGCTGCCCGATGGCGCCACGCCCGAGCAGATCGAAACCGCCAAGACCAAGATCGACGGCGTGCGCGACCTGATCACGCGCGGCGAGATGGATTTCGCCGCCGCCGCCATGCGCTATTCGGACCACCAGACCGCGCTGGAAGGCGGCGACATGGGCTGGCGCAGCATGGACGAGATCCCGCCGCTTTTTGCCGACGCGCTGCCTTCGCTGGCGCAGGGCGGCGTATCCGAGCCGCTGCGCGGACCCAGCGGCTTCAGCCTCATCCGCGTCATCGAAACCCGCGACCGCGAAACCGAGATCGTGACCGAGTACCACGCGCGCGGACTGATGGTGCGCGCGAACGACGTGGTCAGCCGCGAGCAGGCGCGCGCCAAGATCGACGCGCTGCGCGCCCGCATCGCGGGCGGCGAAGATTTCGCCAAGGTGGCGCGCGAGGGCTCGGACGACCCGATCACGCGCGCCCAGGGCGGCGACATGGGCTGGTTTCCCGTTTCCGCGTGGGGCAAGGCGGTGGCCGACGTGCTCGAGAATCTTCAGGACGACGAACTGTCCCAGCCGTTCGCCAGCGACGTGGGCTGGCACCTGATCCAGCGCCTTGGCACCCGGCAGCAGGACGTGACCCAGGAAGCACAGCGCAACCGCATGCGCGAGACCATCGTGCGGCGCAAGGCCGACGAGGAGTTCGACCGCTTCCTGCGCCAGATGCGGGATGAGTCCTACGTGGACGAGCGCCTCGGCGGCAACGGCTGAGCGCGCCGCGGCGCGGCCTCGTCGAATGGATGGTGCCACGCCCGCGCTGCTGGGCCTGATTCCCGGCGAACCGGCAGGCATCGGGCCGGAACTGTGCGCGCACCTGGCGCAGACCACGCTGGGCAACGCGCTTGTGGCCATTGCCGACGGCGACCTGCTGCGCGAAGCCGCCGCAAGCATCGGAAAACCCCTGGAGCTGCTGCCGCCCGATGCGTCCGTCGCCGGCCCGGGCCAGCTGCGTCTTCTGCACCGCCCGCGCCGGGTTCCCGGCCGATTCGGGCAGCTCGACGCCCGCAACAGCGCCTACGTCCACGACAGCCTGCTGGAAGGCGCGCGCCTGGCCGCCGCCGGCACCCTGTCCGGGCTGGTCACCGGGCCGGTGCACAAGGGCATCCTCAATGAGGCCGGCATCGCCTACACCGGCACCACCGAACTCCTGGCCGCCGAGGCTGGCTGCGAAGTGGTGATGATGCTGGCCAGCGCGCAGCTGCGCGTCGCGCTCGCCACCACCCACCTGCCGCTGCGCGCGGTGCCTGACGCCCTCACCCGCGAGGGCCTGCGTGGCACGCTGGAAATCCTGCACGCGGCGCTCATGGCCGACTTCGGCATCCTCGCCCCGCGCATCGCCGTGCTGGGCCTCAATCCGCACGCCGGCGAAGGCGGCCATCTGGGCCGCGAGGAAATCGAGGTCATCACCCCGGTGCTCGACGCGCTGCGCGCGCGCGGCATGCAGCTGACCGGCCCGCTGCCGGCCGATACCGCCTTCCTCCCGCAGAAACTGCAGGAAGTCGACGCGGTGCTGGCGATGTACCACGACCAGGGCCTGCCGGTGCTCAAGCACGCCGGCTTCGAAAACGCGGTGAACATCACCCTGGGCCTGCCCTACGTGCGCGTGGCGGTGGACCACGGCACGGCGCTGGAACTGGCGGGCCGCGGCGAAGCGGATCCCTCCAGCATGATCCTCGCCGCCAAATGCGCCATCGGGTTCGCCGCCCGGCGCGCGCGACTCGCGCCCCGGCTGCTGGCCTGAACATGCACGCGGACCGCTACCAGACCAAGAAGCAGCTCGGGCAGCACTTCCTGCACGAGGCCGGCGTCGTGGACAGGATCGTGCGCGCCATCGATCCCGCACCCGGCGATCGCCTGGTCGAAATCGGCCCCGGCCAGGGCGCGCTGACGCTGCCCCTGCTGCGCCGCATCCTCGAAGTCTCGGGCGATGCGCCGCCCGATCCGGCGCTCACCGTGATCGAATTCGACCGCGATCTCATCGCCGGGCTGGAGCGCATCAGCGCGGGCGTGGCACCGCTGCGGATCATCCATGCGGACGTGCTGGAGGTCGATCTCTCCACGCTCGGGAAAAACGGCCCGATCCGCCTGGTCGGCAACCTGCCCTACAACATCTCCTCGCCGATCCTGTTCCACGCGCTCGACCACGCCGCATCCATCGTCGACATGCACTTCATGCTGCAGAAGGAAGTCGTGGACCGGATGGCGGCCGAGCCCGGCAGCAAGGTTTACGGACGCCTGTCGGTGATGCTTCAGGCGCATGCGCGGGTGCAGGCACTGTTCCGCGTACCGCCGGGCGCGTTCCGGCCACCGCCGAAGGTCGATTCGGCGATCGTGCGGCTGCTGCCGCGCGCGCCCTCGGAAATCGGAATCGCGGACCCGGCGGTTTTTTCCCGCATCGTCAAAGCCTCCTTCGGGCAGCGTCGCAAGACCCTGCGCAACGCCCTGCACGAAGTCTGCCCACCGGCGTGGATGGAAGCGGTCGGCATCGATCCGGGCGACCGCGCCGAACGCATCGACGTGGCGCGCTTCATCGCCCTGGCCAATCACGCCGCCGCAGCCGGCGGCTGACCTCTTCCCCGCGGCGGGTATGCCGCTAGACTGTCCGGCATGGATATCCCAGACCGCCCCGCCATCGACATCCAGGTGCGCACGCGCTACCTCGACGAGCAGTCCGCGCCCGAGCAGAACCGCTACGTCTTCGCCTACACCATCCACCTGCGCAACCGCGGAAACACGCCGGCGCAACTCCTTTCGCGCCACTGGATCATCACCGACGCCAACGGGCGGGTCGAGGAAGTGCGCGGCGAGGGCGTGGTGGGCGAACAGCCCCGCCTGCGCCCGGGCGAGGGCTTCGAATACACCTCCGGCGCGGTACTCGAAACCACGATGGGGACCATGACCGGCGCCTACCAGTGGATCACCGACGACGGCACGCGCTTCGAGGCGCCGATCCCGCGCTTCACCCTCTCGATCCCGCGCACGCTGCACTGATGGCGATCTGGGCAATCGGCGACCTGCAGGGTTGCCACGACGCCACCTGTCGCCTGCTGGACGCCATCGGCTTCGACCCGGCGCGCGACCGCCTGTGGTTCTGCGGCGACCTGGTCAACCGCGGCGGGCAGTCGCTGGAAACCCTGCGCCTGGTGAAGTCGCTCGATGCCAACAGCCAGGTGGTGCTGGGCAACCACGACCTCTCGCTGCTGGCGATCGCGCAGCGCCGCGAGGAGGAACAGGCGCGGGTGAACCCCGACCTGCGCGCCGTGCTGTTCGCTCCCGACCGCGACGAGCTGCTGGAGTGGCTGCGGATGCGGCCCCTGATCCATGTCGACCACGCCCTGGGCTGGGCCATGGTGCACGCGGCGCTGGCACCGCGCTGGACCCTGGCGCAGGCCGAACGCCACGCCGCCGAAGTGCACCAGCGCCTGCACGGCCCCAACCCGCGCGCCCTGCTGTCGGGCATGTACGGCAATCGGCCCGACACCTTCCATCCGCGACTGCAGGGCATGGACCGGCTGCGCGCGATCATCAACGTGTTCACCCGGATGCGCTACTGCACCCCGCGCGGCACCATCTCGTTCGCCGACAAGGGGGCTCCTGGCACGCAGAAGCCCGGGACCTACCCGTGGTTCATGGTGCCGGGGCAGGTCACGCGCGAGCTGAAGATCGTGTTCGGCCACTGGTCCACGCTGGGCCTCTACATGGGCCTTGGCATCCACGGCATCGACACCGGCTGCGTCTGGGGCGGGAAACTCACCGCGCTGGCGCTGGACGAGGAAACCCCACGCTTCGTGCAGGTGGCGGGATGTGATGCGCCACCGGTGACGCGCGGTACCGCGCGCCGCTGACGCCGCGGCGGCGCGCCCGGCGGCGCACTGCGCGGAACCGGGCGTCGCGCAGTCGCGGTTTTTCTGTCTGGCAGCGGCTCGTTCAGGCCTTCCCTGGTGCCGGGAGGCGGGATGCTTCTATCTATTTATTTATCAACCGAAGCAAGGCGGAACGTGCCGTGGAAGGCGTGCCCATGCCAGGCTGAAATATTTCTCCCGTGGTCACCACGAGGTATTCCCCGCTCGGAGAGATCGCTGTAACCCACATCGGAGGCCAATCCAGAGCCTGCCCCAGCTCCTGCAGCAGTTCCGGTGCCAGCACGTGGCCGGTATCCCGCGTCCAGATCAATGCGCGCCAGGCTGAACCGCCATTCGGCAAGCTGCCGATCATCGAGGGGGAGCGATACGCACCCCCTGCAAGCGTGCCATCGGCAGAGGTGTGGTTGACTGCATGCTGCCAGTCATACGGCGACTCTTCGGAGGGGTGAATCAAGCCCAAGTGACCGCTGATGCCATCCCGCGTGAAATACCCGGGCAGGACATATGCCAGGCCGTTTTCATCGGCTCAGAACGCGTACTGGAGCTGCACCCAGAACTTGTCGGCATCCACGGTGCGGGCGCGGTCGTCGGAGCTGTAGCTGGCGTATTTAACCAGGCCCGACAGACCCTTGATACCGGGAATCGGGCGCGCGTAGCTCAGGTCGAACTCGCTGCCGTAGTCGCCGCCGCCGCGCTCGGGGGTGAAATCGTGGTACCAGCCCTGCAGATTGCCGCCGCCCAGCGGCACGGTGACGCCAACATAGCGGTCATCCACGCCATCGGCGGGCGTGGTGAGGAACATGTCGGCCCAGCCCTGGAAGGCGTGCTTGGTCGCCAGCGGGGTCTGGAAGGCGCGGTTGCCCGCGCCGCTGCCGGCACCCAGCACCTCCTGCCCGGCGCGCAGCTTCACCTGCTCGAAGGCATAGCCCACTTCGATCAGGTGGTAGCGCGAATCCAGCGCCAGCGGATTGCCCTCGGCATCCTTCTGCGTGGCGTATTCCAGAACATAATCCAGCGCGCCGCTCCTGCCCTGGGCGCGCAGCCCGGTGGTGGCGCTGGAAAGCGTCCCGCGCGCGGCCGTGGGCGCAATCGCGAGGTCGTCCAGCCCCAGGCGGTAGTGGTAGGCACCCAGGCTGAAGCTCGGCGTGAACGCCCAGCGCAGGTCGAACAGGTGGCTGTCGCCATCGACGCGGGCCGGGTTGACGGCGGTTGCAAACGCGCCGGTATCCGGTCCCCAAATCGTGTTCACCCGGCCGATGTAGGCGTAGGACAGGGCGAGATCCCTGCCCGGATTGAGCTGCAGCATCGCGCCATCGTAGGTCTGTTCGTTCTGCCGCCAACCCACACCGCCAACGAAGCGCTGGTTGCCCAGGTTGATGCGCTGGCGGCCCACCGTCAGGCTGCCGTAGTCGCCCGAGTGGCGCACCCAGGCCTGGTTGACTGCGGCACCGCTCGGATCGGGGATCAGCGAGCGGCCGGTGTGGCCGTTGCGGGTGTCGTTGTAGTCGCCGCCCAGGTGGCCGACGTGATCCACTTCCACCAGTGCGGAAAAACCGCCGTGGACGCCGGTGGCATAGCCCAGCCGGGTGCGCACCGAGTTCATCACGGCGTGCGCCAGCGCGTTGTCCTGCTCGACGTGCTCGTAGCGGTAGCGCACGTCGAAAATCGGCTTGCCCTCGGCCGCCTGGACGCCGTTCGCGGCGACCAGCGACGCCAGGGACAGGCCGATGCCGAGAATCTTCAGCATTTTCATGGGAAACCTCGCTCACGGATACTGCCGGTGACGATAGGTTCGGGCCTCCCCCGCCCGCTTGATCATCATCAAACCGGAGCCGGACGGTCAGCTGCGGCTCACGTCCCGGCTTGACGCAGGTCAAGCCGACGGCAGATCAGGCCAGGGCCGCCCCGGCTCAGCCGATCCGGCGGTAGTCGACGAAATCCATCGCCCAGGCGTGGCGCGCGTCGGCCGGGCGGTGCTCGCGCCCGATTTCCTGCCACAGAGCCGGGTCGATCACCGGGAAAAAGGTATCCGCATCCGGGATGGCGGCATCGACCCAGGTCAGGCGCAGGGCGTCGGCCTGCGGCAGCGTCAGGGCATACGCCTCGCCGCCGCCGATCACGCACAGCTCGCCGCCGCCCGCACGCGCGAGCGCTTCGTCCAGCGTTGCGACCGCCTCCATGCCCTCGAACGGCACCATGCCGTAGCGCGTGAGCACCAGGTTGCGCCGCCCCGGCAGCGCACGCCCCAGCGATCGGGCCGTCTTGCGCCCCATGAGCAGGGTCTTGCCCAGGGTCAGCGCCTTGAAGCGCCTGAGGTCATCGGGCAGGTGCCAGGGAAGCGCGTTGCCCTTGCCGATCGCGCGATTGCGGTCGAGCGCGGCGATGAGGGTCAAGCGCGGGGATTGGGGATTGGGGATTGGGGATTGGTCCCGCGCGCCTGCGGCCTCCCGAAGCCCCGACGAATCCCGAATCCCGAATCCCGAATCCCGGCCTCCGTTCATACCGCCACCGGCGCGCGGATCGCGGGCCAGGGATCGTAGCCTTCGAAGGCGATGTCGCCGTAGCCGAAGGCGAACAGGTCGCGCACCTCGGGGTTGAGCCGCAGGCGCGGCAGCGGGCGCGGGCTGCGGGCGAGCTGCTCGCGGGCCTGTTCGAGGTGGTTGGAATACAGGTGGGCATCGCCCAGGGTGTGCACGAAGTCGCCGACGCCCAGGCCGCTGGCCTGCGCCACCAGGTGGGTGAGCAGGGCGTAGCTGGCGATGTTGAAGGGCACGCCCAGGAAAATGTCGGCGCTGCGCTGGTAGAGCTGGCAGGACAGCTTTCCCTGCGCCACATGGAACTGGAACAGCGCGTGGCAGGGCTGCAGTGCCATTTTCGGCAGATCCGCCACGTTCCAGGCGCTCACCACCAGCCGCCGCGAATCCGGATTGCGGGAGATTTCATCGACCAGCCAGCGCATCTGGTCGAACGCCTGCCCGTCCGGTCCCTGCCAGTGGCGCCACTGGTGGCCGTACACCGGGCCGAGGTTGCCTTCGGCGTCGGCCCACTCGTCCCAGATCGACACCCCGTTGTCGCGCAGGTAGCCGATATTGGTGTCGCCGCGCAGGAACCACAGCAGCTCGTGCACGATCGAGCGCAGGTGCAGTTTCTTGGTGGTGACGAGCGGGAAGCCTTCGCCGAGGTCGAAGCGCAGCTGCCGCCCGAACACGCTGCGCGTGCCGGTGCCGGTGCGGTCGGCCTTGGGCGCGCCGTGCTCGAGCACATCGGCGAGAAGATCAAGGTACTGGCGCATCTCAGGTGGCTCCGGGGGCAAGCGTCGGCGCGCGGCGCGCGCGCCACAGCAGCCACAGCCCGAGCAGGACCAGCGGCAGGGAAAGCACCTGCCCCATGGTCAGCCAGCCGAAGGCCAGGTAGCCCAGGTGCGCATCGGGCTCGCGCACGAATTCCACCGCGAAGCGGAACACACCGTAGAGCAGCGCGAACATGCCCGACACCGCGTAGCGCGGTCGCGGCCGGCTGGAGAACCACCACAGCACCACGAACAGCACCAGCCCCTCCAGGAACGCCTGATAAAGCTGCGAGGGATGGCGCGCATAGCGATCCAGCGCGCCGGATTCGTGCATGGCGCGCAGTGTGTCGGCGGGCGCGGCGGCCAGGCCGGGCGGCAGCGCGCTGCGGAACACCACGCCCCAGGGCTGGCTCGTCAGGTGCCCCCAAAGCTCACCGCCGATGAAGTTGCCAAGCCGCCCGAAGCCCAGCCCCGGCGGCACCAGTGGCGCGATGAAATCCACGCTGTCGAAAAAATGCAGCTTCTGCTTGCGCGACCACCACCACACCGCCGCCAGCACGCCGAGCAGGCCGCCGTGGAAGCTCATGCCGCCTTCCCAGACGCGGAAGGCATACATCGGATCGGCCGCGATCTGCGCGGTGCCGTAGAACAGGAGATAGCCGATGCGCCCACCCAGCAGCACGCCCAGCATGGCGTAGAAGATCAGGTCCGCATACGCCTGTTCGCTGACCGGCAGCCGTCCGGCGCGCACCCGCCGCAGCCCGAGCCACCAGGCCAGCCCGAAGCCGAGCAGGTACATGAGTCCATACCAGTGCACGGCTACCGGCCCCAGCTGGATGGCCACCGGATCGATGTCGTTGAGGATGCTCATGTCCAATCAGCTCGGCAGTACGCGGCAGATGTAGCCCTTGAGGTACTCGGTTTCGGGAATCGCGGCCTGCACCGGATGGTCCGGCCCCTGCTGCAGCACCTGCAGCACCTGCACCTGCCGATCCAGATGCCGCGCTCCGGCGTTGATCTCGCGCAGCAGCGCGTCGCGGCTCATGTGGTGGCTGCACGAACAGCTCACCAGCAGGCCGTCGCGCTCCAGCACCTGCATCGCCATCTCGTTGATGCGGCGGTAGGCGAGCGTGCCCTCGCGCAAGTCCTTGCGTTTCTTGATGAATGCCGGCGGATCGACGATCACCAGGTCCCAGCGGCGGCGCTCGGCGCGCGCGTCCTTCAGGAACTCGAAGGCATCGGCGCAGACGGCATCCACGCGGTCGGAAAATCCGTTGAGCGCAGCGTGCCGCCGCACCGCATCCACCGCCGGCTGAGAGCCGTCCACGCAGGTCACTTCCCCGGCACCGAAGGCCGCCGCGCGCAGGCCCCAGGCACCGACATAGCTGAAGAGATCCAGCACCTTCGCGCCACCACCCACCCAGGGCGCAAGCTGGTCACGATTGGCGCGCTGGTCGTAGAACCAGCCGGTCTTCTGCCCGCCCAGCGCGTCCAGCTCGAAGACGAGCCCGCCTTCCTCCACCCGCAGCGGGCCATCGACCGTGCCGAATGCGACGCCCACTTCGCTCGGCAGGGCCTCCAGCGCACGCGCGCCGGCATCGTTCTTCCAGATCATCGCGGACGGATCGAGCACCTTGCGCACCGCATCCTCGACCTGCGGCTTGAGCCGCTCCATGCCCGCCGTGGTGGTCTGCCCGACGATGACATCGCCGAAGCGATCCAGCACCAGGCCCGGCAGGCCATCGGACTCACCGAACGCCAGCCGGTAGAACGGCGCGCCCGGGTAGCGCCGCTCGCGCAGCGACAGCGCCACGTTGAGGCGATGCACGAGGAGCGATGCATCCAGCGCGTGCCCGCCGCGATCGACCAGGCGCGCGGCGATCAGGGTGGAGGGATTGACGTAGCCGGTGCCCAGCGGCCTGTCGCCGGCATCGAGGATCCGCACCGCATCGCCTGCGGCAAATCCGGTCAGCGGGGTTTTCGCCACGTCGATCTCGTTGCTGAACACCCACAGGTGGCCGGCGCGCAGGCGGCGGTCTTCGCCGCGCTTGAGCAGCAGTGCAGGCAGGGTCGAATCGGACATCGGAATTTCCTGGAAAAGTGGTGCGGGATGCCTCGTCAGGCCCAAAGCCGCGGCAGGAGCAGGAGCCCCCAGACCAGCAGCACGTTCATCATCAGCACGAACACCGCCGCCGAACCCATGTCCTTGGCGCGCCCGATCAGTTCGTTGCGCTCGGTACCGAAGCGATCGGCCACCGACTCCAGCGCCGAATTCATCACTTCCATCGCAATCACGGCAAGGAGGCTTGCGACCAGCAGCACGCGCTCCACCGGCGTCTGCCCCAGCCACAGTCCCAGCGGTGCCAGCACCAGGGCCAGCAGGCACTCCAGCCGGAACGAGGACTCGAGCCGCCAGCACGCCGCCAGGCCCTGCAGCGACCACTGCAGCGCACGCCACACCTGGGTCGGGCCGCGTACCAGCCGGCGCTCGCTGTCAGCCATGCCGCAGGGCCCCGAACCCGCGCGCTGGCGGCACCCGCGCGACCTGTTCGATCCCGATCACGGCGCGCCCTTCCTGTCGCCCTGCCCGACCGGCGCATTCCACTTGTTGTGGCGCGACAGGCGCGCGAGCTCTTCCGGGGTGAGCATGCCCTGGTGGCGCTGCCCGCGGATCACCCAGGTCGGATAGCTGTCGATGCCCTGGCTGGCGCACTCGAAGGCAATCGCGCCGGTGCGACCGTTGGGACTGCACTCGACATAGGGCAGCGCGTCGGCGGCGCGACCGAACAGACGGCGCTGCTTCTGGCAGTTGGGGCACCAGAAGGCCCCGTAATATTTCGCGCCGCTGTCCTTCAGATGCACCGCCAGCGCCTCCAGTCGCGGATCGACCGGCGGCGACAGCCAGCCCGCCTGCGCCGCGCCGATCAGCGCGAGCATCGGCAACAGCACGATGGCATGGGTTCCGAGCCAGCGCGGCCAGCCCGCGGCGGGCGTCTGCGGCGGCCGGCGCGCGATGCAGTACGCGAAGATCGCGGTCACCAGCGCGAACGAGGCCAGGCACCAGCCGCAGAACGCTTCCAGCGCAACCCAGCCGACAACGGTGAGATAGAGGCTGACCGCGACGCCCAGCAGGGACAGCGTCGCGGCGCGACGCCAGCGCACCGCGGCGGTGCGTCCGGTCACCGCGACGATCGCGATCAGCACATACAGGCCCAGGCCCCAGAGCGTGATCGGCAGGCCGAACAGGTTCGACCAGCGGCTTTCCTGCACGATGTCGCAGGCCGCACCCTCGCTGCAGAACAGCGCGCCGCCGCCCGACAGGTGCACGAACAGCAGGTAGGCGGTCAGCAGCACGCCCGCGCCCGCCAGACCCAGGAGCCAGCGGTCCGGTGCCAGCCGCGACCTCTGCGCGCCTGGGACTCCCGCGCCCGCGCCCTTGCCCGGCACCTTCTTGCGCACTTTGGCCATGAATCCGACTCCCCTTGCAATGCTGTGACGATGGCGCGGAATCGTAGCAGCACGCGCCCATCCGCGGCCCGCGCCATCCGTGCCGCGCCTGCGGGGAATCGCGCGGGATTCCGACCGATGGGGCAAAAATCCGCCAATCTGGCTTATGCTTGCAGCCCTCAAGGGCGGAATCCGGGAATCGACGATGCGAGCGCCTCGCACCCTGTCCATCGTTGGCGCCTCCGAAGAAAGCGCGGCACACGTCCGACTGCTGCTGCGCATGGCCGGCATGCGCCTGGAGCACGCCTGGGCGCTGCAGGACGGCGAAGAGGCCGATCTGGTCATTTTGGAGCCTTCCGACGACGTCGCCTCGCGCACCCTGCAGGCACGCTATCAGGCCGCAGGCATCGCGTTCGCGATCCTGTGTGACGCCGACGCCGTGGTGATGCACGGGATGGTGCTGCGACGCCCGATCAAGCTCGGCCAGCTCGTTGCCGTCCTCAACGCCGCCGGCAAACTGCGTGACAACATCCCGGTCGTCACCGGAGCCGACTCGGACTTCTACAACGCCGAACTGGGCGATCTGATTCCCGATGGCCGCAGCGCGGCCACCTGGGACCGACCCGAGCACGCCCACGGCGAGGTGGCGGACGATGCCACGCCCGCCTCCACGGTGGACGCCTTCGAGCTTCTGGTGCACGGCGACCCGCTGGAGGAACCCCTGCCTTCGGCACCGCTGATCACCAGCGACACCCGCATCGAACCACATCGGCATTCGGCCACCGCGCGCAGCGCGATGCGGCACAACGAGACAGGGACCCATGATGCCAGTCTGCTGGGCGTTACCCCGATGCAGGTGGAGCCCATCTCGCTGGGTGACCACTCCCATCTCCCGCCGGCGCAGGCGAGCACCGCCGGTCTGGACCAGGGTCGCCCCGTACTGCCCGCGCTTCTGGCCGAGGGCGCGATCCTCAGCCCCACCCGCCTCAGCGGCGAGGGCCTCGCGGACCTGATCCTGGATCCCAAGCTGCGCCGTTACTACAGCCGTGCCGGCCTCCACGAGCTGCAGCCCTACGTCGAGGCCGGCAGCGATCGCGTCCAGAGCGCGCGCAGCGTCGGCTCGGAACTGCAGCAGGCGCGTGAAAACCAGCGTGCCGGGTCCTTCGACGAACTGCGCTGGCTGGTGGCGCTGACCACCTCGCGCGGTCGCCTCGATGCCAGCCTGGACCCGGGCGGCAGCTACAGCGTCAGCCATGCCCTGGACAGCGCGCCGGATCTGCGCGCCCACGGCCGCATCGTCGCGCTGATGGCGACCCCGATGCACCTGCACGTGCTCGCGCGCGTAAGCGGCGCGCAGATGGAGGAAGTGTTCGACGTGGTCAACGCCTACCACGCCATCGGGCGGCTCGACTACGTCCCGAGGCAAAGCCTGCAGGGCTACGCGAAGAAGGATGAGCGCAACCCGTTGTCGCGGCTGTTCTCGCGCAAATAGGCCGGCTCAGGGATACAGCAGCCCGCGCGTCCAGATGCCATCGACGCGGCGATAGGCGTGGCGATCGTGCAGCCTGAACCGCGCGCCGTACCAGAACTCGACGGCCTCCGGCACCACGCGGTAGCCGGACCAGTGCGGCGGCCGCGGCACAGCCTGCCCCGCATGGCGAGCCTCGACCTCGGCGTAGCGCGCCTGGAAGGTTTCCCGGTCGGCCAGCGGCTCGGACTGGAGCGAGGCCCAGGCCCCGATCTGGCTTTCGCGCGGGCGGCTGGCAAAGTAGGCATCGGCTTCGGCGGCCTCCACCGGCTCCACCGCCCCTTCGATGCGCACCTGCACCCCGTCGCGCAGGGTCTTCCAGTGGAACAGCAGCGCGGCGTGCGGATGCGCCGCCAGCGCACGACCCTTGCGGCTGAGGGTGTTGGTGTAGAAAACGAAGCCGCGCGCATCGAAGGCCTTGAGCAGGACGGTGCGCGCCGACAGCCGTCCGTCCGGATCCTTGGTCGCCAAGGTCATTGCGGTCGGCTCGGGATCGCCGGCGGCACGCGCGCCTTCGAGCAGCCGGCCGAAGGTATCGAGCACCTCGTCGGGCAGTACCGCAGCCACCGTCAGGTGCGCTCCAGGCGATAGCCGTGCTGGTACACGGCGTTGAGCCTCCAGCCGTGCTCGCCGGACAGCCGGAGCTTCTTGCGCAGGCGGCTGACGTGGGTATCGACGGTGCGCGTGGCCACGTCGCCGCGGATGTTCCAGATGTTTTCCAGCAGCGTCTCGCGGCTGACCACGCGGCCGCGACGCCGGAACAGGAACAGCACGAGGTCGAACTCGCGATCGGTGAGCGCGATCTCCTCGCCTGCCACTTCCACGCGACGGCGCGCCACGTCGATCCGGTAGGGTTCGGCGTCTTCGTCCGCACCGGCTTCCATCTGCAGGTGGGTGCGGCGCAGCAGCACCTCCACGCGGGCGAGCAGCTCGCCCTGCTTGGCGGGCTTGACCACGTAGTCGTCCGCGCCCTCGCGCAGGCCGGCCACGATGTCGGCCTCGTCATTGCGTGCGGTGAGGAACAGCACCGGCAGGATCGATCCGGCGTCACGCAGCGCGCGCAGCACGGACAGACCGCTCTCCTCGGGCAGGTTCCAGTCGAGGATCAGAAGATCGATCGAGGCCGCGCCCTGGCGGCGGCGGAATTCGGTCGCGCTGGGGTAGCAGCGCACCGTATAGCCCGCCTGTACCAGCCAGGCTTCCAGCAGCCGGCTCTGGTCCTCGTCGTCTTCAAGCAATCCTACGAGTTTGCTGTCGGTCATGGGCGCTCCGCAGGAAATGGCGGCCGGCAAGAGGTCATGCGGCCGCCGGCAGGCCCGCGTCCGGCGGCGGCGTGCGCCCGGGGCGCTTGCGACGCGGCAGGTAGCGCAGCCAGATCAGCCAGACCGCCAGCGCATCGAGCACGATCAGTGCCTGCCACAGGTAGAGGTGGAACCAGTCGAACCAGGTCTGGTTCCACTGGCCGAGATAAAAGAGGCTGATGATGCGGACCAGGTTGAGCGACTGGATCGCGACGAATCCGATCAGGATGCCGACCAGCTTGTGCTTCCAGGGCGAGGGAAACGCCACGATCGCCGCGATCAGGATGATGACCGCCTCGATGCCGTCGCAGCCCGGCGCGATCCCCACCGCAAAACCGTTGACCTGATTCTGGATGATGACGCCATAGGAAATCACGTCCTTGTCCCAGAGCTTGATCAGGAACGCGCTGACCGAAGCCAGCAGGCCGGTGAACGGTTCGGTGACGTAATCGTGGCCGATGGTGGTGATCCGCAGCGAGAACAGCGTGATCAGGAGCACGACAAAGATGGTGAAAAATCGAATCATCCGAATCAGTACGGCGCAGCCGCCCAGGGAATATGGCCCGCAATGCTAGCATCCACGGCATGAAATCTGCTTCAAACCTGATCCTGGTCGGCCCGATGGGCGCGGGCAAGTCCTCGATCGGCCGGCGGCTGGCGGCCCGGTTCGGCCTGCCCTTTGTCGACGCCGATCGCGAGATCGAATGCGCCACCGGGGCCGCGATCCCGCTGATTTTCGAACTGGCGGGCGAGGCCGGCTTTCGCGAGCGCGAGCACGAAGTGCTGGCACGCCTGTGCCGCTCCGGCCCCTCGGTGATCGCGACCGGCGGCGGCGCGGTGCTGCGCGCCGACAACCGTCGCCTGCTGTCCGAGCACGGCTTCGTGGTGCATCTGGACGTGGACCCCGAGAGCCAGCTGCGGCGCCTCGCCAATGACCGCGCCCGTCCGCTGCTGCAGCGCCCGGACCGGCGCGAGGTGCTGCAGCGCCTGGGCGAGGAGCGCGCACCGCTGTATGCCGACGTGGCCGATCTGCGCTTTGAAACCGGCCGCGGCAGCGTTCGCCAGGCCGCCGAACGCCTCGCCGGCCTGCTGTGCGAACACTGGCAGGCTCCCATCCGCCCCGCTCCGGACACCATCCCGTGAACTCCGATCGCGTGCGACGGATCGACGTCGAACTCGGCTCGCGCCGCTATCCCATCCGCATCGGCGCCGGTCTTCTCGCCGATGACGACTGGCCCGCGTTGATCCGCGGCCGGCACGTCCTGGTGCTCAGCGACGCCAACGTCGCCCCACTCTACCTCGCGCGCGTGCAGGCGCGCCTGACCGGCAGGGTCGTCGCGGTCCGCGTGCTCCCGGCCGGCGAACGGGAAAAGACCCTTGCCCGCTTCACCGAGGCGCTGTCCGACCTGGCGGCGCTCAAGGCCAGCCGCGACGCCACCGTGATCGCGCTGGGCGGCGGGGTGATCGGTGACCTTTCCGGCTTCGTGGCGGCCTGCTGGATGCGCGGCATCGCCTTCGTGCAGCTTCCCACCACCTTGCTGGCGATGGTGGATTCGTCCGTGGGCGGAAAAACCGCAGTGGACCTGCCCGAAGGCAAGAATCTGGTCGGTGCCTTCCACCAGCCGGCCGCGGTGATCGCCGATACCGACACCCTGGCGACCCTGCCCGAGCGCGAACTGTGCGCAGGCCTGGCCGAAGTGGTCAAATACGGCGCGCTCGGTGATGCCGGGTTCTTCGCCTGGCTGGAAGAACACGCCGAGGCGCTGCTCGCGCGCGATACCGCGGCGCTGGGCGAGGCGATCGAGCGCAGCTGCCGGCACAAGGCCGCGATCGTGGCGCGCGACGAAACCGAACGGGGCGAGCGCGCCCTGCTCAACCTCGGACACAGCTTCGGCCACGCGCTGGAAACCGCCGACGCCTACGGTGGCCTCCTGCACGGCGAGGCGGTCGCCATCGGCATGGTGCTGGCGGCCCGGCTGTCGGCGCGGCTGGGTTTGGCACCGGCGCAGGACGGCGCGCGTCTGGCATCCCTGCTCGCGCGCCTGCGCCTGCCCACGGCGCTGCCGGCGGGCAGCGATCCGGCGCGCCTGCTGAACCTGATGCGGCTGGACAAGAAGAACCTCTCCGGCCGCCTGCGCCTGATCCTGTGGCACGGACTCGGCCACGCCGTGATCGTCCCGGACGTGGACGAGGCTGCGGTGCTGGGCACGCTCGAAGCAGCCGCTTCCGACAGCGCACGACGCGCAGGCTAGAATGCCCGGATGCGACAACTCACGATGCAGCAAACCTCGACCAGCCTCCCGACACCCCGCTTCGTGCGGCTGGTGCTGCAGGAGGACCTGCTCGGCGGCTGGGAACTGATCCGGGAAACCGGGCAGGCCGGCGGTCGCAGCCAGGTGCGGCGCGCGCTGTTCCTGTCCCGCGCACAGGCCGTGGACGCCTTCGAGGCGGCCCGCGCCGAACATGCCCGGCGCGGATTCGAGGTCCGCGGCCCACACCCCGATGCCGCCTGAGTCGGCCCCACCCGGAACCACACCATGAAAAACGATCGTTTCCTGCGCGCGCTGCGGCGCGAGCCCGTCGACTGCACCCCCGTCTGGATCATGCGCCAGGCCGGACGCTACCTGCCCGAGTATCGCGCCACCCGCGCCCGCGCCGGCAGCTTCCTGGCGCTGGCGAAAACCCCGGAGCTGGCCTGTGAAGTCACCCTGCAGCCGCTGGAGCGTTTCGAACTCGACGCGGCGATCCTGTTCTCCGACATCCTCACCGTGCCCGATGCGATGGGGCTGGGCCTGTATTTCGTCGAAGGCGAAGGCCCGAAGTTCGAGCGTCCGGTGCGCAGCGCCGCCGACGTGGCCAGGCTTGCCGTGCCCGATATCGGAGCGGAACTGGGCTATGTCACCGACGCGGTTTCCCTGATCCGGCGCGAGCTCGATGGCCGCGTGCCGCTGATCGGATTTTCCGGCAGCCCCTGGACGCTCGCCTGCTACATGGTCGAAGGCGGCAGCAGCGACAATTTCGCCCGCATCAAGGCGATGATGTACGACGATCCGGCCACCCTGCATCGCCTGCTGGACGTGGTGACACAGGCCGTGATCGCCTACCTCGCCGCCCAGCGCGAGGCCGGCGCGCAGGCGCTGCAGATCTTCGACACCTGGGGCGGCGTGCTTGCGCCGGCGATGTACCGCGAGTTCTCGCTGCGCTACCTCACCCGCATCGCGCAGGAACTGCCGCGCGGCGAAGGTGGAAATCGCACTCCGCTGATCCTGTTCGGCAAGGGCAATGCGCCGCATCTGGAAGCCCTGGCCGACAGCGGTGCCGAAGGCATCGGGGTGGACTGGTCGGTGACGCTGGAAGAGGCGCGTCGGCGCACCGGCGGGCGCGTGGCGCTGCAGGGCAACCTCGACCCGGCGGTGCTGTTCGCCTCGCCAGAACGCATCCGCAGCGAAGCCGCCGCGGTGCTGCAAAGCTACGGCCCCGGCCCCGGCCACGTCTTCAACCTTGGCCACGGCATCACCCCGGACGTGAAGCCCGACCATCTCAAGGCGCTGGTCGATGCCGTGCACGAGCTGAGCCGCACCGCCCCCTGACCCAGCGCACAGGCGCGGCAAGCGCCGCCCTGACGCCGGTTACACTTCCCTTTTCCGCTCCGCATGCCGCCATGTCCGACGCTACGCCCGCCGCGCCAGAACGCAACGACTTCATCCGCCAGATCGTCCGCGAGGATCTCGCGTCGGGCAAGCACGGCGCGATCCAGACGCGCTTCCCGCCCGAACCCAACGGCTATCTCCACATCGGCCACGCCAAGGCGATTTGCCTGGATTTCGGCATCGCGCAGGAGTTCGGCGGGCGCTGCAACCTGCGCTTCGACGACACCAACCCGGCCAGGGAAGATCCCGAGTACGTCCGGGCCATCCAGGACGACGTGCGCTGGCTGGGCTTCGAATGGAGCGAGCTGCGCCACGCCTCGGACTACTTCGAGGTGTATTACCTCGCCTGCGAGAAGCTCATCGCGCAGGGCGACGCCTTCGTCTGCGATCTCTCCGCCGAGGACGTCCGCGCCTATCGCGGCAGCCTGACCGAGGCGGGGCGCGAGTCGCCCTGGCGCAACCGCAGCGTGGAGGAGAATCTCGACCTGTTCCGCCGCATGCGCGCCGGCGAGTTCCCCGACGGCGCGCGCACCCTGCGCGCCAAGATCGACATGGCCTCGGGCAACATCAACCTGCGCGACCCGGCGCTGTACCGCATCAAGCACACCCCGCACCAGAACACCGGCAACGCCTGGTGCATCTATCCGATGTACGACATGGCGCACGCGCTGGGCGATGCGATCGAAGGCATCACCCACTCGCTGTGCACGCTGGAGTTCGAGGACCACCGCCCGCTCTACGACTGGTGCGTGGACAAGGTGGACCTCGCCGGCCACCCCGAACTGATGGCACCGCTGGTGGCGAGAGGTTTCCCCAACACCGCCGCCAAGCCGCGCCAGATCGAGTTCTCGCGCCTCAACCTCAACTACCTCGTCATGAGCAAGCGAAAACTGCTCGCGATGGTGAACGACGGCCTGGTCGACGGCTGGGACGATCCGCGCATGCCGACCCTGCAGGGCATCCGCCGCCGCGGCGCGACGCCCGCGGCGCTGCGCCTGTTCACCGATCGCATCGGCATCTCCAAGCAGAACTCGCTGATCGACTACTCGGTGCTGGAAGGCTGCATCCGCGAGGACCTCGACGCCCACGCGCCGCGCCGGCTGGCGGTGATCGATCCGCTCAGGCTGGTGCTGACCAACCTGCCCGACGACCACGCCGAAACCCTGGATTTTCCGAACCATCCCAAGGATGCGTCCATGGGCCAGCGCAGCGTGCCCTTCTCGCGCCTGCTGTGGATCGAGCGCGAGGATTTCGCCGAGGTTCCGCCCAAGGGATTCAAGCGCCTGGTGCCCGGCGGCGAAGTGCGCCTGCGCGGCGTGGGCATCATCCGCTGCGAGGAGGTCATCCGCGAGGGCGAACGCATCGTCGAACTGCGCGCCACGCTCGATCCGGACACCCGCCCCGGCGGCAGCGCGGTGGATCGCAAGGTCAAGGGCACGATCCACTGGGTCTGCGCGCGGCGCGCGATTGCGGCCGAGATCCGACTCTACGACCGCCTCTTCACCGTGCCCGACCCGGACGTGGATGCCGACGGCAAGACCTACCGCGACTTCATCAATCCTGATTCGCGCCGCGTGGTGCAAGGTTACGTCGAGCCGGCCGCGGCCGAGGTTGAGCCGGAAACCCGCTTCCAGTTCGAACGCAGCGGCTACTTCGCCGCCGATCGCTACGACCACGCGCCCGCGCGCCCGGTGTTCAACCGCGTGGTGACCCTGCGCGACACCTGGAGCGCCTGATGCGCCCCGCGCTGCGCTACTTCGCATTCGCCGTGCTGCTGGTGCTGCTGGCGGCCTGCGGCACACCGCGCGAGGTGGCGGCACCGGAGGATGCGGACGCCGCGCCACCCGCGGCCGTCGTCGCCGACTCGTTCGAACCCGACGACGCGGACGAGGAGGAGCGGTACACCCTGGACGAGGACCTCATGCCCCCCGCGAAAGGCGATGCCAGCACGGCCAAGGACGGCACCGGCGCGATCGGCGAAGTCGACTATTCGTGCCGCATCGACGCCGACTGCGCCGTCAAGAACGTCGGCAACTGCTGCGGCTACTATCCGGCCTGCGTCAACGTCGACAGCCCCACGTTTCCCGATCAGGTGAAAGCCGCCTGCGCGGCCTCGGGCACGAGCGGCGTCTGCGGTTTTCCCGCCATCAGCGGCTGCGAGTGCGTGCAGGGGCGCTGCGAAGCTGTGCGCACCGGATTCCTGCGCGAGGACGGCCCGGTCCAGTAGCCGACCCGCGTTGCGGCGGCCTCACGATGCCGCCTGGCGCGCCAGCCAGCGCCGCGCCATGCGGCGGATCGAGGCATCCAGCGAGGCGTCTTCCGGCAGTTCGGCGACGCTTCGCCAGGCCAGATCGAGCGATTCCTCGCCCACGCTGAACGCCTCGCTCCCGGTCGCCCGCACGACGTGGCGCACGTCGTAGTGCCAGTGCGCAGGCTCAGTGCCGCGCGCCGGGATCAGGTGGCGATCCAGGTCGAAGATCGCCGGCTCCACCACCAGATCGGACAGGCCCGATTCCTCGCTGGCCTCGCGCAGCGACACGCGCACGAGGTCCGTATCGCCATCGGCGTGGCCGCCAGGCTGGAACCAGCGCCCGAGCTTGCGATGGTGTGTCAGGAGCACGCGAGCGCCGTCCGCACTGACCAGCCAGGCCGAGCCGGTGAAGTGCCCCGGCGGGTGGCTGCGCTCGAAAACGCCCGGGTTCGAGCGCAGGAAGGCGAGGAAGATTTCGACGGCATCGCGCTGATCGGGCACGGCATGCGCGTGATGCTGCAATGCAGCGTGCAATGGCGAATGGAGCGGCATCAGGAAAGGCTCGTGGCATCGCGGCGCTGCAGTATGACCGTGAACATCGCGTTTCGCGCTTGATGCGGCTCTCAGGCCGCGTTAAGGTTCGGCGCTCATTGCGGCAGGCTGCGTCCTGCCGCTTTTCGGATTCGCCATTTGCCGCGAGGGGAAACACCGCATGCTCAAGAACCTGTTGGCCACCAAGCCGATCGCACCATCGGGCCACGTCGATGCGGGCGAGCCGGTGGAAGGCAGTCTCGAAGGCGAGGCCACCCTCAAGCGCACCCTCACCGCCCGGCAGCTGGTGATGCTGGGCATCGGCGCGGTGATCGGCGCGGGCATCTTCGTGCTCACCGGCCACGCTGCGGCCGCGCACGCCGGTCCGGCCCTTGTGCTGAGCTTCGTCCTGGCCGGTTTCGCCTGCGCCCTGGCTGGCCTGTGCTACGCCGAGTTCGCCGCGATGATGCCGGTCTCGGGCAGCGCCTACTCCTACTCCTACGCCACCCTGGGCGAGTTCATCGCCTGGTTCATCGGCTGGAACCTGGTGCTGGAATACCTCTTTGCCGCCTCCACCGTGGCGGTCGGCTGGTCGGGCTATCTCAACAGTTTCCTCGGCAATCTCGGCATGGCCCTGCCGGCCGCGCTGTCTTCGGCGCCGCTGACCATCTCCGGCTCGGAGATCGTGATGAGCGGCGCCATCGTGAACCTGCCGGCGGTCTTCATCGTCGCTGCGATCAGCGGGCTGTGCTACGTCGGCATCACCCAGTCGGCCTTCGTCAACTCGATCATCGTGGCGATCAAGGTCACCGTGATCCTGCTGTTCGTGGCATTCAGCATCCAGTTCATCAACCCCGACAACTGGGTGCCCTTCATCCCGGAAAACACCGGCCCGGGCCAGTTCGGCTACAGCGGCATCGTGCGCGGTGCGGCGGTGGTGTTCTTCGCCTACATCGGATTCGACGCGGTATCCACGGCAGCCGGCGAAGCCAAGAACCCGCAGCGCGACATGCCCATCGGCATCCTCGGCTCGCTGTTCCTGTGCACCATCATCTACATCGTCGTGGCCGCGGTCCTCACCGGCATGATGCATTACACCCAGCTCGGCACCGCCAAGCCGGTCGCCACCGCGCTGGAAGCCTACCCCTCGCTGGCCTGGCTCAAGTGGCTGGTGGAACTGGGTGCCATCGCCGGCCTGTCCTCGGTGATCCTGGTGATGCTGATGGGCCAGCCGCGCATCTTCTACTCGATGTCCAAGGACGGCCTGCTGCCGGCCGTGTTCGGCAAGGTCCACCCGAAGTTCCGCACGCCCTACATCAGCACCATCATCGTGGGCACCGTGGCCGCCATCCTCGCTGGCCTGTTCCCGATCGGCCTGCTGGGCGAGCTGGTTTCCATGGGCACGCTTCTGGCTTTCACCACGGTATGCATCGGCGTCCTGATCCTGCGCTATACCCGCCCGGATCTGCCGCGCCCGTTCCGCGTGCGCGCGGTGTGGGCCGTTTCCATCCTGGGTGCCGCCGCCTGCCTCTACCTGTTCATCCAGCCGTTTTCCGAGCACTGGCGTCTGATGGTGGGCTGGACCGCCATCGGCATGGTGATCTACTTCGCCTACGGCTACCGCCACAGCAAGCTGCGCAAGCGCTGATCCCGGCGGCCCGGACGCACTCCCCATGACCGCAGCATCCCCGCGCGAGCCCAGCCTGCTCCAGGCGCTGACGCCGCTGCTGTTCCTCATCGTCGGGCTGGTCGGCGCCGTCTATCTGTACGGCGACGACGCCTCCTCCGGGGCCAGCCCGATCGTGCTGATGCTGGCAGCCGGCGTGGCGGCCCTCGTCGGGCTGCGCAACGGCATCGCCTGGCGCGACATCCAGGACCACCTGGTGCACGGCGTGGCGCTGGCCGTGGTGCCGATCTTCATCCTCCTGTGGGTGGGTGCGCTGATCGGCACCTGGATCCTCAGCGGCACGGTGCCGACGCTGATCGTCTACGGCATGAAGCTGCTGCATCCGGCCTACTTCTACCCGGCCGCATGCCTGATCTGCGCCATCGTGGCGATGGCCATCGGCAGCTCGTGGACAGTGGCGGGCACCCTGGGCGTGGCGCTGATCGGCGTCGCCCAGGGCTTGGACATGTCGCCGGAAATCACCGCCGGCGCGGTGATTTCCGGCGCCTACTTCGGCGACAAGATGTCGCCGATCTCGGACACCACCATCATCTCCCCGGCGGCGGCCGGCGCCGAGCTGTTCTCGCACATCCGCCACATGACCTGGACCACCTTCCCGAGCATCGCCATCGCTCTGGTGCTGTTCACGTCGATCGGCCTGTTCGGCAGCCACGGCGGCAGCAATGAGGTCGGCTTCGGCGACCTGCCGGTGCTGCTGGGCGAGCACTACGCGCTGGGCTGGTACCTGCTGATCCCGCTGGTGGTGGTCTTCGTGCTGGCGGTCAAGCGCTTCCCGGCCATTCCCACGATCATGATCGGCGCCCTGCTCGGCGGCCTGTTCGCGGTGCTCTTCCAGCCCGACCTGACCGTGGCGCTGGCCGACGACGAGGAGCTGTCCCGGCCCCTGGCCCTGCTGGCGGGCGCCTGGAAGGCGGTCATCGACGGCTACCAGGCCGATACCGGGAACGCGGCGGTCGACAGCCTGCTGACCCGCGGCGGCCTGATCAGCATGCTCAATACGGTCCTGCTGATCATCTGCGCGCTGGGCTTCGGCGCGGTGATGGAGCGCACCGGCCTGCTGGAGCGCATGATCCGCAGCGTGCTGGCGGCGGCCAAGTCGGCCGGCTCGCTGATCGCCGCGACCATCGTCACCGCCTTCGGCACCAACGTGGTGGCCGCCGACCAGTACATGGCCCTGGTGATTCCCGGGCGGCTCTACCAGCCCGAGTACCGGCGCCGCGGCCTGGCCCCGGAAAACCTCTCTCGCGCGCTGGAGGACGGCGGCACCATCACCTCGCCGCTGGTGCCCTGGAACACCTGCGGTGCCTACATGGCGGCGACTCTGGGCGTAGCCACCTTCGACTACCTGCCCTACGCCTTCTTCAACCTGGCGGGGCCGCTCGTCGCCCTGTTCATGGCCTGGGCCGGCCTCAAGATCCTGCCGCTGGCCAAGTCCGAGGCGGCGGAGGCGGCGCCGGCCTGATCCGCCGGCCGGCGCCGAAAGCACGCTGAAGGCACAGCCCGCCGCCGGTCCCGCGCGGCGGGCCCGGCCGCTACAATGCGGGCCCTGTCTTCGCATGCTCCCAGGAACCCGCACGATGAAATCCAGTGATGTCCGCGCCGTTGTCACCGGCGGCGCCTCCGGCCTCGGCCTGGCCGCCGCGCGGCGCATCGTCGCCGACGGCGGTCGCGTCACCCTGCTCGACCTCAACAACGAAAGGGGCGCGGCCGCGGCCGCCGAACTGGGCGAGGCCGCCCGCTACCTGCACCTGGACGTGAGCGACGAGGCCGCCGCGGAAACCGCGCTGGCGCAGGCGCGCGAGCAGATGGGCGGACTCAACGCCGCGGTCTGCTGTGCCGGCATCCTCGGCGCCGGGCGCACCCTCGGGCGCGAGGGCCCGATGCCGCTGGAGCGCTTCGCCACCACGGTGCGGGTGAACCTCATCGGCAGCTTCAACATCGCCAAGGCCGCCGCGAACCTGATGCAGCACAACGAGGCCAATGCCGACGGCGAGCGCGGGGCGATCACCTTCACCGCCTCCATCGCGGCCTGGGAAGGCCAGATCGGGCAGGCTGCCTACGCTGCCAGCAAAGGCGGCGTGATCGGCATGACCCTGCCGCTGGCGCGCGAGTTCACCCGCATCGGCGTGCGCGTGATGGCGATCGCGCCGGGCGTCTTCCACACCCCGATGGTCGACGGCATGCCCGAGGCGATCTACCAGTCGCTGTGCGCGCAGGTGCCCTTCCCTTCGCGTCTGGGCGATCCGGCCGAGTTTGCCGACACGGTCGCCTACATCCTCCGCAACGGCTACCTCAACGGCAGCGCGATCCGCGTCGATGGCGCGATCCGGCTGCAGCCCAAGTAACTCCCCAGCAGGATTTCTCCCATGAAGGCATCCGATGTCCGCAAGGGCAACGTCGTCGAGCACAACGGCGGCATCTACCAGGTGCGCGACATCGAGCGCAGTTCCCCCACCGCGCGCGGTGGCAACGTCACCTTCCGCTTCACCCTCTACAGCGTACCGGCCGGCAGCAAGCTCGACCTGAGCCTGCGCGCGGACGATGAGCTCAAGGAGGTGGAGCTGAGCCGGCGCTCCTGCAGCTATTCCTACATGGACGGCGACGCCTTCGTCTTCATGGACGACGAGGATTACACCCAGTACGTGCTTGGGCCCGAGCTGATCGGCGACAGCGCCGGTTACATCAGCGACGGCCTCAAGGACTGCTACGTGCAGATCATCGACGATGCGCCGGTGGGCCTGCAGTTGCCCCAGAGCGTGGAACTGGAGGTGATCGACACCCCGCCCGAACTCAGGGGCGGCACCGCGACCAAGCGCCCCAAGCCCGCCCGCCTCAGCACCGGCATCGAAATCCAGGTGCCCGAATACATTTCCAACGGCGAGAAGATCTGGGTCAACACCGCCACCGGCGAATTCGCCGGGCGCGTCTGACGCGGCCGACGCGGCACCCTTCCCGGTGCCGCGTGATCAATCCTTGGTGACGCGGTTGATCTCGGCCAGGCTGGTGACGCCGGCCGCGCACTTTCGGATCGCCGACTGGCGCAGATCGTTGATGCCGGCGCGCTGCGCAGCCTCGGCGATCTGCATCGAATTGCCTCCTTCCAGGATGATCTTCTGGATCTCCTCGGTCAGCGGCATCACCTGGTAGATGCCGGTGCGCCCCTTGTAGCCCTCGTTGCACTGGTCGCAGCCCACGGCATCGAACAGGTGCAGGCCGGCATCGATCTGCTGCTGGGTGAATCCTTCGGCCAGAAGCGCATGGTCGGGCAGCGCCATCGGCTTCTTGCAGTGCTGGCACAGGCGCCGCGCCAGGCGCTGGGCGATGACCAGCGACACCGAGGAAATGATGTTGAACGGGGCGATGCCCATGTTCATCAGGCGCGAAACCGTCTGCGGCGCATCGTTGGTGTGCAGGGTGGACAGCACCATGTGGCCGGTCTGTGCGGCCTTGACCGCGATCTCGGCGGTTTCCAGATCGCGGATTTCGCCCACCATCACCACGTCCGGGTCCTGACGCAGGAAGCTCCTCAGGGCCACGGAAAACGTCATGCCGCGCTTGGCATTCTGCTGCACCTGGTTGATGCCGGGCACGCGGATTTCCACCGGATCCTCCACCGTTGAAATGTTGCGCGCGTCGGTGTTGAGGATGTTGAGCGCGGTGTAGAGCGACACGGTCTTGCCCGAGCCGGTGGGGCCGGTCACCAGCACCATGCCGTACGGTTTCGCGATGGCGTCCAGGAAGAGCTGCTTCTGGTCGTCCTCGTAGCCCAGCATGTCGATGCCCAGCTTGGCCGCGCTGCCGTCCAGGATACGCAGCACGATCTTCTCGCCGAACAGCGTCGGGCAGGTGCTGACGCGAAAGTCCATCGCCTTGTTCTTGGAAAGGTTGAGCTTGATGCGCCCGTCCTGCGGCACGCGCCGCTCGGCGATGTCCAGGCCGCTCATCACCTTCAGGCGCGAGGAAATGCGCGGGTTGAGCTTGACCGGCGGCTTGGCCACGGTGCGCAGGATGCCGTCCATCCGGTAGCGCACGCGGTACTCGGATTCATAGGGCTCGAAGTGCACGTCCGAGGCACCGCGCTTGATCGCATCCACCAGCATCTTGTTGACGAACTTCACCACCGGGGTGTCGTCGCCCTTGGCATCCACGCCGCCGCCGGCATCCTCGTCATCGTCTCCCGTCGAGGATTCGAGGTCGGCAAGTCCCTCGTCGTCTTCGCCGCCGGCATCGAAGGAGTCGGTCGCCATCAGCGCGGTCTCGATGCCACGACGCAGCTGGTCGGCATCGACGAGGATCGCCTCGGTGAACAGGTTGGTCTGGAACTTGACGTCGTCCAGGCCGCGGGTGTTGGTTGGGTCGGCGAGGCCCACGTACAGGCGGGTGCCGCGCTTGAACAGCGGCAGCACCTGGTGGGTGGTCATGGTCTGCTCGGAGACCAGCTTGGTCGGTGCCTGGCGCAGGTCCATCGAGGTCACGTCGAACAGCGGCATGCCGAACTCCAGCGAGTTCGCCGCGGCAATCTGGGCCGCGCTGGCCAGGCGTTTTTCCATCAGCCAGACCGGGATCGGCTTGCGCTCCTTGCCTGCTTCATCCTGTGCGCGTCGGGCATCGGCTTCGGTGAGTACGCCGTCCATCGCCAGACGCCGGATGATGCCGGTGATTCCGATCAGGGGGGCGGCAGGGGAAGTCGCGCTCATTACACACTCTCGCAGCAGCGGGTGGCGGGAGGAAAACTCTAGCGCGAAGCGCGCACTTACTCCAATGCCGGCATCCGGCGGCACCCGTCGCGCGGCGCACATGCCCCGGCGTATGGCGCGGACTGCGCCGCAAGCGCCGCGGCGCAAGGCTGAACCCGCCGTGACCCCGCGGCTGCGAAATATCCCGGCAAAGCACCCCGGGCACGCTGCAAGGCCACCGAAGCCGATGCCGTGGTGGCATAATTTCCGGCCGTGTTCCCAACCTTTCGGTTCACGATGACCACCCTTTCCGATTCAACCGCCCCGACAGCCGACGCACGGCTCGGGGCGGTCCTCGACGCGCTGCGCGGCAGCGTGCCTGCCAACAAGGCACACGACGCCGACCTTTTCGCGCGGGCGTTCTATGCCCGCATGGAGGCGGAGGAGTACGCGATCCGCGCGCCCGCTGCATGGGCGGCACTCGCCCGCGGATACCTCGAGTTCCTGCAGCAGCGTGCGCCGGGAACGACGGCCCTGCGCATCTTCAACCCGACGCTGGAGGCGCACGGCTGGGAGTCGCCGCACACGGTGATCCAGATCGCCAACGACGACATGCCCTTCCTCGTGGACTCGGTCAGCATGGTGCTCGACGCGGCCCAGGTCGGCATCCACGTCCTCGGCCACCCGGTGATCGACGTGGAGCGCGACGCCAGCGGTGTCGCCACGCGACTGGGCAGCGGGGCCACCGAATCGGTGATGCACATCGAGATCGACCGCCAGATCGGCCCGGCGGCATTCCTTCGGCTTGAGCGCGCCATCCTCTCGGCGCTCGATGACGTGCGCGCCTGCGTCACCGATTGGCGCGCCATGCGCGATCGCGCGCTTGAAAGCGCCGAACACCTGTCGCAGGCCGGTTCGGGCCTGCCACGCGAGCGCGTGGACGAAGCCTGCGAATTCCTGCGCTGGGTCGCGGACGACCACTTCGTGTTCCTGGGCTATCGCGAGTACGCGCTGGGCTCCTCGCCCGATGACACGGTCCTGCGCGCCCTGCCGGAAGGCGGCCTGGGCCTTTTGCGCAGCAACCAGCGCGCCGGCCGCCCGCGCTCGGTGCGCGGCGTGCTCGACTCGCTCACCGCCGCGCAAAGCGAACCGGACGCATTGATCCTGACCAAGACCAACGCCCGCTCCACGGTGCACCGCGCCGGCTACATGGACTACATCGGCGTGCTCCAGTTCGATGCCGCCGGGCGCACGACCGGCGAACGCCGCTTCATCGGCCTGTTCACCTCCAGCGCGTACAGCGCGCGTGCCTGGGACATTCCGCTGGTGCGCCAGCGCCACGCCTTCGTGATGAACCAGTCGGGGCTGGCACCAGACAGCCACAGCGGCAAGGCCCTGCGCCAGATCCTCGAGATCCTGCCGCGCGACGAACTGTTCCAGAGCAATTCGCGCGAACTGCACCGCACCGCGATGAGCGTGCTGGCGCTGCAGGAACGGATCCGCCCGCGCCTGTTCCTGCGCCGCGACCGCTTCGGCCGCTTTTTTTCGATCCTGGCCTACGTACCGCGCGACCGCTTCAACGCCGAGGTCAGCCAGCGCATCGAGGACCTCCTGATGGCGGCACTCAACGGCCAGCAGATCGACACCACCAGCCACGTCGGCTCTTCGCCGCTGGCGCAAATGCACATGATCGTCCGCCCCAAGGCGGGTACACCGGAGAACGTAGACGTGGATGACCTCAACCAGCAGATGGCTGGCATCGTTCGCAGCTGGCACGACGCCCTGCGTGAACACCTCGTGCAGCGCTGCGGCGAAGCCGAAGGGCAGAAACTCGCCAACCGTTTTGCCCGCGCCCTGCCGGCCGGCTATGTCGCGGAAGTCGCACCCGAGGTGGCGGCCGACGACGTGATCCGCCTCGCCGCGCTGGAGCGTGATGATGGCCTCGGTCTGAACCTCTACCTGCACCGCGCCAAGGACAGGACGCCGCAGCTGCGCTTCAAGATCTACCGCACCGGCAGCGACATCTCGCTTTCCGAGGCACTGCCGCTGCTGGAAAACCTCGGACTGCGCATCCAGACCGAGCGCCCCTACGCCGTGCACCTGGATGATGCCGGCACCTTCATCCAGGACTTCGAGATCGAGGCCATCGGCACGGTCGACGTGGACGCCGTGCGCGCGCGCTTCGAACAGGCCTTCGAGAACATCTGGCGCGGGCGCGCCGAGAGCGACGGGTTCAACCGCCTGATCCTGGCCGCACGCCTGGACTGGCGTCAGGTCGCCATGCTGCGCGGCTACGCCAAGTACCTCTTGCAGGTCGGGGTGCCGTTCTCGCAGAGCTACATGGAAGAAACGCTGGCGCGCTATCCGCTCGTTGCCCGTCTCCTGGTCGAACTGTTCGAAGCACGCTTCCATCCGGACGAGGACAGCGCGCAGAAGGCCGCCGGCCAGAAGGATTTCGGTACCGAACTGCAGGCGCTGGTGGGTGCCGATGAGGCCGCGATGAAGGCGGTCGAGCCGGTCATCGCCGCGCGCCTCGATGGGCGCCACGCCCAGATGGACGCCGCGCACCAGGCGCTGCTGGCGGTGCTGGACCGGGTCGAGAGCATCGACGAAGACCGCATCCTGCGCAGCTTCAAGACCGCGATGCTCGCAACCCTGCGCACCAGCTTCTACCAGCGTCAGAAGCCCCGCGCGCAGGAGGTCATCGCGTTCAAGATCGATCCCTCGGCGATGCCCGAATCGCCCAAGCCGCGCCCCTACCGCGAAATCTTCGTCTACGGCCCGCGCGTGGAAGGCACCCACCTGCGCTTCGGCCCGGTGGCGCGCGGCGGCCTGCGCTGGTCGGATCGTCGCGAGGACTTCCGCACCGAGGTGCTGGGTCTGGTGAAGGCGCAGATGGTGAAGAACACCGTCATCGTGCCGGTGGGTGCCAAGGGCGGCTTTTTCGTCAAGCGCCCGCCCACCGACCGCGAAGCGGTGCAGGCCGAGGGCATCGATTGCTACAAGCTTTTCATCGGCTCGATGCTCGACATCACCGACAACATCGTCGAAGGCAAGATCGTGCCGCCGCCGGACGTGGTGCGCCACGACGAGGACGATCCCTACCTGGTCGTGGCCGCGGACAAGGGCACGGCGCGCTTTTCCGACATCGCCAACGGCCTGGCGCTGGAGGAAGGCTTCTGGCTGGGCGACGCCTTCGCCTCGGGCGGCTCGGTGGGCTACAGCCACAAGGGCATGGGCATCACCGCGCGCGGTGCCTGGGAATCGGTCAAGCGCCATTTCCTCGCGCTCGGGCGCGACTGCCAGAACGAGGACTTCACCTGCGTGGGCATCGGCGACATGTCGGGCGACGTGTTCGGCAACGGCATGCTGCTGTCCAGGCACACCCGCCTGGTCGTCGCGTTCGACCACCGCGACATCTTCATCGACCCCAATCCGGACGCCGCCACCTCCTACGCCGAGCGCGAGCGCCTGTTCAACCTGCCGCGCTCGTCCTGGGCCGACTACAACCCCGCGCTGATCTCGGCCGGCGGCGGCGTGTTCCCGCGCAGCCTCAAATCCATCGCGATCACCCCGCAAATCCGCGCGCTACTCGTCCTGCCCGAAGACACCGAGCACCTGACGCCCAACGAGCTGATCACGGCCGCGCTCTGCGCGCCGGTGGACCTGCTCTACAACGGCGGCATCGGCACCTACATCAAGGCCAGCTCAGAAACCCACGCAGAGGTGGGCGACCGCGCCAACAACGCCATCCGCGTCAACGGCAACCAGCTGCGCTGCCGCATCATCGGCGAGGGCGGCAACCTGGGCATGACCCAGCGCGGCCGCATCGAGGCGGCGCAGGCCGGCGTCATCCTCAACACCGATGCCATCGACAACTCCGCCGGCGTGGACACGTCCGACCACGAAGTCAACATCAAGATCCTGCTCAACGACGCGGTGGCCCATGGCCAGCTCGACGTGCAGTCGCGCGCCGCGCTGCTGCACGAGATGACCGACGAAGTGGCCGATCTGGTGCTGCGCGACAACGTGCGCCAGAACGAAGCGCTGTCGCTCATGGAGCGCATGAGCGTGACCCGCCTAGGCTCCAAGCAGCACTTCATCCGCACCTTGGAGAGCCAGGGCCTGCTGGATCGCCAGATCGAATACCTGCCTTCCGACGCGGAGCTCTCCGAGCGCAAGGCGCGCGGCGAAGGCCTCACCCGGCCGGAGCTGGCGGTGCTGCTCGCCTACGCCAAGATGACGGTCTACAACCAGCTGATCGATTCCGACGTGCCGGAAGATCCGTTCCTGTCGGCCGAACTCCAGCGTTACTTCCCCAAGCCGCTGCAGGAGCGCTTCGCTCCCAACATGCAGCGCCACCGCCTGAAGCGCGAGATCATCGCGACCGCCGTGACCAACTCCATGGTCAACCGCATGGGCGCCACCTTCCTGCTGCGCATGCAGGAAGACACCGGCGAAACCGCCGCGCAGGTGGCCAAGGCCTACACCATTGCCCGCGTGATCGGCGAGGCGCGCAGCCTGTGGCAAGGCATCGACGCACTCAGCCTTTCGGTGCCCGACCGCTCCCGCCTGGACGCGCTGATGCTCGTCTGGAACAAGCTGCGCGGCATGACGCGCTGGCTGCTCAACCTGCCGGGCGTGAACCTCGACATCGCAGCCTCGGTGGAACGCTACGGCGCCGGCGTCGCGGCCCTGCGCACCTCCCTGGATCAGGTGTTGTCCGAACAGGACCGCCTGGCACACGCCGACGCGCGCGCGCGCTGGATGGATGAAGGCTTCCCGCAGGAAATGGCCGAGCAGCTGGCGTCCATGCCTTTCCTCGGCAGCGCGCTGGACATCGTGCAGGTGGCGCTGGACAACGGCTTCGAGGTGCTCGACGTGGCTCGCACCTACTTCGGACTCGGCCAGGCGCTGAACCTGGCCTGGTTCGGCGAACGCATCGATACGCTGCCGGTGGACGGACGCTGGCACGCGCTGGCGCGCGGCTCACTGCGTGACGAACTGCAGTCGCAGCAAAGCGCGCTGGTGGCCCAGGTGCTGCAATCGGGTGCCGGCAAACCCGCTGATCGCCTCACGGCCTGGCTGGCGCGCGAGGAGTCGGGCCTGCGCTTCACGGTGGCCATGCTCCAGGAAGTGCGCAGCCAGCGTGAGCTGGACTACCCGACGGCCTCGGTGGCGCTGCGCCGCCTGGCACAGCTGGTGCAGCACGCAGGCTGAGTCACGCCCAGCATTGGGGAAAACCCGCCCCTCCGTGCAAACGGAGGGGCGCTCGGTGTAGGTCGGGGCTACGTCCCCGACGGCCTGGCCGCATGGCACTCCTGCGTCGGCCACGTAGGGCCGACCTACGGCAGGGCGGCGTAGACGGCCTGCCGATCAAAAATCCCGATCCACCGCATAGCGCGCCAGCCCCCGCAATGCCGCCGTCCAGGCGTTCTCCGGCAGCGTCCCCAGCGCGCGCTCGGCGGCATCGGCGTAGTCGACGGCGCGCTGGTGGCTGTAGGCGATGCTGCCGGCCGTCTCGATGGCGGCAAGCACTTCGGGCATCGCCTCCGCGTCGCCCGCCTGCACGATCTCGCGCAGGCGCTGGCGGGTGGCCACGTCGGCGCGGGACATGGCGTGGATCAACGGCAGGGTGGCCTTGCCCTCGGCCAGGTCGTCGCCAAGATTCTTGCCCAGCGCCGCGGCGTCGGCGGTGTAGTCGAGCACGTCGTCGGCGATCTGGAAGGCATAGCCCAGGTTGAGGCCATAAGCGTGCAGTGCGGCACCGTGGCGCGCATCCAGATCGCAAAGCACCGCGCCCAGGCGCGTGGCGGCGGCGAACAACACCGCGGTCTTGCGTTCGATCACGCGCAGGTAGGCGGCCTCGTCCACGTTCGGGTTGTTGACGTGCAGGAGCTGCAGCACCTCGCCTTCGGCGATGGCGTTGGTGGTGTTGGCCAGCACCTGCATCACCGCCATGCGATCCAGTTCGACCATCAGCTGGAAGCTGCGCGAATAGAGGAAGTCGCCGACCAGCACGCTGGCGGCGTTGCCCCACAGCGCGTTGGCGGTCTTGCGCCCGCGCCGCAGGTCGGACTCGTCCACCACATCGTCGTGCAGGAGGGTGGAGGTATGGATGAATTCGATCACCGCCGCCAGCTGCAGGTGATCCTGGCCGGCGTAGCCGAGCGCGCGCGCCGCGATCAGGTGCAGCTGCGGGCGCAGGCGCTTGCCGCCGGCCCCGACGATGTGCTCGCCCACCTGGTTGATCAGCAGCACGTCGGACGCCAACCGCGCCCGGATCAGGGCATCGACCCCGTCCAGATCGTGTTTCACGAGCCGCCCGATCGCATCGGGGGCCAGGGCTGTCGCGGGAGGCGGCGTCGGGGCGGAGGCGGCAATCGTCATTGGCGCATTATACGGTCCGCCGTGGCGGCTTTCCGATGCGCGAATGCGGAAAAGTCGCAGGCCCGGATACGGCTATTTCCGGGCATTCGCGTCGCGACGATATACTAGTCTGTCATCCCGCCGCGAATGGCGCGGCAATCCAAAGGAATCAGGAACATGGCGCGCGGCATCAACAAGGTCATCCTGGTGGGCAACCTGGGCGCTGACCCGGAAACCCGCTACTCCACGTCCGGTGCAGCCATCACCTCGATCCGGATCGCCACCTCCGAGAGCTGGCGCGACAAGCAGACCGGCGAGCAGCAGGAGCGCACCGAGTGGCACCGGGTGAAGTTCTTCGGCCGCCTGGCGGAAATCGCGGGCGAGTACCTGCGCAAGGGCTCGCAGGTCTATATCGAGGGCTCGCTGCGCACCGACAAGTACACCGGCCAGGACGGCGTGGAGCGCTACAGCACCGACATCATCGCCAACGAGATGCAGATGCTGGGCAGCCGCGGCGAAGGCGGCGGCGGTGCCCGTCCCGAGCGCGCCGCGCCGCGCGCGCGCGACGACGAGTTCGAAACCCGCGGCGGTGCCGGTTACGGCGGCGCGCGCGGCGGTGACCGTCCGGCACCTGCGCCGCGTGCGGCCACGCCTCCGCCGCCGGCGGATGTGCCCTTCGAAGACGACGACATTCCGTTTTGATGAACACCGTCCTCGTCACCGGCGGGGCCGGATTCATCGGCGGCAACTTCGTGCGCGGCGCGGTGGCCGCCGGTTGGACGGTCATCAACCTCGACGCGCTGACCTACGCCGGCAACCTCGATACCCTGGCCGGTCTCGATGCCTCGGGGCGGCACCGCTTCGTGCACGGCGACATCGGCGACGCCGCGCTGGTAGCGAGCCTGCTGACCGGGCACCGGCCGCAGGCGATCATCAATTTCGCCGCCGAAAGCCACGTCGACCGTTCGATCGACGGCCCGGCGGCGTTCGTGCAGACCAACGTCGTGGGCACGCTCGCCCTGCTGGAATGCGCGCGCGACCATTGGCGCGGGCTGCCGGAGGCCGAGCGCGCCGCGTTCCGCTTCCTGCATGTTTCCACGGACGAGGTCTACGGCTCGCTCGGCGATACCGGCAGGTTCACCGAAACCACGCCCTATGCGCCCAACTCGCCGTACTCGGCTTCGAAGGCCGCGTCGGACCACCTGGTGCGCGCCTTCCACCACACTTACGGGCTGCCGGTTCTCACCACCAACTGCTCCAACAACTACGGCCCCTTCCAGTTTCCCGAAAAGCTCATCCCGCTGATGATCGCCAAGGCGCTGGCCGGCGAGCCGCTGCCGGTGTACGGCGATGGGGCCAACGTGCGCGACTGGCTGTACGTGGAAGACCACTGCGAGGCGATCCGCACGGTGCTGGCACGCGGACGCGTGGGCGAGGTCTACAACGTCGGCGGGGATGCGGAGCGGCGCAACATCGACGTGGTCCACGCCATCTGCGCCCTGCTCGACGCGCGCCGGCCGCGCGAGGACGGCAAGCCGCGCGCGGCACAGATCACCTTCGTCAAGGACCGCCCCGGCCACGACCGGCGCTACGCCATCGATTCCTCCAAGCTCAAGCAGGAACTGGGCTGGCGTCCGACGGTCAGCTTCGAGCACGGCATGGCGCGCACCGTGGACTGGTACCTCGCCAATCAGGCCTGGGTGAACCGCGTGCTGGACGGCAGCTACCGCATGGAGCGATTGGGCCAGTAGGGCGCAGCTCGCTGCGCTTGCACTACGTGAAACATGGGAGCAGCGCAGCAAGCTGCGCTCTACGAATCTCGTTACAGATGACGACATGACATCGAACACCCCTGCCGCCCCGCGCGGCATCATCCTCGCCGGCGGTTCCGGCACCCGGCTGTATCCGATCACCCAGGGCGTTTCCAAGCAGCTCCTGCCGGTGTACGACAAGCCGATGATCTACTACCCGCTCGCGACCCTGATGATGGCCGGCATCCGCGAGGTCCTGGTGATCAACACCCCGCACGAACAGGCGCTGTTCCGCACCCTGCTGGGCGACGGCCGCCAGTGGGGCATGGACATCCGCTACGCGGCCCAGCCCAGCCCCGACGGCCTGGCGCAGGCCTTCCTGATCGGGCGCGACTTCGTTGCCGGCGAGCCGAGCTGCCTGATTCTGGGCGACAACATCTTCCACGGCCACGGCCTGCAGGCGCAGCTGCGCGATGCGGCGCAGCGCACGCACGGTGCCACGGTGTTCGGCTACCGGGTCGGCGATCCGGAGCGCTACGGCGTGGCCGAGTTCGATGCCGATGGCCGGGTGATCGGGCTGGAGGAAAAGCCCGCCCGGCCCAAGTCGCACCATGCCGTCACCGGCCTGTATTTCTATGACGCACGGGCTTGCGATTTCGCCGCCGAGCTGAAGCCCTCACCGCGCGGCGAGCTGGAAATCACCGACCTCAACCGGCGCTATCTGGAGGACGGTTCGCTCCGGCTCGAACGCCTCGGGCGCGGCTGCGCCTGGCTCGATACCGGAACCCATGAATCGCTGCTGCAGGCCGGCAACTTCATCCAGACCCTGCAGGAGCGCCAGGGCCTGCAGGTGTGCTGCCCGGAAGAAATCGCCTGGCGCAACGGCTGGATCGACACCGAAGCGCTCGAACGCCTCGCGGCCCCCCTGCTCAAGAACGGTTACGGCCAGTATCTGGTGTCGCTGCTGCGCGAGGATGCGGCCGAATGAAGCTGATTGAAACCGATCTTCCCGGCTGCCTCATCATCGAGCCGCGCGTGTTCGGCGACGAGCGCGGGTTCTTCTACGAAAGCTGGAACAAGGCGAAGCTCGCCGAGGCGGGCCTGACGGTCGATTTCGTGCAGGGCAACGTCTCGGCCTCCTCGCGCGGCGTGCTGCGCGGCCTGCACTACCAGTGGCCCAACCCGCAGGGCAAGCTCGTAAGCGTGCTGGAGGGCGAGGTCTACGACGTCGCGGTCGATATCCGCCGCGGTTCGCCCACGTTCGGGCGCTGGAGCGCAGTGATGCTCACCGCCGCGAACAGGCGTCACTTCTACATTCCCGAAGGCTTCGCGCACGGCTTCGCGGTGGTGTCCGAACGCGCCATTTTCACCTACCAGTGCACCGCCGCCTACGACGCCGCCGCCGACACCGGCATCCGCTGGAACGACGCCACCCTCGGCATCGACTGGCCGCTCGCCGAACCGATCCTCTCGGACAAGGACGCGCGCGCGCCCTTCCTTGCGGAAGTCGCACCCGATCGCCTGCCGGAGTACACGCCATGAAGCTGCTTCTGCTGGGTGCCGGTGGACAGGTCGGATTCGAACTGCACCGCAGCCTCTCACCGCTGGGCGAGGTGATCCCGGCGACGCGCGACGGCCGGCTTCCCGGCGGTGGCCGCGCACGCGCGGCCGATCTCGCCTCGCCCGCCTCGCTCGAAGCGCTGCTGCAGGCCGAGCGCCCCGACGTGATCGTCAACGCCGCTGCCTACACCGCCGTCGACCGCGCCGAGTCGGAGCCGGAGCTGGCCACGCGCATCAACGCCGAGGCACCGGCGGTGCTGGCGCGCTGGTGCAAGGTTTACGGCGCGCGCCTGCTGCATTACTCCACCGATTATGTCTTCGACGGCAGCGCCAACCGCCCCTGGCGCGAAGCCGACCCCACCGCGCCGCTGGGCGTTTATGGCCAGAGCAAGCGCGAGGGCGAAATCGCCCTGGCCGATAGCGGTGCCGAATACCTGGTGCTGCGCACCGCCTGGGTCTACGCCGCGCGCGGCCACAACTTCCTGCGCACGATGCTGCGCCTGGCGGCCGAGCGCGACCACCTGCAAGTGGTGTGCGACCAGACCGGATCGCCCACGCCGGCGCGCTGGATCGCGGCGGCGACCGCATTGACCCTGGCGCGGACGCGGAACGGCAACCCCTGGCGCTCGGGCACCGTGCACCTGGCCGCCAGCGGCCACACCACCTGGCACGGCTTTGCCGAGGCGATCTTCGCCGATGCGCTCGTCGCGGGGCTGATCGAGCGCGCGCCCTTCGTCGAAGCCATCCCGACCCTCGCCTGGCCCACGCCCGCCCGCCGTCCCGCCTATTCCTGCCTCGATACCCGCGCGCTGCGCGAGCGCTACGGCGTCACCCTGCCGGACTGGCGCGAGGGCGTGACGCAGGTGGTCGGCGAGCTGGCGCGCTGAGCCGCGCATCCTTCCGGAGAACAACGTGTCCGTCCTGATTCCCGTGATCCTGTCCGGCGGTGCCGGCACGCGCCTGTGGCCGGTTTCGCGCCGCGCCTTTCCCAAACCATTCATGCGCCTGCCCAGCGGCGAATCGCTGCTCGGGCGCACGCTCGACCGCGCGCTGGCGGTGGCCGATGCCGGGGAAGTGGTGACGGTCACCGGCTTCGACTACCGCTTCCTCACCGCGGACGAATACGCCCGCAGCGCGACGCGACCGTTCCGCTCGCGCCTGCTGCTGGAGCCGGCCGGGCGCAATACCGCGCCGGCGATCGTGCTGGCCGCGCTCGACATCGCGCAGCGCCACGGCGAGGACGCCCAGCTTCTGGTGCTGCCGGCCGACCATCTGATCCGCGATGTGGACGCATTCGCGCAGGACGTCACCGCCGCGCGCGCGCTGGCGGCGCAGGATTACCTGGTCACCTTCGGCATCACGCCCACTGCGCCGGAAACCGGCTTCGGCTACATCCGCGCCGGTGCCGCGCTCGACGGCGGCTTTGCCATCGACGCCTTCGTCGAAAAACCGGATCTGGCCACCGCCGAGGGCTACCTCGCCGCCGGCAACTACACCTGGAACGCCGGCATGTTCTGCTTCAGCGCCGGCGCGCTGCTGGCCGCCGCCGCTGCGACCTGCCCCGAGGTGCTGGCCGCCGCCCGCGCCTGCCTCGACGCCACGCCCCGCGAGAGCGACGTGGTCAGCCTCGACAAGCCAAGCTTCCTGGCCCAGCCGGACATCTCCATCGACTACGCCGTGATGGAGCGCGCCGCGCGCCGCGCCGTGGTGCCGGCACGTTTCGACTGGAGCGACATCGGCTCGTGGAATGCGCTGGGCGAGCTCACCGCGCCCGATGCGATCGGGAATCGCGTACAGGGTGAGGCGATCGTGGTCGAAGGCCGCGGCAACTACATCCAGAGCGAAGGTCGCCTCGTCGCCGCAGTCGGCGTCAATGATCTGGTGATCGTCGATGCCGGCGATGCGGTCCTCGTAGCCGGACGCGACCAGGTACAGGCGGTGCGCCACGTGGTCGATACCCTGCGCCAGCGCGACCACTACGCCGCCCAGCACCACCTCACCGTGCACCGGCCCTGGGGCAGCTACACGGTGCTGGAGGACGCCGAGGACTGCAAGGTCAAACGCCTGACCGTGAAGCCCGGCGGCGTGCTCTCGCTGCAGCGCCACCAGCGCCGCAGCGAGCACTGGACCGTGGTGCAGGGCACCGCCAGAGTGCGCGTGGGCGACGAGGAGCGGCTGCTGAATCGCAACCAGTCCACCTACATCCCGATGAACACCCTGCACCGGCTGGAAAACCCCGGCGACAGCGATCTGCACCTGATCGAAACCCAGTGCGGCGACTACTTCGGCGAAGACGACATCGAGCGCCTGGAAGACGTCTACGGCCGCTGTTGACAGCGCCGTGCCCGCTGCCGACACTGTGCGCCGTCACTGGGGAGTAGCCGCCTCCGCAACGGAGGAGCCGACGTCAACAGACTTGGTCGACGGACCATGGCGTCGGTGGCAAGGGCGAGACCTTTGATCGTGTTTTCCGGAGCCGGGCCGGCGACGGACGACAGGGTCATTGGTATCCGATCGCCGGCCCGCATGGAACCCTGAGTGGAAGCCCTCATCACCTCGTTCGGCATGGTCGCCATCGCCGAAATCGGCGACAAGACCCAGCTCCTGTCCTTCGTACTGGCCGCGCGTTTTCCCGGTCAGGCGTGGCGCATCGTTGCCGGCATCCTTGCTGCCACCCTGGTCAACCACTTCGGTGCCGCCGCGATCGGCGACTGGGTCGCGCTGCACGTGGGGCCGGCGCTGATGCGATGGATTCTGGGCCTTGCATTCCTGGGTTTTGCAGCCTGGGCGCTGATTCCCGACACGCTGGATGAATCGGACGCGCGCCCGCTGCGGCGCGGTGCCTTCCTCACCACCCTGATGCTGTTCTTCCTGGCCGAAATGGGCGACAAGACCCAGCTCGCCACCGTGGCGCTGGGGGCACGCTACGACAGCCTCATCATGGTCACGCTCGGCACCACGCTGGGCATGATGGCCGCCAACGTGCCGGCGGTGCTGGTCGGCGAAGGTCTCGCGCGACGATTCCCGCTGGCGAAGATGCGTTTCCTCGCCGCCGCGATCTTCGCCCTGTTCGGTCTTCTGGTCCTTCTGGGCATCGATTTCGGGCTGACGGCTGTCGGCTGAGTCCGACTCGGTTAGACTCCCTGCACCGCAGCGGCAGTCCGACGCAGCATGGCCGGACAAACCGGCGTGATCGCGCGCCCGGCCGAGCCTTGCGCGAGCCGAAGGGGCGGCTTGCGCGCTGCGCCTGCGCGCGAACCTCGCCATCCTCGAGACCCATTGCATGAAACTCCTTGCACGCCTTTTCTTCGCGCTGGCAGCCGTGGGGCTGCTTGCGGCCTTCGCCCACGCGCAAACGGACGCCAGCGCACCGGATGCGCCGATCCTGCTGGAGCTGGGCAAGGTGCCCGCCAGCAGCTTTCCCGCTCTCGATCTGGAGGCGCTGGCCGATGAAGACCTGCGGCGCGACGCCGACTCCGGCCTTCCGCGCCGTTTCGCGGTCGCGCGCGGCATCGATGTCTCCACCCAGGCCAGCGGCCTCTGGGCGCAGGCCGACAGCGGCGACTGGGTATGGCAGTACAAGGTGCGCGGCAGCGGTGCCGTCCACCTCAACTTCGGGTTCGACCAGGTGCGGCTGCCGGAAGGCGCGCGGCTGGACATCTTCGGTGCGAAGGGTGCCACCGCGCTGGGACCGTACACGGCCGCCGACATTCCGCCGCATGGCCAGCTCTGGACCGCGGTGCTCGACGGCGAGGATGCCACGATCCAGCTTCGCGTCCCGGCCACCGGCCGCAACCAGGCGCACCTTCGCCTGACGCGGGTCGGACAGGGCTATCGCGGCTTCGGCCATTTTTCCAAGGTCTGCAAATCCGGCTCCTGCAATACCGACGTTGCCTGCCTGGCCAGCAATGATCCCTGGAACCGCCCGCGCCGCTCGGTGGGTGCCTACACCGTCGGCGGCACCGATACCTGCACCGGCTCGCTCCTGAACAACACCGCGAATGATCGCCGCATGCTCTTCGCCACGGCAACCCACTGCGGCGTTGGCAGCAACAGTGCGGCGCAAAGCATGGTGGTCTACTGGAACTACGAATCGCCGACCTGCCGCGTGCCGGGTTCGGCGGCGAGCGGTACACCGATCGCGCGTCCCACCACCACCTCGCAAGGCCTGGCCTTCGTGGCCGCCACGGACAGCCCCTGGGGCAGCGGCACCGCCAGCTCGCGCTCGGACTTCACCCTGATCGAACTGGTCACCCCGCCGGTCGGCAACAGCTTCAACCTGCACTGGGCCGGCTGGGACCGTCGCCCGCCGCCCACGACCTGCGGCGCGCCGGCCGATCCAGCCTCCACCGCCGGCCTGTGCGCCTCGATCCACCACCCCGGCGTGGACGAAAAGCGCATCACCTTCGTCGAAGTGAATATGCCGCTGTCGGGCATCAGCGGCGCGCAGAACACCCACTGGCGCGCGAACTGGGATCCGACCCCGCCCAGGCTTGCGAACATCAGCCCGATGCCGCCCGTCTTGCCGCCCAGCGTGACCGAGCCCGGCTCCTCGGGTTCGCCGCTCTACAATGCCCAGCAGCGCCTGGTCGGCGTGCTGTCGGGTGGTGCCTCCTATTGCAACGCGCCAGCGGGCAGCCTCAACGACGACTACGGCGGCCTGTTCGCGGCCTGGGAGGGCATCGGCACGCCCACCACGCGGGCCAGGGACCATCTCGATCCACTGGGACTGGCACCTGATTTCATCGACGGCATCGACAACTGCAATCCGCCGCCGGCACCGACCGGCGTCACAGCCGTCGCCACCGCGCCCAATCAGATCACGCTGAGCTGGAACGCCGCGGCCGGTGCCGATCGCTATCGCGTGCTGCGCACGCTCGGTACCTGCCCGGGCACCGGCTACGTCGAGATCGGCGAAGTCACCGGCACCGGCTTCGTGGACGGCAACGTGTCCGGCGGCAGCGCCTACAGCTATCGCGTGATCGCCTGGAACGATGCGGAAGAATGTCCGTCCGTGCAAAGCAGCTGCGCATCGGCCACGGCCACCGGCACCTGCGCCCTGCCGCCCGACTTCGCCGGCCTGAGCTCGGCCACCAGCGCCGGCAGCGCCAGCCAGTGCGGCATCAACCTCGCCTGGACGGCGGCCACCTCGAGCTGCGGGGCAGCCAGCGACATCCGCTACAACGTGTACCGCTCGACCGCGCCCGGCTTCACCCCCGATGTCGGCAATCTGCTGGCCTCGTGCCTCACCGGCACGGCGCTGTCCGACGTGGACGAAGTGGGGTCGGGAGTGACGCAGCATTACATCGTGCGCGCCGAGGATCTTGCCGCGCAGCCGGCCGCCGGCCAGTGCGGCGGACTGGAGGACACCAACCTGGTGATCCGCAGCGCGGCGGCTTTCGGCCCGGACGTCACGAGTTTCAGCGACGATGTGGAAAGTGGCAGCGCGCAGTGGACGATAACCGGCAGCGGCTCGGTCGGCAGCAACTTCGCCATCGTCACCACGGACGCGCACTCGCCCACCCACAGCTGGTTCGTACCCGATCCGAGCGGACTGTCGGACCGCCAGCTGGCGATGGCCCAGCCGATCGCGCTCCCGGCAAGTAGCAGCGCGGTGCTCTCCTTCGCGCACAGGTACGCCACCGAGGCCAACTACGACGGCGCGGTGCTGGAGTATTCGCTGGACAACGGCACCACCTGGATCGACATCCTCGCCGGCAGCGGCACGGTGCCGGCCAACGGCAGCCGCTTCCTCGCCAACGGCTACACCACCACGATCAGCACCAGCTACGGCAGCGCCATCGGCGGACGCGCGGCCTGGGCCGGGAATTCGAGCGGTTTCATCGTCTCGCGCGTGGATCTGGCGGACTTTGGCGGACAGTCGGTGCGATTCCGCTTCCGTTTCGCCTCGGACCAGAGCGTTGGCTCCACCGGCTGGTGGATCGACGACGTGGGGATCGTACAGGGCACGAGCTGCGCGGCCGGGCTGCCGGCCACGATCTTCGCGGACGGGTTCGAACTCCCCTGAGGCGCGGTGCCGCCGGAGTCAGGCTTCCGGTCGGTTCTTGAGGCGCGCGAGGATTTCCTCGCGCGCCTCGCGCAGGATGGAGTCGCGGTCCAGACTCTGGACGATATCCGCCACCACGCGCTTGGGGCCGAGTTCGCCCCAGCTCTTGCCCTGCGCCAGGTATTTCTCCGCGGCGCGGCCGACCAGCACGGTGGCGTACCAGGCCAGCGCGCCCTGGGCGGCGGCGGTCAGCGCGGTGGACAGCCCCGCACTGGCAAGCTTCAGCGCGGAAGCGACCAGATGCACGCCCCAGATCGCGCCCATCAGCGCGGCGAGCTGGGCGGCGATGGTGGCCAGCAGCCTGCCCGCCTCGACCCGCGTCAGCGGCAGGCCGTAGATGCGCGAGAGGTGCATCACCAGGGCCACGTCCAGCGTCGCGGCGGCGAGAAGGTCGGCCACGGGCACGGGATTGAGCGCCACCGCCACGCCCTTGGCCAGGCAGTACATGCGGATCGTGCGGCCGGCCAGATCCTGGCGGACGGCGGTCAGACGCCCGCCGATCTCGTCCGAGAGCTTCCCGGCGAAGAGCGCGGCGTTGAGCGCCGCCAGGGTCTTGCCCTCCGACTCCAGGATTTCAAGGATGCGGCCGCGCAGCGCGGACACGTCGGGCGCACGCGCGCGCTCGACCTCCACCTCGCGCCCGTCCGCCTGCACCTGAAGCACGCGCCGGGCCGCCGGCTGGGCCATCACCGCGATGACGTTTTCCGCCACCACCAGGCCGCGCGCGTGCTCGCGCAGCCGCGCCAGCAGCGCCTCGCGCTCTTCCGCGGTGTAACGGTCGGCCTTGTTCAGGGCCAGCAGCAGCGGGCGCTGGGTGCCTGCCAGCAGCCGCAGCGCATCCACCTCCACCGAGGTCATGTCGCCATCCACGACGAAGATCACCAGATCGCTGCGGCCGGCCACGTCCAGGGCCAGCGCCTCGCGCTCCTCGCCGGAAAGCTCGTTGATGCCGGGCGTATCGATCAGATGGACGCCTTGCCCCAGCGCCTCGCGCCAGGCGCGGTGGCCGGCGGTGACGGTGGTGCCGTGCAGTACGCCGACCTCGAACGCCGGCTCGCCGAGCAGCGCGTTCAAGAGCGCCGACTTGCCGACGCTGACGCGACCGAACACGGCAATGTGGACGTGCCCGTGCTCCAGCTTGTCCAGCATCACCTCGATGCGACCGTAGTCGGCCGCGAGGCTGGCGCGGATGCTGCCGGGGATGGAGGGATCGTCGAGCAGTGCGCGCAGGCTGTCGGCGGCGCGCAGCAGGTGCGTGTCACCGCCGCGCGCCGGCGCATCGCCACCGCGCGGCCGGCGCAGGTGCCGCCAGCGATCACGCCACCCCATGCACACGCCTCGCCATCAAAGCCCTCTCGTGCCGCTACTTCGCGCGCAGCGACAGGTGCGTGGTGACGCCGATCTCGTGCACGATGGTCGAGGCGTCGGCCCAGTCGCCGCCGCCGACGTTGAAATCGATGCGGTTGACGCTGGCCGTGCCGTCGAGCGTGGCGGTTGCGCCCTCCTGCGACCAGGTGAACTCCAGGGTCACCGGCTTCTCCACGCCGCGCAGCGACAGCGTGCCGTCGGCGGCAAAGCGCCCGCCGCCCAGATCGCGGAACGCGCTGGCGGTGTAGGTGGCGTTCGGGAAACGTGCCACCGAGAAGAAGTCGCCGCCGCGCAGGGTTTCGTCACGCTCGGCGCTGCCGCTGTCGGCACTGGCGAGGCTGATGTCCACCTCGAAGCGCGCGCTGGCCAGATCGGCCGGATCGAAGGCGATGGCCGGGGTGAAGGTCTTGAATGCGCCGACGAAGGACTCGCCCTCTGCGCTGCCGGAAAACTTCAGCGACGACGTCGCCGGATCGGCCTGCCAGTCGCCGGCATGCGCACCGAACGACAGCGCCAGCGCGGCGGCAAGGAATATGGAGCGAATCATGTCGGAATCTCCTCTCAGCGCGTTTTTTCGAAAGAAGCAGGCAACATGCGCCACAGCGTGCGATCACGCTGCACCCAATGATGGACCAGCGCGGCACCCGCGTGCATCAGGATCAGGGCGATCAGCACCCACGCGCCCCATTCGTGGAACTCGTGCGCCACGCTCTTGATCCCGGGATCGGGCGCGACCAGCTTGGGCACCGTGAACCAGCCGAAGAACTTCAGCGCCCGCAGTCCGCTGGCCGAGTCGTACAGCCAGCCGGAGATCGGCATCGCCAGGGCCACGAAATAGATCGCCAGGTGCACCGCCTGCGCCATGACGTGCTGCCAGGGCGGCGTGCCGGGAACCGGCTTGGGCGCGCCGGCGTAAATCCGCCAGCCCAGCCGTATCAGCATCAGCACCAGTACGGTCAGACCGATCGACTTGTGCAGGTCGTAAACCCAGAAGTAGCGCGGCGAGCGCGGCAGTTCGACCATCACGAAACCGACGCCCAGGAGCGCGAGGATCAAGAGCGCGATGAGCCAGTGCAGCGTCATGCTGGGCCAGGCCCAGCGATCGTTCGTATTGCGCAATGACATGGGATTCCTCATGGCTCCAGTGACAGGGAGCAGCCTAACCGCAGGCCGCATCGGGAAAAAGACGATTCGGCGGATCACGACGTTGCATCCGGCGAAACAATGGGCGGGCGCTGCGCATCATTCATCTTTCGGGATGCGGATCGCCTCGGCCTCGATCATCAGATGAACGGCATCGTCCACGGCCCTGGGATGCGCCTTCATCCCGAACGCTGCCCGGCTGAGCGTGGCGCTGGCGGAGAAGCCCGCCGTGCGGCGCATCGAATTGTAGGCCGTGCGGGCATGGCGATTGAGCCGAACCTCCAGCGTCACCGGCTCGCTGGTGCCACGCAGGGTGAGGGTTCCGTGCACGCGGGCGTGCGTGCGGTCGACGGGTTCGATCGAGGTGGAGACGAAGCGCGCATCGGGATGCGTTTCGATATCCAGCCAGGCGCGCCGCCGGATCCGCGCGTCGAAGTCCGCGTCGCCAAGATCCAGCGTCTGCAGTCTGATCTTCACGTCCAGCCGCGCCGTCGTCCAGTCTTCGGAATCGAACCAGAGGGTGCCTTCGGGACGCGAAAACGTGCCCATGGCGCTGGAAAAGCCATTGTGTCCCACCCGGAACAGGATCCGCGTATGCACCGGATCGATCCGGTAGGCCGCCGGCGCGGCCGCCAGCGGAGGGGCGCACAGCAACAGCGCCAGCCAAAGCCATCGGGGGGAAACGGAAGGGCGCATCATCCACACGGCTCCATCGGGCACGGGTTTGCCCGTACCGATGCTACGCCAGCAGGGCATCTGGTGGCGCAGCGGCGTTCCACGAGCCCGGCAACGGGTCTATGCTGGCCGTCAGGCTCTCATCGGAGTTTCACCGTGGACGCCATCACCCTGCAGCGCAGCCCGCTCGCCAACGACACCGTCCTGAGGCGTACCGAAACCACGCTCGGCGGCGTCACCCTGGCAGCCACCGCCGCCGGCCTGTGCGGGCTGTGGTTCGACGGCCAGCGCCACTTCCCGGATCTTGCGCAGGTTCCGGAGCGCCGGGGCAATCCGATCCTGGACGCTGCCGCGCACCAGCTGCACGAATACTTCGCCGGCAGGCGCAGCGCGTTCGAGCTGCCGCTGGACATGTCGCGCGGCACCCACTTCCAGCAAACGGTGTGGCAGGCGCTGCTGCGCATTCCCGCCGGCACCACGACGACCTATGGCGCGCTGGCGGCGCAGCTGGATCGCCCGCGCGCGGTGCGCGCCGTCGCCGCCGCCGTCGGCCGCAACCCGATCAGCGTCATCGTGCCCTGCCACCGCGTCGTGGGCGCGGATGGGGCGCTCACCGGCTATGCCGGCGGTCTGGATCGCAAGCGCAGGCTGCTCGCGCTGGAAGCGGCGTGACAGTTTGATCGCGTCGCCCGTTATAGACTCGTCGCTCCATCCATCGCGGATTCCGGAGCACCGATGATCCTTCGCCTGCTGGCCTGCGCCACCGCACTGGCCCTCGCCCTGCCCGCCGCGGCCGAACCGGTGCTGTTCACCCGCATGAACGGCTACACGCTGGACGGCAGCGGCACACTGCAGCGCTTCGATGCGCTGCTGGTGGACGAGGACGGGCGCGTGGTGGCAACGGGCGGCGAAGCGGCGCTGCGCGAGCGCGCCGGCGGGGCCCGGATCGAATCCATGGCCGGCCGCACAGTGCTTCCGGGCCTGACCGATGCGCACGGGCACCTGATGGGACTGGGCTTCGCCCTGCGCCAGGCCGACTTGGTGGGCACCCGCTCCCTCGACGAGGCGCTTGAGCGCGTGCGCGCCTTCGCCGACGCGCGGCCCGGCGACGGCTGGATCGTCGGCAACGGCTGGAACCAGGTGATCTGGCAGCTGGGCCGCTTCCCCACCGCCAGCGAGCTGGATGCCGTGGTGGCGGATCGTCCGGTCTGGCTGGAACGGGTGGACGGGCACGCCGGCTGGGCCAATTCCGCGGCGCTGAAGCTTGCCGGCATCGACCGCCACACGCCCGATCCGGTGGGCGGGCGCATCGAGCGCGATGCCGACGGCGATCCGGGCGGCGTACTGGTCGATGCGGCAATGGGGCTGGTGAGCGCAAAGATTCCGCCGGCCGATGCCGCGGAAGCGCGCGCCGCGCTCGAGAGCGCACTGGTGACGCTCGCAAGCCTGGGCCTGACCTCGGTCCACGATGCCGGCATCGATGCCGACGACTGGCACCTCTTCCGCCAGATGGCCGACGCCGACCGCCTGAGCCTTCGCATCTACGCCATGGTGCGCGATACCGGCGAGGACTTCGACCAGATCGCCGCCAACGGCCCGCTGCTGGCCTCGGGCAACGATCATCTGACCGTGCGCAGCGTGAAGATGTGGGCGGACGGCGCGCTCGGCAGCCGCGGCGCGGCGATGATCGAACCCTACAGCGACGATCCCCACAACCACGGCCTGCTGTTCCGCACCCCCGCCGAACTCCGGAACGCGGTGGACAAGGCCTTCGCGCAGGGTTTCCAGGTCAACATCCATGCGATTGGCGACGCCGGCGTGCGCCAGGTGCTCGACGCCTATTCCATCGCCTACAAGGCCCATCCGGAGGCGCGCGGCCTGCGCAATCGCGTGGAGCACTCGCAGATCGCCGCGCTGGCGGACATCCCGCGCTACCTGCCGCTGCAGCTCATCGCCTCGATGCAGCCGACCCACGCCACCTCGGACATGAACATGGCCGAGGACCGCGTCGGCCCGCAGCGCATCCTGGGCGGCTACGCCTGGCGGCGCTTCCTGGACCAGGGCACCCGCATCGCGGGCGGCTCGGATTTCCCGGTGGAGCTGCCCAATCCGTTTTTCGGCCTGCACGCGGCGGTGACGCGGCAGGACCACGAGAACCATCCCGACGGCGGCTGGTACGCCGACCAGCGCATGACGCGCGAGGAAGCGCTGCGCGCCTTCACCCTCGATGCCGCCTGGGCCGCGCACCAGGAGGCGCGTCAGGGCACGCTGGAACCGGGCAAGTGGGCCGACTTCATCGTGATCGACCGCGACTACTTCAGCATCCCGGCCGAGGACATCTGGAAGATCGGCGTGCTGCAGACCTGGGTCGGCGGCAAGCAGGTGTTCCTGCGCTGAGGGACGGACGCCTGCGCGTGAACGCGCCGTCCGGGACGCCGTGCTTCCGGCGCGATTCGAGCCGCATGCGCGGCGGCGCAGGCACCTAGGGATCGCCGTCGCCCATCGCCTCCAGCGCGATGATCCGACGTTGCTCCGGCGCGCTGAAGTTCGCCTGCAGCCAGGCATCGAAGGCCGCCGGCTCGGCGGCCATCGCGGCGCGCGCCGTGCGGTAATGCTGCAGTCGCACCGCCCAGTCGGCGTTCTGCGCATCCAGTTGCGCCAGGCGCAGTGCGGCGTCCTCGCCCCACAGCGCGGCGCGCTCGTGATGGCGCCTTGCCGCATCGGCGTTTTCCGCCTCGAAGCGAGCGGCCTGTGCCTGCGCCAGCGATGCGTCAAGGCTGCCGCGCAATACCTCCTGCACCTCGTCGGCACGCGCCTGATCCAGTTCGTCGAGCCACTGCTGGCGCTCTTCCGGCCCGACTCCGGGCGCGTCGCGCACCGCCAGCCGTGCCAGCGCCAGATCCAGCTCCGCCTCCTCGGCACCGAACCACGCCTGCGCCACCGCATCCCCAAGGTGCCGGCGGCGCAGCGTCTTGAGGTGCGCGGCATACGCCTGCGGATCGACCGCCGATGCTGCGCCTTCCGCGATGCGCAGGTCGCAATAGCGATCGAACCAGCGCAGGACATCCGCCACCTGCGCATCACCCAGGGTGCCGCGCACCCGCTCCGCCACCAGGGCACGGATTTCGGTCAGGGAGAACTCGCCCGAGAGGCTGAGGAAATGATCGAACAGGCGCCGCAGACCGCGATCAGGCCGTACCCGCCCCGACGCATCGAGCGTCAGCTCGCCGTCGGGTGTGGCTCCGCGCAGCGAGCTGTGCGCAAGGCGCTCGCGCAGGGTGGCAAGCCCGGTCTCGGGAAGGTCCGGCATCGTGGCATGCGCCTGAGGCGGCGCGGCCTCGGCCGTGGTTCGGCCGGGCCGTGCAAGCGGATGCGCTTCGGCCGCGACCAGCGGTGGCGCGCCGGGCAACGCGTCGACCGGCGCGCGTGGCGCGGCCTGCCGCAGAAGCAGCAGGCCGCCCGCAATCACCACGACGGCAACCGGCAGCGATCGACGCCAGCGCATCATCCCGGCCCGCGACGGGCCTACAGCCCGGCGTTCTTCAGGCGGTTGGCGTGGCTGCGGATGACGGCCTTGGGATCGGATGTGAACAGCCCGCGCAGGCCGAACATCTGGTTGACCTCATCGAGATGATTCCAGCCGTAGTTGTCGCGCAGCACGACGCCCAGGTGCGAGCTGCAGCGCCCGACCAGCCCGTCGTTGGCTTCGCCGCCGAAGAACAGGCCGCCCGCGACCATCATCGCGTCGCTGGGATCGAACAGATTCGTCAGGCGCGAGGTGCCGCCCCAGGAGTAGTAGCGGACGCCATCGACCACCGCCGCGCCCTGGCCGCAGGCCATGGACGGCATGCCCTGGGGATGCAGCGCATTGAACTGCGCGGCACCCGCGCTCGAGAGCGAAGCCAGTGCGCCGAGGGAGTCCTGCGCCAGCGCCGGATTGCCCGACAGGAAGGCGATCAGGCTCGACAGGGCGTTGGCGAAGCCGGCCACGAGCGGGCGCAGTGGCGAACCTGACGGCAGCGCGGCATCGATGGCATCGGCCACCTTGCTGCCGGTGTGCGGGCTGCCGATCGAGGTGACCGAGGCGACCAGATCGGGCCGTACCGAGGCCACATAGCGAATCGTCGGCCCGCCGTGGCTGTGCCCGATCAGGTTGAAGCGGCTATGGCCGTACAGCGCCCGCCAGGCGTCAAGCTGCGCGATCAGCTGTTCGCCGCGCACCTCCGAATAGTGGCTCTGGGACACCGAGGCCACGTAGACCCTCGCGCCGCCGGCGCGCAGGTCGCCGGGAATCGCGTGCCAGTAATCGACCGCGCCCAGCAGCGAATCGAAGCCGAACAGGCCGTGCACCAGCACGATCGGATGCTGGGTCCGGGTGTAATTGACCTGCGCGAACGCAAGTCCCGACGCGGCGCACAGCAGCAGCGCCAGCGTCAGCCGAACGAACGTGGAACGAATCATCATGCTCTCCCCATGGTGTCGATGCCGGGCGGTCTGCGCCGCGATCCGGCCTGAACGTACGCATGCGTACGGTGCGGAATCTACGACGCTCTTCACGCTTGCGCACGCTGCATTGCACCATGCGGCACCGTATGTCGACGCGGCTTCATCGGGCGCTCGGGACTCACGCGCTAGGCTTGCGCGTTTCCTTCCGGTTGCCGCGATGCCCACCCGCTCCTCCGCCCTTCTGTGGCGGCTCACCCTGCTGCTGGCCGGTCTGTCGATGTTCGGCCCGTTCGCGATCGACGCGATCTTCCCCGCCTTCCCTGCCCTGCGCGAGGACTTCGGCGCATCGCACGGCGCGGTGCAACAGACGATCAGCGTGTATCTGGCCGCCTACGCGCTGATGAGCGTGCTGCACGGGCCGCTGTCGGATGCGATCGGGCGACGCCCTGTGATCCTCGCGGGCGTGACGATCTTCGTGTTCGCCTGCATCGGTGCCGCGCTGTCGCAAAGCCTGTTCTGGCTGCTGGTGTTCCGCGCCCTGCAGGGCATGTCCGCCGGTGCCGGCCTGATCGTGGCGCGTGCCGTCATCCGCGACTGCCTGGACGGCGATGCCGCGCAGAAGCTGATGGCACAGGCCACCATGATCTTTTCGGTGGCCCCGGCCATCGCGCCCATCATCGGCGGCTGGATCCTGGGCTGGAGCCAGTGGCACGCGATCTTCTGGGCCATGGCCCTGTTCGCCTTCCTGGTGCTGCTCGCATGCCTGGCGTGGATGCCTGAAACCCATCCCGCACAGGCGCGCACGCCGCTGCGGCTCGCAGCACTGGTGCGCGGCAGCTGGGCCATTCTGCGCAACCCGCGCTTCCTGCAGCTTTCGCTCGCGGCCTGCTTCAACTTCGGCGCACTGTTCCTCTACATCGCATCGGCCCCGGTGGTGGTGCTGGAATACCTGGGGCTCAACGAGCAGCAGTTCGGCTGGATGTTCGTGCCGATCGTGGCGGGCCTGATGGTCGGATCGTTTCTGTCCAGCCGCCTGGCGGGGCGCGCCAGCCAGTCGGCCACCGCGCGCCTGGGCTTCGGGCTGTCGCTGTTCGCCGCCCTGGCCAACCTGGCCTACAACCTGTCGGTGGATGCGGTCAGCCTGCCCTGGGCGGTGATTCCGCTCGGCTTTGCCGCTGCCGGCATCGGGCTGGCGTTTCCGCTCCTGACCATCCTCATGCTCGACATGTACCCGCGCCACCGCGGCGCGGCGGCTTCGATCCAGGCCTTCACCAGCCTGAGCATCAACGCCCTCATCGCCGGCCTGCTCGCACCCCTGCTCGCGCCCCATCGCAGCCTGCTCGCACTGGCTGCCGCGCTGATGTGCATCGCGGCGGTCGCGCTGTGGTGGGGCTATCGCCGCGGCGTGAAGCGTGATCCGGTGCTGGCACCGCCGCGCCCGATGATCGAGGAAGCCGAGCAGCTCTGAGATCCGGCATCGCGGCCCTGGCGCGACGGCACGCGCCTACAATGGGCGCATGGAAATCTTCACGCTGGAATCCGGCCGCGCGCCGCTGCTGGTGAGCCTGCCGCACGACGGCAGCCACATCCCCGATGCGCTCGCGGCGCGCATGACGCCCGCCGCGCGCACCGCGCCCGACACCGACTGGTTCGTCTCGCGCCTCTACGCCTTCGCGCGCGAGCTGGGCGCGTCGATCCTGCGCCCGAACCACTCGCGCTACGTGGTCGACCTCAACCGCCCGCCCGACGACGTCTCGCTCTATCCCGGCCAGAACACCACCGGCCTGTGCCCGAGCGTGCGCTTCACCGGCGAGCCGGTGTACCTGCCGGGCCAGGAGCCGGACGCGGCGGAAGTCGCCGCGCGCGTGGAGCGCTACTGGCGGCCCTACCACGACGCCCTCGCCGACGAGCTGGCGCGCCTGCGCGCACGCTTCGGGCGCGCGCTGCTGTGGGACGGCCACTCGATCCGCGGCGAACTGCCCTTCCTCTTCGAAGGCCGCCTGCCCGACCTCAACCTCGGCACCGCCAGCGGCACCAGCTGCACGCCCGCGCTGCAGGCGCGGCTTGCGTCCGTGCTCGCGTCGCAAACCCGCTACAGCCACGTCATCAACGGGCGCTTCAAGGGCGGCTACATCACCCGCCATTACGGCAACCCGGCCCGCGGCGTCGAAGCGATCCAGCTGGAACTGGCGCAATCGACCTACATGGACGAGGGCGCGACAAGCTACCTGCCGGAGCGCGCCGAGCGCCTGGAGCGCATCGTGCTGCGCCCGCTGCTGGAAGCGGCGCTGGGCTGAACCGAAGAAACTGAACCGAGGAGAACGCCGCCGACCACAGTGGTCAGGGCGATCCGCTCTTTGGGAGGCTTTTTGTACGCCTGTCGCACGGAAACGAAAAAGGCTCGCCGAAGCGAGCCCAAATCGTTGTTTTCATTGGTGGGCGGTGCAGGGATCGAACCTGCGACCCTTGCCGTGTGAAGGCAATGCTCTACCGCTGAGCTAACCGCCCGGTAATGCGGCCGCGCATTATGATGGCGGCGCGGATTCCGGTCAATGACGGATGATCGCGCCTCCCATCATTCCGCGGCGGCCTTGGGCACCGCTGCCGGGGTTTCGTAGATGAGGTAGGGGTCGGCCTGGTGATTGATCACCGACTCGTCGACCACGACCTTGACCACGTTCTCCAGCGACGGCAGCTCGTACATCGTGTCGAGCAGGACCGATTCCAGGATCGTGCGCAGGCCGCGGGCCCCGGTCTTGCGCTCCATCGCCTTGCGCGCCACCGCAAGCAGCGCGTCGGGACGGAACTCCAGCTCCACGCCCTCCATCTCGAACAGTCTCTTGAACTGCTTGGTGATGGCGTTCTTGGGCTCGGTGAGGATCTTCATCAGCGCGTCCTCATCCAGCTCTTCGAGCGTGGCGATGACGGGAAGGCGGCCGATGAACTCCGGGATGAGGCCGAACTTGATCAGATCCTCCGGCTCGACCTCGGCCAGCAGCTTGCCGACGCTGGCCTTGCGCTTCTTGCTGCGCACGTCGGCACCAAAGCCGATACCGCTGGAATCCAGGGTGCGCTGCTGGATGATCTTCTCCAGGCCCGCGAACGCGCCGCCGCAGATGAACAGCACGTTCTTGGTATCGACCTGCAGAAACTCCTGCTGCGGGTGCTTGCGCCCGCCCTGCGGCGGCACGCTGGCAACAGTGCCTTCGATCAGCTTGAGCAGGGCCTGCTGCACGCCTTCACCGGAAACATCCCGCGTGATCGAGGGGTTTTCGCTCTTGCGCGAAATCTTGTCGATCTCGTCGATGTAGACGATGCCCTGCTGCGCCTTCTCGACGTCGTAGTCGCACTTTTGCAGCAGCTTCTGGATGATGTTCTCGACATCTTCGCCGACGTAGCCGGCTTCGGTCAGCGTGGTGGCGTCGGCGATGGTGAACGGCACGTTGAGGAGCCGCGCCATGGTTTCGGCCAGCAGCGTCTTGCCCGAGCCGGTGGGGCCGACCAGCAGGATGTTGGACTTCGACAGCTCGACCTCGTCGTTCTTCTGGCGGCTCTCGATGCGCTTGTAGTGGTTGTAGACCGCTACCGACAGTGCCTTCTTGGCGCGCGACTGCCCGACGACGTACTGGTCGAGCACGTCCATGATCTCGCGCGGCTTGGGGAGGTGGCTGCGCGAAGTGGAGGCCTTTTCCTCCAGTTCCTCGCGGATGATGTCGTTGCACAGCTCCACGCACTCGTCGCAGATGAACACCGACGGGCCAGCGATCAGCTTGCGCACCTCATGCTGGCTCTTGCCGCAGAACGAGCAGTACAGGATCTTGCCACTGTCACCGCCACGGCCTTGCCGTTCTTCACTCATGCCTGCCTTCGTCCCGCAAATTGCCTGACACGCCCCGAGGATAGCTCAGGGCGCAAGAAAAAAAGCGTGCCTTGCGGCATTTTCCCGTTCGGCGGCCCTTGCAAGCGCCGTATTTCCCAGGAAAAACAACCGCCTGGCCAGAATCAACCCGGCTTGACGGTGTCCTCGGGACGCCGCTCCAGCACCTCGTCGATCAGGCCGTAGGCCTTGGCGTCCTGCGCATTGAAGAAGAGGTCGCGCTCGACGTCGCGCTCGATGCGCTCCAGCGGCTGCCCGGTGTTGGCGGCGAACTCCTCGTTCAAACGGCGTCGCAGGTAGAGGATCTCGCGCGCCTGGATCTCGATGTCGGTCGCCTGGCCCTGCGCGCCGCCGTGCGGCTGGTGGATCATCACGCGCGAATTGGGCAGGGCGAAGCGTTTGCCGCGGGTTCCCGCAGCCAGCAGGAAGGAGCCCATGCTGGCGGCCTGGCCGATCACCATGGTGCTCACGTCCGGCTTGAGGAAGCGCATGGTGTCGTAGATCGCGAGGCCTGCCGTGACCACGCCGCCCGGGCTGTTGATGTACAGGTGGATGTCCTTGTCCGGGTTCTCCGACTCCAGGAACAGCATCTGCGCGATGACCACGTTGGCGACGTAGTCGTCGATCGGCCCGACGAGGAAGATCACCCGCTCCTTGAGCAGGCGCGAGTAGATATCGTAGGCGCGCTCGCCGCGGCTGGTCTGTTCGACCACCATCGGCACCAGGTTCAGGCCCTGCACGTTCATTGGCTCGTTCTCCCGAAAGGGTGGCACCGCCTCAGGCGGCGGCCCCGGAATTCATCACATCCTCGAAACTCAGCGTCGTGGTGCTGGCGTCGGCGTGGTCCGCGATCCAGTCGATGACCTGGTCCTCGATCACGCGGCTGCGCAGACCGTCCAGAAGTTGGGGGTCCTTGCGGTAAAGTTCAATGACCTGCTCGGGCTCCTCGTAGGTGGAGGCGATGAGCTGCATCATCTCCTGCAGACGCGCCGGGTCCAGCCGGATGTTGTTCTGCCTCGCCAGCTCGCCCAGCAGGACGGCCGCGGTCACGCGCTGCTTCGCCTGGCCGAGGAAGGGCTCGAAGCTGACCTCCTTCGGAACCTCCTGACCCTGCGAGCGCGCCTGCTCGGCGGCCTGACGCGCCAGTCCGCGCGCCTCGGCTTCGATCATGCGGCCCGGGACATCCAGATCGGCATGGGAGGCCAGCAGCTTGGCGATCACGTCGTTCTTCAGGCGCACCATCAGCGCGCCCTTGAGCTCGCGCTCCAGGTTGGAGCGCACCTCGACGCGGAAGCGCTCGGCACCGCCGCTCGGAATCCCGAACGCGGCGAAGAAGGCATCATCGAGCGCCGGCAGCTTCGACTCGGACACGCGCACCACCTTGACCTCGATCTTTGCCGCCTTGCCGGCCAGCGCCGGGTTGCGGTAGTCGGCGGGGAAGGTGGCCTCCACGGACCTGGCATCACCCGCTCCCAGACCGACCAGCTGCTCTTCCAGCTCGACGAGGATGCCGCCGGACCCGAGCACCGTGCCGGAGCGGTCCACACCCTCGGCCGGAATGCGGCCCGAATCGGTCGTCGCCACCGACTCGAACATCACCAAGTCGCCCTTCTGCGCGGGACGCTGGACATCCTCCCAGGTGCGACGCTGCTGGCGCAGCGTATCAATCATGCGGTCGATGTCGGCATCGACGACCTCGGCCACCGGCCGGGTGATCTTCAGCGCGGACACGTCGATGGTGCCGATCTCCGGCATCACCTCGAAGGTCGCCACGTACTTGAACTCGCCGCCCTCGGGCAGCCCGGACGTCTCGATCTGCGGCTGTACCGCCGGCCGCAGGTTTTCCTTCTGCACCGCTTCGTTGAACGAGCGCTGGATCAGGTCGCCGACGGCTTCGCTGCGCACCTGGGCACCGAAGCGCTGCTCGATCACCTTGCCCGGCACCTTGCCGGGGCGAAAGCCCTTCAGGCGCACGGTGCGCGACAGATCGTTCAGGCGCTGGCGGATGGTGGATTCAAGCTGGTCGGAAGGAACGCTGACGGTGAGCTTGCGGCCGAGCGTGCCGACGTTTTCGATGGAGACTTGCATGGTCACTCCTCAAGGGTTTCGCGCCGCCGCCCGCGTCGAGCCACGGCGCATGAAATCGGGCCCGCCATGATGCCCGGCACGGCCGCGATGCGCCACTATCGGCGTTCACGGACCACGGGCCGGCAACCGGTCGGAATGGTGCGAAAGGAGAGACTCGAACTCTCACGGGTTGCCCCACTGGAACCTAAATCCAGCGCGTCTACCAGTTCCGCCACTCTCGCAACGCACACGCACCCCGCGCTGCCCGGCACGCGGCCTGGCCGGTTCGGAAGCGGAGGTGACGAAGCCTGGGAGGAGGAGATGGTGGGCCGTGAAGGATTCGAACCTTCGACCAATTGATTAAGAGTCAACTGCTCTACCAGCTGAGCTAACGGCCCATCGTTTCAAACTGCCGCCCTGAGCGGCTTCGACCCGGCATTATGCCGCATCGGGAAGTGGGGTGGAAGACGGGATTCGAACCCGCGACCCCCGGAATCACAATCCGGTGCTCTAACCAACTGAGCTACATCCACCACTGAATCCAATTGCGCTCCGAACCCATCCCTGGAGCGCCCGCCGTTCGGCATCCCTGCCTCACCGGCGCCATCCGCTCGATCTGCCACCGGCAGATCGAAAGCCGCGGACGTCGCCACCAACTGAGCTACATCCACCACTGAATCCAATTGCGCTCCGAACCCATCCCTGGAGCGCCCGCCGTTCGGCATCCC
>NZ_JBBDHC010000030.1:0-5377 GCF_037203605.1 Denitratimonas tolerans
TGCGGAAGGATCCGCCGCTGTCGCGCTCACGCTCTCATGGGGATGGGACGTAACAAGGTTTGGTGATGTCTCGATGTGTCATCGAGGAAAGTTGTTCGAGAATTCCACACAGGGATGTGCGGGCTCTCGCGCAAGGATGCGCATGAAGCAACTTGAGGTTATATGATCAAGCCGCACGGATCATTAGTACTGGTTAGCTCAACGCATTGCTGCGCTTCCACACCCAGCCTATCAACCAGGTAGTCTTCCTGGTTCCTTCAGGGGAGTCGAGCTCCCGGGAGATCTCATCTTGAGGCGCGCTTCCCGCTTAGATGCTTTCAGCGGTTATCGCTTCCGAACGTAGCTACCCGGCAATGCCACTGGCGTGACAACCGGAACACCAGAGGTTCGTCCACTCCGGTCCTCTCGTACTAGGAGCAGCCCCTCTCAAATCTCCAACGCCCACGACAGATAGGGACCGAACTGTCTCACGACGTTCTGAACCCAGCTCGCGTACCACTTTAAATGGCGAACAGCCATACCCTTGGGACCGACTACAGCCCCAGGATGTGATGAGCCGACATCGAGGTGCCAAACACCGCCGTCGATATGAACTCTTGGGCGGTATCAGCCTGTTATCCCCGGAGTACCTTTTATCCGTTGAGCGATGGCCCTTCCATACAGAACCACCGGATCACTAAGTCCTACTTTCGTACCTGCTTGATCCGTCGATCTCGCAGTCAAGCACGCTTATGCCTTTGCACACAGTGCGCGATGTCCGACCGCGCTGAGCGTACCTTCGAGCTCCTCCGTTACTCTTTGGGAGGAGACCGCCCCAGTCAAACTACCCACCATACACGGTCCCTGGCCCGGATCACGGGTCGAGGTTAGAACGTCAAGCACATCAGGGTGGTATTTCAAGGTTGGCTCCATGCAAACTGGCGTCTGCACTTCAAAGCCTCCCACCTATCCTACACAGATGAACTCAACGTTCAGTGTAAAGCTATAGTAAAGGTTCACGGGGTCTTTCCGTCTTGCCGCGGGAACGCTGCATCTTCACAGCGATTTCAATTTCACTGAGTCTCGGGTGGAGACAGCGCCGCCATCATTACGCCATTCGTGCAGGTCGGAACTTACCCGACAAGGAATTTCGCTACCTTAGGACCGTTATAGTTACGGCCGCCGTTTACCGGGGCTTCGATCAAGAGCTTCACCTTGCGGCTGACCCCATCAATTAACCTTCCGGCACCGGGCAGGCGTCACACCCTATACGTCCACTTTCGTGTTTGCAGAGTGCTGTGTTTTTGATAAACAGTTGCAGCGGCCTGGTCACTGCGACCCCTCCCAGCTTGTGCTCGCACGAGCCACCAGAAAGGGTGCACCTTCTCCCGAAGTTACGGTGCCATGTTGCCTAGTTCCTTCACCCGAGTTCTCTCAAGCGCCTGAGGATTCTCACCCTGCCTACCTGTGTCGGTTTACGGTACGGTCTGCGTGACCTGAAGCTTAGAAGATTTTCCTGGAAGCATGGGATCAGTGACTTCGTCCATAAGGACTGGTCTCGGTGCTCGGTGTTAAGAGGGCCCGGATTTGCCTGAGCTCTCCACCTACCGCCTTTCCCCGGGACTACCAACGCCCGGTACACCTACCCTTCTCCGTCTCTCCATCGCAGTCACGCGAGGTGCGGGAATATTAACCCGCTTCCCATCGACTACGGCTTTCGCCCTCGCCTTAGGGGCCGACTCACCCTGCGCCGATGAACGTTGCGCTAGGAAACCTTGGGCTTTCGGCGTGGGGGCTTTTCACCCCCATTATCGTTACTCATGTCAGCATTCGCACTTCCGATACCTCCAGCAAGCCTCTCGACTCACCTTCGCAGGCGTACGGAACGCTCCTCTACCGCTCACACCTAAGTGTGAACCCCAAGCTTCGGTATACTGCTTAGCCCCGTTAAATCTTCCGCGCAGGCCGATTCGACCAGTGAGCTATTACGCTTTCTTTAAAGGATGGCTGCTTCTAAGCCAACCTCCTGGCTGTCTATACCTTCCCACATCGTTTCCCACTGAGCAGTAATTTTGGGACCTTAGCTGTAGGTCTGGGTTGTTTCCCTTTTCACGACGGACGTTAGCACCCGCCGTGTGTCTCCCGTGCTGACACTTGCCGGTATTCGGAGTTTGCCATGGTTTACTAAGTCTCGATGACCCGCTAGCCATAACAGTGCTCTACCCCCGGCAGTGATACACGAGGCGCTACCTAAATAGCTTTCGAGGAGAACCAGCTATCTCCGAGTTTGATTAGCCTTTCACTCCTATCCACAACTCATCCCCGAACTTTTCAACGGTCGTGGGTTCGGTCCTCCAGTGCGTGTTACCGCACCTTCAACCTGGCCATGGATAGATCACTCGGTTTCGGGTCTACACCACGCGACTATTCGCCCTATTCAGACTCGGTTTCCCTTCGCCTCCCCTATACGGTTAAGCTCGCCACGTAATGTAAGTCGCTGACCCATTATACAAAAGGTACGCGGTCACCCCACGAAGGGGCTCCCACTGCTTGTACGCATACGGTTTCAGGGTCTATTTCACTCCCCTCTCCGGGGTTCTTTTCGCCTTTCCCTCACGGTACTGGTTCACTATCGGTCGGTCAGTAGTATTTAGCCTTGGAGGATGGTCCCCCCATGTTCAGACAGGGTTTCTCGTGCCCCGCCCTACTCAATTTCATCGAATGTGCCCTTTCGCCTACAGGGCTATCACCTGCTGTGGCCGGACTTTCCAGACCGTTCGGCTAAAACACAATCGACTTTTGGGCTGTTCCCCGTTCGCTCGTCACTACTCAGGGAATCTCGGTTGATTTCTTTTCCTCCGGGTACTTAGATATTTCAGTTCCCCGGGTTCGCCTCGTACACCTATGTATTCAGTGCACGATACCCTTGCGGGTGGGTTTCCCCATTCGGACATTGCGGGATCAATGCTTGTTGCCAGCTCCCCCACACTTTTCGCAGGCTGCCACGTCCTTCATCGCCTCTGACCGCCAAGGCATCCGCCGTATGCGCTTAGTCGCTTGATCATATAACCCCAAGTTGCCTCAGGACTGATCGCACGACAAATTGCTTCGCTTACTCGCCTCAACGACACATTCAAGACATTCGTCTCAAACGCTTGTTACGTCCCATGTTTTCAAAGAACCCGGCACGACTTCAACACCGTGCCGCTTCAATTCTTGCGTGTGCGCTACATACTAGACCGCCATCGGTATGGTGGGTCTGGGAGGACTCGAACCACCGGCCTCACCCTTATCAGGGGTGCGCTCTAACCACCTGAGCTACAGACCCAATGTGTCATCGCTCCCCCGACTCCCGGGGATCACAGCCTGGTGGAGCCTGTCGGGATCGAACCGACGACCCCCTGCTTGCAAAGCAGGTGCTCTCCCAGCTGAGCTAAGGCCCCGTCTCTTCTTCCAGACCAGACACCCTCGCCCGGACTTTCGACAAGACCGGCAACCCGCGCCGTCCGGCGCCGAGTGCCCGTTTCTAGTATGCAGGTAACTTGTGTGGACGCCCGACAATGTCGATCGTCTTGCTCTAAAGGAGGTGATCCAGCCGCACCTTCCGGTACGGCTACCTTGTTACGACTTCACCCCAGTCATTGACCACTCCGTGGCAAGCGTCCCCCTTGCGGTTAGACTACCTGCTTCTGGAGCAACCAACTCCCATGGTGTGACGGGCGGTGTGTACAAGGCCCGGGAACGTATTCACCGCAGCAATGCTGATCTGCGATTACTAGCGATTCCGACTTCATGCAGTCGAGTTGCAGACTGCAATCCGGACTGGGATCGGGTTTCTGGGATTGGCTCCACCTCGCGGTCTCGCTGCCCTCTGTCCCGACCATTGTAGTACGTGTGTAGCCCTGGCCGTAAGGGCCATGATGACTTGACGTCATCCCCACCTTCCTCCGGTTTGTCACCGGCAGTCTCCCTAGAGTTCCCACCATTACGTGCTGGCAACTAAGGACAAGGGTTGCGCTCGTTGCGGGACTTAACCCAACATCTCACGACACGAGCTGACGACAGCCATGCAGCACCTGTGTTCGCATTCCCGAAGGCACTCCCGCATCTCTGCAGGATTCGCGACATGTCAAGGCCAGGTAAGGTTCTTCGCGTTGCATCGAATTAAACCACATACTCCACCGCTTGTGCGGGCCCCCGTCAATTCCTTTGAGTTTCAGTCTTGCGACCGTACTCCCCAGGCGGCGAACTTAACGCGTTAGCTTCGACACTGATCTCCAAGTTGAGACCAACATCCAGTTCGCATCGTTTAGGGCGTGGACTACCAGGGTATCTAATCCTGTTTGCTCCCCACGCTTTCGTGCCTCAGTGTCAGTGCTGGTCCAGATGGCCGCCTTCGCCACGGATGTTCCTCCCGATCTCTACGCATTTCACCGCTACACCGGGAATTCCGCCATCCTCTACCGCACTCCAGTCGCCCAGTTTCCATCGCCATTCCCAGGTTGAGCCCAGGGCTTTCACGACAGACTTGAACAACCACCTACGCACGCTTTACGCCCAGTAATTCCGATTAACGCTTGCACCCTTCGTATTACCGCGGCTGCTGGCACGAAGTTAGCCGGTGCTTATTCTTACGGTACCGTCATCCACCCAGGGTATTAACCCGGATGATTTCTTCCCGTACAAAAGGGCTTTACAACCCGAAGGCCTTCTTCACCCACGCGGCATTGCTGGATCAGGCTTGCGCCCATTGTCCAATATTCCCCACTGCTGCCTCCCGTAGGAGTCTGGGCCGTGTCTCAGTCCCAGTGTGGCTGATCATCCTCTCAGACCAGCTACGGATCGTCGCCTTGGTGGGCCTTTACCCCGCCAACTAGCTAATCCGACATAGGCTCATCCAATCGCGCCAGGCCCGAAGGTCCCCGGCTTTCACGTCACCGTCGTATGCGGTATTAGTCCGGGTTTCCCCGGGTTATCCCCCACGACTGGGCAGATTCCTATGTATTCCTCACCCGTCCGCCACTCGCCGCCAGGCCGAAGCCCGCGCTGCCGTTCGACTTGCATGTGTTAGGCATGCCGCCAGCGTTCAATCTGAGCCAGGATCAAACTCTTCACTTGAAGTTTTCGAAGCCGAAGCTTCTATCTCTTGAGCGAGCGTTCAACCCTAAGCGTTCATTGCTGACTCTTAGGTTTTGTTTGACGCTTGCATATGGACTCTCATCCACTGCCAGGCGTCCGCACAAGTTACCTGCGCACACTGTCAAAGATCGCGAAGCCTGCCTTCCGGCTCCAGCTTCTTCCCGGCGAGGCGTTTCGCCTCAGGGAGCCGCTCATCTTACACCAGTTTCCGGAACCGTCAACACCTGCGCTCCGACCCCCGGCGCGTCCGTTTCGCTGC
>NZ_JBBDHC010000031.1:0-4744 GCF_037203605.1 Denitratimonas tolerans
GAGCCTTCCTCGACGGTGATGACGCCTTCCTTGCCGACCTTCTTCATCGCATCGGCGATGATGGTGCCGATCGACTCGTCGGAGTTGGCGGAGATGGTGCCGACCTGGGCGATGGCCTTGTCGTCGGCGGTGGGCTTGGAGAGGCTCTTGAGCTCGGCGACCGCGGCCTTGACGGCCTGATCGATGCCGCGCTTCAGATCCATCGGGTTCATGCCGGCGGCCACTGCCTTGACGCCCTCGCGGATGAAGGCCTGGGCCAGCACGGTGGCGGTGGTGGTGCCGTCGCCGGCGGTGTACCTGGCTGCGCACCGATACGCCGGATCTGGCGACCGGTGTCGAGGTGTGGTTCCCTGCCCAGGCTGCCGATGCCGATCTCGGGCTGCTGCTGGCGGCCGAGCACATCGATGCGGTGCCGGCGCCTGCGTGGCTGCTGGCGCTGCAACAGGCGCTCGATACCGACCAGCGCGATGCCTGGGAGGCGCTGGCGGCCGAGCTGCCGGCGGCGGGATTCGACGAGAAGAGTGGACAGCGACTGGCAACGTTCATTGCTGAGCGGTTCAAGGAAAAACAATAACTAAGGATAGTTTTATGAGAAAAAGCATTAGTGCGGTTTGCCTGTTGCTTCTGGTCGCCACCGGTTCGGCGATCGCCGATACCCGCGACGTCGTGCGCAGCGTGACCGAGCGGGTGGTCAGCTTCGGCAAAGACATCGTCGGCGGTGTCGCCGAGGGCGTGGATTCGGGGCGCAAGGGCGCCGAGGGCACCGACGGCTCGATCGTGGTGGGCAAGCACGAGGAGCTGGCGGGAGTGGGCCAGATCCGTCTGATCGGCGTGCAGCCCTGGGAAGGGGCCACGGCGACGGTGACGGTGGAGTTCGCGATCGACAACCGCAGCGACAAGCCGCTGCGGCTGGTCGGCTTCACCGAGCGCGGCTCGCTGCTGCGCATCGATCACGAAGGCTTCGCGACCCCGCTCGCCGGCGGCCACGGTAACCCGGCCGAGCTGACCGTGCCGGCCAAGGCGAGCATCAAGCAGGCCTTCGTGTTCCAGGGCTCGCCCAAGGACACCCGCGCCGTGCGGGTCTGGGGCACCGATTACGCGCTGGCGGCGGAGCGGTAAGCCGCATCCTTCGGCAGGCAGCCCAGCGCGAGCAGGCTCTCGGTCACCGCCTGCTCGAGGGGCGTGTGCGGCTCTTCGCCCAGCACGGCGAGCAGCTTGCGGTTGTCCAGCTGCAGCGGCGCGCGCCACAGATAGCGCATCTCCAGCAGCTCGCGGCAGGTTTCGTGAAAGGGCGAGGCGAGGCGCAGCAGCGCCCAGGGCAGCCGGCGGATCCTGCCGTCCGGCGAGCCGGCGGCGCGCAGGATCGTCTCTGCCATCTCGATGCCCTCGGCCAGGTAATGGCCGCCGAAGTGGAAGCGCTCGAAGGCGCCCAGTTCGGTCTCGCGCTCGGCCAGCCGCGCGAAGGTCTCCGCCAGATCGGGAAGATAGGCCCAGGCGTGGCCGACCCGCGGCTCACCCGGGTAGGTGACCGAGCGCGGCGGCCGGCCGCGCTTGACCATCACACCGTCGAACCAGGCGCCGCCCGCGCCGAAATAGTCGCCCGCCCGCAGCACGAGCGATCGCACCCCCTCGGCGGCGGCCGCCTCCAGTCGCGCCTCCATGGCGACCCGGATCCGGCCCTTGCGGGTGAGAGGGTTCTGCGGGGCGTTCTCGGCAATCGTGCTGCCGGCGTCCGGACCGAAGTTGTACACGTTGCCCGGGAACAGGATGCGGGCGCCGCTCGCGCGGGCCGCGTCGATGGTGCGCTCCAGCATCGGTACCGCCAGGCCCCGCCAGTTGCGGTAGCCGGGCGGGTTGACGGCGTGGACGATGACAGCGGCGCCGGACGCGGCTTGCAGCACGGCCTGGCGGTCGAGCGCATCGCCGGCTAGCCACTCCACACCGCTCGGTGCGCTCGCCTTCGCTCGCGCCGGTTCGCGGTGCAGGGCGCGGACGTGCCAGCCGCGGGCGAGCAGGGCGCGGGCGGTCGCGCCGCCGATGCCACCGGTGATGCCGAGTACGAGTGCGGTCCGGGTCATGATCAGGCTCCTGGGGTAGTGGATGGAGACAGGATGCCCGGGGCGCGGATAAACGGGAATTGACTAAAAGCGTAGGGACGCTATACAAAAACGCATGAGTGATGCCGCCGCCTGGGATCTTTACCGCACTTTTCTGGCCGTGCTGCGCGAAGGCAGTCTGTCCGCCGCCGCACGTGCGCTCGGGCTGACGCAGCCCACCGTCGGCCGCCAGATCGCCGCGCTCGAAGCAGCGTTGGGACTGGCGCTGTTCACCCGCGCCCCGCAGGGGCTGACCCCCACCGGCGCCGCGCTGGACCTGCTGCCGCACGCCGAGGCGATGGAGGCGGCGGCCGCTACGCTGGTGCGGGCAGTCTCGGGCGATGCCCTGCAGCCGCGCGGCACGGTACGGTTGAGCGCCAGCGAGGTGATCGGCTGCGAAGTGCTGCCGCCGATGCTGGCGGACTTTCGCGAGGCACACCCGCAAGTTGCGCTGGAACTGCTGAGCTCCAACCGGCTCACCAATCTGCTCACCCGCGAGGCCGATCTGGCGGTGCGCATGATCCGCCCGACCCAGGGGGCGCTGATCGCCCGCCAGGTCGGTCGCGTGCGCATCGGCCTGTACGCGCATTGCCGCTACGCCGAGCGCTATGGATTGCCGGAGCGCCTGGATGAGCTGCGGCGCCATGCAGCGATCGGCTTCGATACCGATCGCCGCGCCATCGAGGCGCTGGCTGCCGCCGGCGTGATCATGAGCCGCGAGGACTTCGTCTTTCGCAGCGACGACGAGCTGGCGCAGCTCGCGGCGCTGCGCGCGGGGCTGGGGATCGGCGCGCTGCCGGCTGGGGTTGCCGCGCGCGATCCGCAGTTGCTACCGGTGCTGCCGGGGAGGCTGAGCTTCGAGCTGGAGGTCTGGCTCGCCATGCACGAGGACCTGCGCGCAGTGCGGCGGATCCGGCTGCTGTTCGATCATCTCGCGGAAGCGTTAGCCGACTACTGCCGCGCAGGCTGAAGGGGGCCGCGCGGCGGCGCTTTGCACCAGAGGCGGGAGCCGCACGTTTCCCGCGCACGGTCCTGGCGCAGCCGAGCGGGGCCGGATGGCGCGCGCATCGCGTCTCCGGCGCCGCGCCTGAATCCTCCGGTTGTCCGGCAGGCCCCGCCGTTGCTGGCTATACCAACTCGCACGCGATCGGATCGCCTCTCCTGGCACAGGCTTTGCGCTGTCTTCGCAAGTGAATCCCTTCCATCCACTTGCAGAGGCAGCAACCATGTCCTACCTGGCCCCTTCGGAATTCGTCGCCAAGATGGTCGACTCCGGCGAGTCGAAGATCTTCATGTCGACCCGCGACACCCTGATCCGCGGCTATATGGCCGGCGCCATCCTGGCGCTGGCGGCGGTGTTCGCGGTGACGATCACCATGCAGACGGGCAGCCATCTGCTCGGGTCGCTGTTCTTCCCGGTCGGCGTCGCCATGATCTACCTGCTCGGCTTCGATCTGCTGACCGGAGTGTTCATGCTCACCCCGCTGGCGCTGCTCGACCGGCGCCCCGGCGTCACCGTCGCCGGCGTCCTGCGCAACTGGGGGCTGGTGTTCGTGGGCAATTTCGCCGGCGCGCTCACGGTGGCCTTGCTGATGACTTTCACCATGACCTACGGCTTCAATACCGAGCCCGGCCCGATCGCCGCCAAGCTGGCCAGCATCGGCGAGGCGCGCACTCTGGGCTACGCCGAATACGGGCTGGCCGGCTGGCTGACCATTCTGGTGCGCGGCATGCTCTGTAACTGGATGGTGTCCACCGGGGTGGTCGGCGCGATGATCTCCACCAGCGTCAGCGACAAGGTCATCGCCATCTGGATGCCGATCTTCGTGTTCTTTTTCATGGGCTTCGAGCACTCGGTGGTGAACATGTTCCTGGCGTAGCGTATAGGAAGTTCAAACGCCCTTTTCGGGCAGTCTGCTGGGTAGGCGGCGGTCGCGCAAGCCCCGTTTTGGGCACGGATCGGACGTCTGTGAGTGGGATTTCGGCATCGCGGGGCCACGCAGCGGCGTTGTCAGCAGCCATGCTTCGCTGATTCCCGACAGCGGGCCGAGCGCCGCCCTGCGGATCGTGGCCGCATCGGCTCGGATTCCGGTTTCGCCGTCGGCTGTGCAGCCGGCAGATCGTCACGCGGCTTGCACTGGCGGTGCGCGCGCTGCGGGCCTGTAGTGCGCTTCTTCCCGCGCGCCCTGCTTCATGAAGTGGCCAAGGATGGCGCGGATGGCGGCAGGTTCCTCGATGCTGGCGACGATCCGCACGGTGCCACCGCAGTGGACGCAGGCGGTGACGTCGATGGAAAAGACCCGCTTGAGGCGTTGCGCCCAGCTCATCGAACGGCGCTTCTCCTCGGGGCTGCGCGGCGCGTCGTTCGCGCTTGCGTCCGCCGGCTCCACAGCGGCGTCATGCCGCCTGCCGCGCCCCGATGGCGTCAACTGTGCGCGCAGGGCGGCGTTCGGGGCAAACACCCCGTGGAAGCGGGTCAGGTGGGCGCGCGGTGGCGCGACCAGCGCCGCCAGCTTGGCGATGAAATCCACCGGATCCCATTCCACATGCGTGGTCCCATTTCGCCACGGCGTCTTGAGCTGGTAACGCACCCTGCCCTGGAGCGCTATCGACAGCCGCTTCTCGCTGATCGCCGGGCGCGTGATGTA
>NZ_JBBDHC010000032.1:0-4115 GCF_037203605.1 Denitratimonas tolerans
GGCTCATCGAAGCCGTGTGGGACGCGGGGGGAGTCCATTCGATCATTCAAGCCGACGCCGCTTCGCGGCGCGGCTTAATTCAGGCGTTAGAGCATCAGATGTCAGAACGAGACAAAGAAATCCAGTGGTACTCCGCGACGGTGAACGCGTGGTATGGCACGCGCCTGGAACATGACCGGAGCTTGCTCACCCTATCGGCTGGTGCAATAGGCCTGCTCATCACACTGCTATCTACGGTCGGTGTCAGTTCAGTCGAAAGCGCACTGCTTTACGGCGCAGCGATATTTTCATTCTTGATTAGTCTTGCCTCTGTGCTTTGGGTCTTTAGAAGGAATGGCACTCACCTTACGGAAATCCTCAGAAGCAACGCAGCCGGTGATGCCGTGCTGCGGACGCTGGACGCCGTGGCAATCGGAAGTTTCTTTTTCGGCGTCGTACTCGCGTCCATCATAGGAATATCAGCGGCTGTTCACTCATTGCAACCTAGCGAGGTCAGTATGTCCGGCGAACAGAAAACTCAGGGCCAGTCCCAGGATCTTAACGAAAGCTTTAACGGCGCCACCAGCATGCGCCCGACGCAAGGTGATCTGAAGAAAAGCTTCGATGGAGCCATGGCGTTGCGGCCTGCCCCAGCCACTTCACCAGCTCAAGAAACATCAGCTCCAGCTCCAGCGCCAGATGCTCCTGCTCAGCCAAACATAGGCGACAGCAAGTAGTGCTCTAACAAGGCCATCCACGCGACGTGCGAAGACGCACGCGCTTGATGGCCGGCGTTAGGTCTTACAACAAGGAGTCGTCATGAAAATCAATTCTCTGTCCCCATGCATCACGACCACCAAGGTCGAGGAGTCACGCGAATTCTACGTGAAGCACTTTGGTGCAAACGTCACCTTCGATTGTGGATGGTACGTCAATCTCGAATTTGAAGGAGGCGCTTCCGTTCAGTTCATGGCGCCGCAAAACGACCAGCCCGCCTGCAATCCGACAGGGCTGATGTACAACTTCAGCGTTTCGGATGTCGATGCCGAGTATCAGTCACTCACGGCATCCGGTCTGGTTGCCATCATGCCCATTGAAGACCACCCTTGGGGGGATCGTGGCTTTGCCGTTCAAGACCCGAACGGCATCGTTCTATACGTCCATTCTGAACGCGACCCAAGCCCTGAGTTCAAGCAATATTACAAGTCCTGACGCCATGGCCGCCGACCGCATCTCGAAACTGCTCGAAGACATACGACTTCTCAACCCAGATCGCTTCGAGCTTGTGCAAGAACTGAGGGAAATCATCCTTGGTTTGGATTCCTCCGTGTCCGAGGAAGTGAAATACGGCGGGTTCTTGTTTTCCGCTGACCAGCCGTTTTGTGGTGTCTTCTCCTACGCAAAGCACATTTCGTTGGAGTTCGGTACAGGCGCATCACTTCCAGACAAGTTCAACGTACTGGAAGGTAAAGGAAACATACGCAGGCACATAAAGCTGTTATCGGCGCAGGACATTTCGGAGAAGCACGTTCGTGAGTATCTCGTTTTGGCCCTCAAGGCGTCGGCCAAGCCATGAGACCTAACCACAGCGTCAACTCGGACGCCCGACTCCGCTGCGCTCCGTCGGGCGCCGGTTACGCTGGCCGTTAGCCTCGAACCCAAACCGCGGAGGAACAACCAATGCCTACCGAGCTACACGTGATCTTCGGAACCGGCCCTGTGGGGTGTTGGACAGCGCGGGCGCTGCGCAGCCAAGGATGTGCTGTGCGCGCGGTGAATCGAAGCGGAGTGCGCCCAGGTTTGATGCCCGCCGACGTCGAAATGGTCAAAGCGGACGTCGCTGACCCGACTCAGGCTGCGACAGCGGCCACCGGAGCCAGCGTGGTCTACCAAGCCCTCAATCCCCCGTATCACCTCTGGCACGAGTTCTTCCCGGCCTTGCAGGCCGCCGCGCTTGCCGCCGCGAAGACGGCGAACGCCAGATACGTGTCAATTGAGAACCTGTACATGTATGACTCCTCGAAGTCGATGAACGAGGCCTCGCCAGTCGCACCGGTTTCCGGGAAAGGGGCGCTTCGCCAGAAGATGGCGGAGCAAGTTATGGCCGCTCACACGCGCGGCGAAGTACGCACGACGACGCTTCGCTCCAGCGATTACTACGGACCTGGCGTGCTCGGCTCGGCACTAGGCGAGAGGGTGTTCGGCAATCTGGTCGCCGGCAAGACGGCGCAACTCAGTGGCTCAACGACGATGCCGCATTCCTTCGCGTATATCGAAGATGTCGGCCTCGCGGCAGCCGCTCTGGGTAGGCACGACAAGGCCCTCGGTCAGGTCTGGATTGCCCCGCATGCCCCAGTCAGGACTCAGGGCCAGATGGTCGAGGAGGCCTGTCGAGTGCTTGGTGTTGACCCGCGAATCAGTGCGGTGTCACCGCTCATGATGCGTGTGGTCGGGCTGTTCGTTCCAGCCGCGCGGGCCAGCGTGGAGATGATGTACGAGTTCACGGCGCCGTTTGTGGTCGATTCGTCGCGAATCGAACGCGAGTTCGACCTGGGCAGACTCAACTTCCAAGTGCAACACCCCCATATAAACCAGCCTGAGGCTGGAAAAAGAGGGAGTGTATTGCGATGGGATACAGCCATTTGAGTGCAGAGGAACGTGCTGTGATCATGATCGAGAAGGCGAACGGCAGCAGCCTGAGGTCGATAGGGCGGCTGCTTGGGCGCTCGGCTTCCACGATCAGTCGCGAACTTCGCAGGCAGCCGCCGCATGCACGAGGATATGACGCCGGTAGCGCGGGCCGGCGCTACCTCCAGCAGCGCCAGCAGTGCCGTCGCCGCAAGCGGCTGGCCGAGGGCTCCGAGCTGCTGGCGCAGGTGCGCGATGGCTTGTGCCTGCATGGCTGGTCGCCGCAGCAAATCGCCGCCAGACTGCGCAAGATGCACCCGGACGATCCCAGCCAGCACGTCAGCCACGAGACCATCTACGCGGCGATCTATGCCTATCCGCGCGGATCGCTGAAGAAGGAACTGGTCCAGGCCCTGCGGCAGCAGAAGGGGCGTCGTGGTGTGCGTCGCACGACAGCGGCACGAGCCAGCTTCGTTCCCGATGAGCTGCGCATCGTCAATCGCCCCGAGGAAGTCCAGCAGCGCCTGCTGCCGGGCCACTGGGAGGGTGATCTGATCAAGGGCGCGTTCAACCGCTCGGCGGTGGGGGTGCTGGTGGAGCGCCGGACGCGCTACGTGCTGCTGTGCCGGGTGAAGGACGCCAGCACGCAGGAGGTGGTGGACAGCTTCGCGCGGCAGATGAAGCGGGTACCGGCCTTCATGCGCGATAGCCTGACCTATGACCGTGGCAGCGAGATGGCGCAGTACGCGCGCCTGATGGAGCAGCTGGACATGCAGGTGTGGTTCGCCGATCCGCACGCCCCTTGGCAACGGGGCAGCAACGAGAACACCAATGGCTTGTTGCGCGAGTATCTGCCCAAGGGCATGGACTTGTCCGGGTTCAGCCAAACCCGCCTGAACGATATTGCCCGCGCGCTCAATGGCCGGCCGAGAAAAACCCTGGACTGGAACACGCCGGAAGAAGCCTGGGCCGAGGAAATAGCCAGGTTCAATTCAACTGTTGCACTTGATTCTTGAGACCGCCCTGTCTGCCACGCCCATCCCGGCGGCTATCCAACGCACGATTGAGTGGTACCGGGAGCACGTTGCCAAAGGGTGAGGTCATGGCCGGTTAAGTTGAGGCTAACAGCCGGTTGCAGCGGACGGCGCAGCTCGCCGCCGCTGAACCGGAGCGTTAGGCGGCTCAGGGGACAACGACGTGACCGCAGACCAGGCTTATCTAGCCATGTTTTACTTCTTGGACCGCAAGTTCGACCACGGTGTCCGGGAGTTAGCGGACATCCTCGGCTCCATGTCCTTGCTTCCGGACGGTACTCCAGCGGATCCTGCGTTTGCCCAGGAGTGGGCCGAGGCAATAGAGCAGGCGGTTTCTGGTCAGGTGTCAGCGCGCCTTGAGCTGCGTCGGTGAGAGCGTCGGAGCCGCCTAACAATTCGTGTATGGACTCCCCCGTCAACCCCTGACGGCAGGATTTTGTGAAGCGCCAGCTTCACGGCTTTTGATTCTGCTTT
>NZ_JBBDHC010000033.1:0-3460 GCF_037203605.1 Denitratimonas tolerans
TTCCAGTTCTGCGGGTTGTAGATGTCGGTGATGATCGGGTCGGCCTGCACCATGCGGCCGCCCGTGGGCCAGTAGAGCCGTCCGCTACTCGGGCCATCCATGGCCCTCGCCCTTCGGGCCGACCTGCGGTCGTTCGGGATTGCTCCTGCAATCCACGTCATGTGGATCGTGTCGTGGCCTTCCAGGTGCTCGTGCCCGGTGAAGCCGCGCGGGGTGTGGGATGAGCCGGCCTGGCCGAACGGTGGATCGGGCGTGCGCCACTGGCCGTCGGTGCCCGGATCGAGGCGTTCGTGCACCGTCACGCTCGATCCGCTGATGCTGCCGATCACCTGCACCGAGCCGAGCCGGTCGCTGAACTGGTGGCGCACCGTACCCGCGCCCGCGGCCTGGGTGATGCCGCCCACGAGCTGGTCGCCGCTGTAGCTCACGATGGCGGTGCTGCCGATCATGCGACGCCACTGGATCGCACCGCCGGGCTTCTGCAGCCGCTCCACGGCGCCGATGATCGTGGTCGTGGTGGTGCCGCCCGCGCTGCTGCCATCGTCGATGCGCCGGTAGCGCGCGCCGTCCACGCCGTAGGCAAAGCGCGCGCGGATCGTGATGTCCGACGAGCCCACGCTCGCCACCCGACGCACTTCGGTGGCCTGGTTGAGGGCGTTGTATTCGTAGAACCGCAGGCTGTCCGCGCTGGTCATGTTGCCGCGCGCATCGTGCGTCTTCCCGGCCCGGCCGTAGCCGTCGTACTGGGTCTGCTCGCGGTAGGTGCGTGCGTCCATGGTGCTGTCGCGGCTGCGGCTGCGGCTGCGATGCGGCGATGGCGCGCACCGGTCACGCCGAAGACGATGCGCGCTGCGATTCGTGATGAGAGAAGGGGCGAGGCTGGGCATGGGCAGCTACTTGAAGCGGCGGAATACGCACTGCGGGTTCCGCTCTACTTGCTGCCTATAGCTCTCCAATCAGGGCCTCAAACCTTAACATCGCATCTAACATAATCCCAGAAACGGATACTGACAAAGAATAGTCATGTGAATCAATCTCAGCAATTCGGCGGAGTGCAATTGTTTTATATGCCAGCAAAGCGCTGCGCACCTCCCGCTGGATATAAATTTGCCAAAATTCATTCGCAATTGCGGGTTGCTCTGGCCTGAGAGCCATGAACACGGTGTCGCGCACCCGACCGCACCTTCTAGTAAATCGGATTCGCGGCCACCGCGCATCTCCCGAAACTCGAAATTTCAGATTTGCGGCCTTATACTTCAACGCCATCTCCACTTCACGAAGGTGTTTCGAGAAGCGCTTCCACTCTTCATCGGGAAAGTAGTCGGTAGATTTGTTGGGGATTGCACTACGATTAATCATGGCCGCGGCCACCAGACACCACGACAATACTCAACTCCCCCGCCGTAACCCGGTGGATTCAACACTGATTCGCAACACCCGCGATTGTGAGGAGGCTCAAGCGACCTGATCTGAGCCCCTTTCCGAGCGCCTGAATTTAGAGACTCGTGTATTTGAGCTTTTCTATTTTTCCGGCCGCCTCGGCTTCCGTCACCTGAACAAGCTCCGGCCTGCCAGCCAGCACGCCCATCTTCACACCACCCTTCACGTAATAGGTTCTGCCTGCCTCCACATCAAGTTGGACTAATGCGCCACTTTCAGTCTTTGCTTCATAGACGTGCCGACCGGAAGTGGCATGGATAACGAAGAACGTGCCGTTCTTCAACGCACCGAGCTTGACGCCGTTCTCATTAATCGCATAGCTCACACCACCGCCCACGAATGACTTTTCACGAAAGAAATAGATCAAGCCGGCATCGTCTTCGGGGATCATCTGCGCGGGTCTTTCAGCATAGTTCGTCGTCGCGCAGCCCGATAGCATTACAAGGGAGAGAGCCAGGAGAGCGAGGGATTTCATGATTTTCATCGCTTTATCCATATTGATTGCTAGAGTGTTACTGAGCGACACGGATTTCATTGCCGCTTATTTCCATCCGGGCCATCCAACGGCAGAACCCATCTCAGTTATCCCACGGCGGCACACGCACACTCCCTCCGGGCCGAAGCTCCGGCAAATGTCTTATTATCCCCTCGTAATTCTCGTCGCCCGGATAGTATTTTATGATAGCATCGCCAAGGACGCCATCGGATTCCGCTCTTAGCATTAATATTATCACTCCATCCTCAGTCATGTGGGCTTCTCCTATGGATTCATTACTCATGGCATGGCTCAACTCGTTATTCTCAAATGGGCGACCTTGCTCTGGTGTAGACAAATATGACGAGCATCCGGATAGGGCGCATAAGATTAGCAAATTTATAGGGGTCCTCACGGTCTTCTCCTTGACGACCAGTAATTGGTAAGCGCTGGATGCCGATTCATGTATTCCTGATTTCTTGAGAAATACCCGGCAAAGCTCTCGGCAAAAGCCTCGCTACGCCCAGCCATGCCTGGTTGAAGATAATAAGATCTTAAATTTCTTCTATCTACTCCATATGAAATATGAAACTCAGTGCTTCTAGATGGATAGCCCGTCGAAAAATCATAAGCGTGTCCAATCTCATGGAGTGCCATGTTTACACTTCCATGCGAGTGCGCACCTCGGGTCGCGACAATCACAGACTTCGTGTTTGCATCAAACCCGCCAGGAACGGAATCCCACGTCGCGCCACTCCCCCATCCCCGTGGAGCAACCCCTCGAAGATGGGTGAGGTATTCCGTAACGGACTCACCAACAGCCACATAACTAATACCTGCTCGATTCAATTCGGCTAAAACATCCGGGGGAAGCATGCCAAGCGCTTCCTCAAGAATAGTGACATCACCGCCACTCTCGATAACTGGTGGCGGCGATGGGCTCGTGTCATTAACATTGCCAGAACCCGCGCCGCTGGCAGCACGCCCAAACGCATAACTAAACGCCGCCGTCACCGCCCCATTGCCGAACTTCCCGCCCGTCATCACCGAGGTGGTGCCGCCCAGGACTGCAACGGCCGTACCTTGGCGAATCGGCCCTTCCAGCTTGCCGATGCCGGGGCTGAGTGCCTGCGTGAATCCCGCACTGGCAAACCCGTGCCCGAACTTGCCGCCCTGCAGGCTGCTCATCACTCCACCGGCTGCCGCATGGGCCAGCACGCCTTGAGCGGCCTTTACACCGGTAGCGCCTTGGTAGGCGATGCCGATCTTGTTGAAGATTCCCGCACTGAACGCACCATAGATTCCGCCCCTGAGCGAGTTGGTCTGGATCGCTCCTGCTACGAAGCCTCCGGCTATGGCGGCACTGGTGCCCGTCAAACCCGCAGCCCAACCCCAGGCCGCACCGCTTGCCGCCCCACCCGTGTACACCGTCACCACGATCGCGGCGATCGTACGCCAGTACTTGCTCAGGAAGCTGTACCCGCTCGGGTCCGTCAGGTTCAGCGGGTTGTTGAGCACGTAGCTGTAGGGGTTCCAGTTCTGCGG
>NZ_JBBDHC010000034.1:0-3063 GCF_037203605.1 Denitratimonas tolerans
TGCCCAAAACGGGGCTTGCGCGACCGCCGCCTACCCAGCAGACTGCCCGAAAAGGGCGTTTGAACTTCCTATACGCTTTCACCTCCAACCTTCCTGGCGCGACAGGGTGTTCGAGGAGGGAGATACCCTGTTCGTGCGGGTTCCGCGGGAGGTCCGCGACTCGACGCAGCGGTCCCAGTTCGGCCTGGCGATATTCATCGGCTATCTCGCTGGGCGCACCGGATCGGAACGCATCGATACCTCCGATCCAGAACATGCAGCGGTTGTTGCCGCCCTGTGCGAACGCCTGGAACACGCAGACCTCCCGGTGGTGAAGGTGCGCGCTTCACGGTGATGGGAGAGGGGGCGCTTCTGGAGTCGGGTAGGGTGGAACCCGCGCAGCGGATTCCACCATCGCACCCACCGGATAAAACAACGTGGCCCCGCATCTTGCGGGGCCACGTTGTGATCGGTTCATTCTTTACTACGCGAGTGCTCTCAGGGTTCGATCGTCCTCGGCGGGAAAGTCACGCCGATCATGTTTCCGCCGGTGCCCGTGCAATAGACGCTAGCGCCCGGCATTATACTTGTGTTTGGCAGATTTCGGGTCGGATATGTTCCTGTTCCTTGGCCATTCTTAATTAGCTGGCCACCCGAGCACCTGAGTGAGACAGTTCCTCCGGATTTAGCCATGTGTTGCCCGAACTCTATATTAAGACTCAAAGCTTGGATCTCACCCGCATTGGGATCCAATAAAATCCACGGGCTGGACAGGCTGGTGCGATCAAAAATGATTTCAGCGTTCTTTATTGACAGCAGCGCCGGTGCGTCTTTTTTTGAGGGTTCATCGGCATACAGCATATCTACGGTGCCAGCTAGAACAGTGATTGTTTGCTTGCTTTGCGCAAGTGGAATTTCAATCAAGGCATCGGAGGCTTCGATGACGCGCGGCGAAAGCTGAGCAGCACCGACCGCCATGCTCGCCAGCAGCAACGAAAAACAAGCAGCAGTCAACTTGAGCTTCATACTGAGTTCCTTTCGTGTTGGCTTCAAATCGCATCGAACACAAATTGTTGAAGGCAGATTGCTGAACTATAGCCTTCGGATCTGGATCCTAGCCCCCCCCCTCCCGCATGTGAAGGCGCACTCCTTCGTGGAGTCTTATACGTTTAAGCAAGGTTCATGAATTCACCAAGCTTTCCAAGAGGCTGCGCGCCGTGGTGAGGCGTTCGGTGGCGCCGGGGAGTTCCATCTTCAGGCGCAGCTTGTCGGGGCCGTCCATCTGGAAGATGCGCGGCTGGCCCTGGATCATGCGGATGATGGTCATGGGGTCGACCTTCGGCTTCGGCACGAACTGGATGCGGCCGCCGCGTTCGCCCAATTCCAGTTCGTGTCCAATGATTATGAGCAGGTGGCGGATTTTGCATCACGCTGGGGGCGGATACTTGTAAAGCACTTCCTCCCTCACTATTGGGGGCATACCGCCAGCGGTCGTATGACAAGTGTCGCTCCCAGTGTGATTAGTGACTTAGCCAAGATCAATCGTCGCTCAATCGAGATATGCCCTGCAATTTACCAAGAGGTGGTGGATAAGGCGTATGAGATTCGGGTAACGGTGATCGGAGATAGGATTTTCCCCGCGAAGATCGAATCGCGCAAAGGAGAGGCATTTCTCGACTGGAGGCAGGAATTCAGTAACAGTGACATGTTGATGTCCTCAATGACATTGGATACTGCAACAGAGCGCAGCATTCGCTGTCTCATGAATGCACTTGACCTTCATTACGGTTGCCTGGATTTCGCGGTCGATCTGCAGGGTCGGCCGGTATTTCTAGAGGTCAATCCAGGTGGCCAGTTTCTGTTCGTCGAAGAGTCAGTGCCGGAGCTGCGCCTTCTTGATGCGTTCGCGTCGATGCTGGCCCAAGGGTCACCTTCTTATCAGCTCGGATCTTGCGATTCGATAACTGACGCGGCTTTTATGAGTAGTGCTGAATACTGTCGGTGGAATAGTGAGCGCGTCGAAGGCAGGGAAGATGAACGCTTCGTCACAATTATATAGGTAATGGCTGAATAAAAGGCTGTGTAGAGATTGCTACTAGAGAACCTAGTTAAAAAAGGAGAAACGTCGATGAAATCTTGCGTTAGAACTATACTTGTACTTTGGTTGGTAGTGATGGCCTTCCCACTACTGGCAGATGAGGTGTCTATCGCGGACGAGGATGCTGCTCTGTTTAAATCCTGTCCGGAGTTGTCTGCTTGGGCGGCTAAACATCCGCGTGAGGGTCGTGATATGGACAGTGACAGCCATGTAGGGACGCCACCGATTTCGAGTACGTTGGGGACTGAGCTTTCCCGGCGTGCTGACCTCGATCAGCGTGTGCGCGCTCCGCTGTCTGTTGGTCAGATACCAAGTCAGGAACAGCTTCAAAGACTGGCTGAGGTGGATGCAGATAACCTACGTTGGCTCAAGCATCTTGTTGCGCATGACGGATTCCCTACGGTAGAGCAGGTCGGACAGAAGGGTGTGCGAAATGCTTGGCTACTAGTGCAGCATGCTGACGCCGACCCTGTATTTCAGCAGGAGGTACTCGATTCGTTGATAGCACGTTCATCTACCAGCGGCTTAAAAAAAGCTGATCTGGCAATGCTTTCGGACCGCGTACTATTGGCCCTGGGTCAGCCTCAGCGCTACGGTACGCAATTTGTACAGAACAAGGAAGGCGATCTGGTGTTGCAAGATCCAGTCGAAGATATGGCCGACATTGATGCGCGCAGGGCACAAATGGACCTTATGCCATTGGATCTGTATCGATGTGTGCTGCGAGCCTCTTATGAATGACTGATCCTACAATGAAATCGAAACATGCCATTTCTATGCCGAGGTGGTGCCCATTTCCTGACCCTGGGCGCGGTGCTGTTTTGCATTGCCGTCGCTGATTACGACCGCGAGAAGCTGCAGGAGCGCGCGGCCAAGTTGTCCGGCGGTGTCGCCGTGGTCAAGGTCGGTGCGGCGACGGAAGTGGAGATGAAGGAAAAGAAGGCGCGCGTCGAAGACGCTCTGCACGCGACCCGTGCGGCGGTGGA
>NZ_JBBDHC010000035.1:0-2720 GCF_037203605.1 Denitratimonas tolerans
GATGTTCACCGTGTAATCCGCCGCCGTCGGGGTGCATACCGAAAGGCTGGTCGGCGTGACCTGCTGGGTGAAGTCGGCCGACAGCGCGCAATTGGTGCAGACCAGGGCAAAGTCCTGGTCGGTCGGCGTGGCATTGTTCGGCACGCCGTCACCGGCCAGTGCCGTGGCGCTGATCGTGATCGTCAGCGCGCCGCCGCTCGGGTTCTGGATGAAGACGTTTTCCAGATTGTTGCGGGTGTCCGCCGTGCCGCCGGTCGATGACCAGCCGCCGGTGAACACGTTGCCCCGGTAGGTGCTGGCACCATCGACTACCGACAGATCCAGGTTGTTGACCAGCGCCGGGTTGGCGCCCGCCGCACCCGGGGCATCGGTCCAGGCCAGGGTGACCTTGACCGGCTTGCCGGGATCAGCAACGCCCAAAGTGATCTGGTGCGTCTGGCCGGTCGCGGTGAGGAGCTGGGTCTGGTCCCAGTACTCCGCCGCGACGCCCGGCTGGATGATGTTGCTGACGTTGATCCGCCCCCAGCCTTCCATGGTGTTCCAGCGCGCCGAGGTGTTGCCGGCCATGTCGATCGCGTTGTTGACCAGCAGCGCCTTGGCCATGGCCGGGCTCGGCGTGGCACCGGCATTGACGCTGCGCCACCATTCGGTCAGCAGCACCACCGCGCCGGCCGCGTGCGGCGACGCCATGCTGGTGCCCGAACAGTAGGAATAGCGTGCCGGGCTGCCGGTGCCACCGATGTCGGAGCCGCTGCCGGTGCAGCTGCCGCCGGTATCGTTGCGCGCCGAGGCGATCTGCTCGCCGGGTGCCGCTATCGTCGGCACCTGCCGCCCGTCCGCCGCCGGGCCGCGCGAGGAGAAGCTCGAGATGTCCTCGACGCTGCCGACCCGGTAGTTGCGCGACGAGGCGGTGACGATGACGTTCTTGGCTTCCTTGGGCGCGGTCAGGCCGCTGGTCCCGGAGTTGCCCGCCGAGAACACTTGGATGAAGGGCTCGGCCACGCCGGCGGTATCGAAGTCGCCATCGCGCGCCATGATGTCATGGGTGCGCTCGGACGCCTGATAGCCGTGGTTGGTGCCTTCGCCGGTGGTCCAGGAATTGTTGGTGCCGATGGCTCCACCCAGCACCGCGCGCTTGGAGTGCTCCTGCCAGCCGCCCGAAGGCGGCCAGGCCGAGGCGGACAGCGAGTTCATCGCGTACAGGCCGGCACCGGGTGCCACGCCCAGGCCGTATAGGAACCCGTTGGCATCGGTCAGGCCCAGGCTCGCATCGCCCGCGACGATGCCGGCGACGTGGGTGCCGTGGCCGCCGCCGGAGCAGTCGGAGCCGGGCTGGCCCGCCGGATTGCAGGCACCGGGGAAGCTGTAGCCGCCCACGATGCGCCCGATCAGATCGGGGTGGTCGTAGTCGATGCCGGTATCGGTGATGGCCCAGGTCACGCCGGAACCGTCGAAGCCGAGGTTCACCAGATGGTTCTCGTAACCCACGACCGGCACGCCGCCCGGGTGGTTGCCGGCCTGGATCTGAGCCGACATTTCATCGTCGAGAATCGGCCGTGCATCCTGGTAGCCCAGCCACAGCACGTTGTCGATCGCCGCGACCGCGTCGATGGCGTCGACCGGCATTTCGACGATGGCGTTGAAGAACTTGCGGTCCGGCTGCGACGGATAGTGCTGCAGCACGCGGCCACCGGCCTTCTCGATCGAGGCCAGGGTCGATTCGACCTGCTTCTCGTCGTAGAACATCACATCGACGTTGTGAATCATGCCGGCTCGGCCATCGAGGCTCTGCGACGGCTTGTAGGCCGGTTGCACGCGCCCCTGCCAGCGCACGAACGACAGGCTCTCGGCACGCGCCAAGGCCTGCGGCTCACCCCAGACCAGATAGGCGTTGTGCGGGTAGTACTGCAGCGGATCGAGCCCGGCCGCTTCCAGATCGGCCAGCCAGCCGGCCTTCACCGGGCCGCGGAACTGCACCAGATGGAACCCGGGGCCTGCGCCATCGGATTCGCCGGCCGATCCGGCCGGCGGCGCGCCGTCCACGAGCGGATCGAAGCGGAAACGGTTGATCTGGATTTGGCCGGCCTCCCTGTCTTCCTCGAAGCCGCCGCCCGAGGCGGCGATGCGCAGATAGTCGGCCGCACCAAGCTCCAGCCAGCGGAAGCTGCCGTAGTCGGCCTCGAAACGCGGCGACAGCGACAGCAGGTTGAGCGAATTCACGCCGGCCGCCGGCACGCGAACGAAGCGACTCGCGCCGGGTGCGGAAGTGGCATTCGCCTCAAACGGCTGCTGCGTTGGCTGCCATCCGGGCTGCGCGGCAGCCGGCCCGACCCCGCTTCCGAACACGAGCAGTGCGACGGCGGCGCTCAACGGCGCCGTTCTAAATGCCTTCATCTTCAAACTCCCCATGAGTGTGATGCGTACGAATGACCCGTCGATCCGGGCCAAAGTGCATCGAGCGTACCATTTTTTTTGCATGGGAAAGAAGTCAGGAAGGCGCGCGTCAGGCACCGGCCCACATCCGGAAAACGAAGGGCCTCCCGCCGGGGAGGCCCTTCGTTCAATCCGTCGCACGCTGGTGACTGGAGACGGCGAAGCGTTCGACGTCTCCCCACCACCCCCGCCCCCACCTGCGCCGCCCGATTCAGCGGCGACGCAGGTGCGCGGGAGGTGCGCCTTACTCGAACCCGTCGGAGAAGATCTCCGGCGGCAGCGGCGCG
>NZ_JBBDHC010000036.1:0-2574 GCF_037203605.1 Denitratimonas tolerans
CCCGGCCCGGAAGCGGCGGGTCGTAACGCGGGCTACAAGGGCCGCACTGGCCTGTACGAGCTGATCGTCATCGACGAGACCCTGCGCCGCCTTATCCACGAAGGTGCCTCCGAGGCCGACCTGCTGCGCCACGCCCGCAAGAGCACGCCCGCGATGCTGGAAGACGGCTGGAACAAGGTCATCGCCGGCATCACCAGCGCCGACGAGGTGCTGCGGGTGACGCGGGAGGAGTAGCGGGTTGGACCGCTCACCCACCCTGCTGGCGACGCCAGGCATTGACCTGATTCATCAGCATCATCAGTGCTTCGAACTGGGCCGGGCTGAGGCTGCGACGCATGATGGTGTAATAATCAGAACCGGCATCGCACTGGAAATGTGGCATGCCGCACAAAGAAGACACAGGCAAGCTGTATTCCGAGCAGTTTCCAATCCACGTGCAGTCCAGACCGGACCATAGTGCTTGCCATGTGGCGGTACGCTGTACTTCGTCCAGATTATCCAAGAGACGCCAGTCTTCAATGACGCTGGTATCGTGCGCTTGATGCATTGAGTCCAGTGCAGCCGTGACCTGAAGCGCATCCTCATCCAGAACCAATCGCGCAAGACTTCCATCATCGCGAGCCATGGCATCGGCTGCATTCTGATAAACACGTTCTCCGTGTGATACTTCCGCAGGTGTGGCGTGTTGCGTCAAGTCCAACAGTTTCTTGATATTTCCCCAAGCGATGGTGCCGCTTTGGGATTCAAGAAGCTGCTTGCACCACCCAGCTCCCGGCGCGTCCAGTATCGCGGCAATACGAGCAGTATTTTTCGGATCGGATGTAGGCGCAACGCTGGCTACCGCTAATACGGACCCACAAACGCCATAGATTTCTCGGATCATGTTTCGACCATCTTCGCGGGCCAGTATTTCATCATCATCGAGTATTTCTAAAATTCTGGAAGGATCAAGAGCAAGAATTTGGGCTCGCTCTGATATGCCCCAGGGTCCCTTATGTTCGATTAAGTGAAGTTTCAATGATTCGAACGACAAGGCGGATCCGTGACCGGCAGTTTCAGCCATTGTTCCGATATTACCGAAAGATGCGTCATGTTCTGCTCTAGATAAATACTTCCATCGACTTTCTTCATCGAAGGGAGCAACATCTGGGTGCAACTTGAGCCAAACCCCAATTGCCAGCAGCACTGCAACAAAAATGAGCAAAGAAAGTTTTTTCGCCGACATACTCTTTATACCGCCATGCTATTTAAAACAACAGATCGGAGGTTGTTTTTTCCTCAATCCGGCTGAAGAGCCTTTTTTTTGGGGGGGCACTGCTCCACCATTAGAGAATGTCTGAGCAAGCTTTTTCCGTCGTTTCAGCGCAGACTGGACCCCAGTCTAAAACAGCAAAATGGATCCCATGTCTTCACTGGGGTGACGACTTGCTCAGACATTGCCTTAGGCCAAATTGGGAATTATTGACCAGATTGGAGCAAAAATAACACATCGAGGCCCCTCGAGCGAAGTCAAAACAAAGATCATTATATCCGCGAATATGGTGTCCAGCGCCCTCAATCTGGCGATGTCAAAAGGCGCTGGACCCCCACCTTTGCTCAGGTGACGAGCATAGGTCGACTTGTTCAGAATAGCTTCCTAGCCGCAGGGACTGATGCGTGGGCTTGGTTCCAATACAGTGGGGCCACAAAAGCGCCCTCCACACATATAGGTCCAGTGTTCCTTAGTTCCATTCGGCATGGTCATCACAAAATCGTCGCCTCGACGCGCACCCATAACAGCAGTTAGAGCATGGGAATTTGCCTCTGCAAGTCGCAACTCTTCTATAGTTCCACAATTATAATCAGAAGAGCCCGTGGCGTAGCCAGCTGCACGAATTGTATTCACCCCACTTCCACCGCCACCGCCACCGCCGCCGATTCCAAGAATTCTATAGAAGAACCCGCCTCCTAAAAAGCCAAAACTCGGAACGAATGCCGTAGCAGTGACTGTTGGAAGAGTGGGTGTTTCTTCGTCGTCTCCAGAGCATGCAATAGAATCATCTCCCTATGAGCCGTCGGATCTACCAGCTATGCCAGCGAAACTTTGATCAGACTGAACCACATAGCCCGCATTATATGCCCAAGCTGCTGGGTTCGGGTCGTAATAAGACTCGGTCAACGTTGATTGTCCGGTTGTCGGGTTGTAGTAATAGACCCCGACATTGTGGCCATTTGTTGAGCTGTTTTGCGCACCCTTCGCCGAAGGGGTCGTTCGCACCGATGGGTCATCTATAGCGCGATGCGGATCCCAATAGATGCATGCGTTTGCCTGAAATGCGAACGAAGCAAGGATAGAAACCAAAGCGATCTTTGGAAGTGAGGCTATCTGCATTTTTATGCTCCTGTCAGAGTGAATACCAATAGCGCCTTATAGGCATAGCGGAAGCTACCCCCCCCTTGTCAAAAGTCAACCTCGGGCAAGACCACCACGTTGTATGCCACACTCGCACGTCTGAATGACGCCACCCGCAACATCCTCACCGTCGAAGACCCGATCGAGTATTACCTCGACGGCGTCGGCCAGACCCAGGTCAA
>NZ_JBBDHC010000037.1:0-2028 GCF_037203605.1 Denitratimonas tolerans
GCTCCTTGTAGCGCCCGGCCTCTTCCCGGCTCGTGAGCTGGCCCTTGTTGTCGTAGCCGTAGGCGCTGTTCTGCACGGTGCAGCCGGGCCCCGTGCATACACCCACCAGCTGGCCGTTGAGGGCGTTGTAGCTGCGCGCGATGGTGGGGCCGACGCTGGAGCCGCGCCGCTCCACCAGTACCGCGCCGCGCGCGTCCACCTCGTCCACGGTGGTGTGGAAGGAGGTGCCGCAGCTGGGCGCGGTGTCCGCCTCGGTGGAGTCGCACAGGCGGGTGGCAAAGCCCTGCGTATCGAACTGCTGCTTGAGCCACCCGCCGCTGGCATCGCGCGTCTTCCAGGCCCGGCCGTAGCTGTCGTACCGGGTCTCTTCGCGGTAGGTGCGCCCGTCCATGGTGCTGTCGCGGCTGCGCCATCGCCGATGCGGCGATGGCGCGCGCCGGTCATGCCGAAGACGATGCGCGTGGCGATTCGTGATGAGCGAAGGGACGGGGCTGGGCATGGGTAGCTACATGAAGCGGCGGAATCCGCACTGCGGGTTCCGCCCTACTTGCTGCGAAACTACATAAGTGGATGAGGACCACTTGCGCGGAAGACAAACACATCCGGAGCTCCACCTTCTCGAGGAGAGATCCGCACGCCCAGCAGTTCGGGAGAAAGTTCACGTGCAGAAAAAGTTATAGTCACTCCACTCGCGGCAGTTCGGACGATAGACACCACATTCTCAAGAACAATTTTTTCGAAGAAAGTAGGGAGATCTGCCGTTTGGAACTTGAGTAGTCCAGGCGATCCGCCCAATACTGGTATCGAAGCACGTATGAGTCCGATCAATTCCGATAGCTCCTGTTCAGACGCTTCACCTGTGACCGGCCGGAAATCTTCAAGAGTCGCGCCCTCACACTTGCGAAAGGCCAACTGCCACTCCTCTTGATGACGCACAATCTCCGGATCAGAGCGTCGCCCCCTCACTCCGAAGCCATGTACACGAGTAGCACAGATCGCTGGATAGATGTTCTTCGGTTCCTCATAGGCGTACACAAACCAATCGCTCTCATCGTCGTCCCGTAGCTGCTCCTGCTCGATGTGCCACGGCGATTGAACGCCAGCGGAAGCAACTAAAGATTCAAGCCGCTCATCAGAAAGCAGACCATGGTGACTTGCCATTGCACACCCTCCAGCAGCGGCCATCAACGCAACTCCAACGGATCTCAAAAAGAACATCAGCGATACCCCCCCGAGAGGTTATACAGATCTCTGCCGACTAACGAGCGGGCTGCATCGTAGGACATGATACTTCCCGAATTTGGAGGTGCGTGCGACAACCCCAACGAATGTCCGAACTCGTGCGCCATCGTTCCTCGGCCGGTCCAGTTTTTGATCGGTGCCAAACGAACTTGAGAGGAGCCGAATGCCGGTACAAATGCCGCCACTTGACCGCCGCTGACCATCGAGTTCAACCGGGTCCACTCGCGATTTGACATTCGAACGGCTTGCCAGTCACCGTCGCTTTTCACGACACTCATCGAAATCTCGGACCGATAAGTCACACCCTCGTACGCCGCAGTCGCCCCGTTCCATATCGCGTTCACATCCGCTGCAATTCGAGAAGCACTGGGGCCAGAGACCGTTAGTGCACCACGAAGAACCGTTACCCCATCTTCCTCGACGATGGTGATCTTGTTCGCCCACTCTAGATTCGGGGACTCCATCGACCAGCGCGCACCAGCTGGATTGCCTGGGCTGGCTCCGCAATCACAGGTTTCTACGCTCGCTGTACGGCTGGCCATGCTCCCAAACGCATAACTAAACGCCGCCGTCACCGCCCCATTGCCGAACTTCCCACCCGTCATCACCGAGGTGGTGCCACCCAAGACTGCAACGGCAGTGCCTTGGCGAATCGGTCCTTCCAGCTTGCCGATGCCGGGGCTGAGTGCCTGCGTGAATCCCGCACTGACAAACCCGTGCCCGAACTTGCCGCCCTGCAGGCTGCTCATCACTCCACCGGCTGCCGCATGGGCCAGCACGCCTTGA
>NZ_JBBDHC010000038.1:0-1930 GCF_037203605.1 Denitratimonas tolerans
CACGCCCGCAAGAGCACCCCGGCGATGCTGGAAGACGGCTGGAACAAGGTCATCGCCGGCATCACCAGCGCCGACGAGGTGCTGCGGGTAACGCGGGACGAGTGAGGGGCCGCGTCGCCTTGACGGCAAAGGCGATACCCTCAGCCACCGTGTTCGCGCCGGTAGACATTTACGCTATTCATCAATGTCATCAGCGCTTCGAATTGAATCGGGCTCAGGCTACGACGCATGATTGAATAAAAATCTGTTCCGGTGCTGCAATGCAGTCCAGTATTAAAACATGCTGCGCTGATTGCCGGGTTGTCACGAGCTGAACACCGTCCTAATTGCTGACATTCCAGTCCGATGCGCAAGTGGGGCAAGAGTGATTGAACCTGATTAAGTGAAAGCTCGTTTATGGTCGTCCAGTCGGCAATGACCGAGGAGTCCCGCTGCTGCACAATTTCATACATTGCGACGGAAATCAGATCTGCCCGATCGCTGGAAATCATCGCCTGCAAACTGCCGTCGTTGCGTGCGGCGGCCTCTTGAACTTGCGTCATTACGCGCTCATAGCGGTCCTGGCCAGGAAGATCGCTGAGATCGATCACTTCTTGCAATCGCTTCATGCGGTCATAGGTATCTGGAGCTCGTGCAAATCTGCCACACCAACCACCATTGAAGGCTTTTTGCATCCTTTCGAATACTCGCTTGTCATGAAAGACGAGTTCTCTTCCCATCTCGCTGGCTTGAGCTTTTTCTTTTGCGAACATCAATGCGCCTGCACACCAGGAGGCAAGATCAACGATCATGTCTCGTGCATCGTCACGGACCAGAAGTTCGTCCCGCTCCAAAAAGGCCAGAAGCTCCGAAGGGGGAAGCGCGAGCAGGCGCGATCGCAACGAATAGCTCCAGTAGTCAGGGCTTTCGGTCAGTTTTGAATATAAATCACTCGGGTGAATGGCCCCTTTTGCCCGGGACTCGAACTGAATTTCGGACTCGAGCTGTATTTCAGAGACTTCAGAAACAGCCGATACGATATCTGGTTCCTGCTCATCTTGGGCGGCGTCACGACCGAGGTGAAGCAGTGCCAACGCCAACGAGAAGAAGGCCGCGAACCCTAATAGACTCCATCTTGTCATAGCGCTTTTCCTCAAACCACTTTTCCTGTCCTTCAAGCGACTGGGATCAGGCTGCAACTACAGGTTTTCTGTTGCAGCCTGATGGGTATCTTGAGTTATGTTCAGTCACCGCATGCGTTGATCCGCGGGTCGGGACCCACGATATGGTCCATTAGAGGATTGCAATAAGCTGCAGACACACAGTGGAATGTCCAATGCTCCGTCACACCATTCGGCATTCTGACAATAAAATCGTCACCTCTTCTAACGCCGCCAAGAAAAGTGCTCGCCTCGACATTAGCTTGTGCCCATCTTTCCGTTTTCGACTGATAGCAACCCCCATTGATATTTACTTCGGCGCCCACTCTAACCGTATTTACACCAACACCACCTCCACCACCGCCGCCACCAATCCCAATAATTCTATAGAAGAATACGCCCCCTAAAAAGCCGAAATTCGGAACAAATGCCGTAGTAGTGACCGTAGGAAGGGTGGGCGTTTCGTCGTGGTCTCCAAAACACGCAATAGAACTGTCTCGCTCTGAGCCATTGGGCCCGGATGCGCCAGCGAAACTCTGATCAGACTGAACCACATAGCCCGCATTATATGCCCAGGCTGCCGGGTTCGGGTCGTAATAAGATTCGGTCAATGTTGATTGCCCGGTTGTCTGATCGTAGTAATAGACTCCAACATTGTGGCCGTTTGTTGAGCTGGTTTGCTCACCCTTCGCCGAAGAGGTCGTTCGCACCGACGGGTCATCTATAGCGCGATGCGGATCCCAATAGATGCATGCGTTTGCCTGAAATGCGAACGAAGCAAGGATAGAAAC
>NZ_JBBDHC010000039.1:0-1888 GCF_037203605.1 Denitratimonas tolerans
ACGGCGCTCAACACCAGCAGCACCTACTACTGGCGAGTGCGGGCCGGCAACACCTGCGGCAGCGGCGGCTGGTCGTCGGCATCGAGCTTCACCACGGTGGCGGCCCCGGGCGATTGCGGCCCGGGCACGGTGGCCAACGTGCTGGTGACCGAGACCTTCGAAGGCGGGCTGGGCGGGTGGACGACGCCGGCGGGTACGGGCGCCAACACCTGGGCGATCTCGACCGCCAACCCGAACGCCGGCGCGCAACACGTGCGCGGCGTGAACACGGGTTCGATCACCGACCAGCGCCTGGTGTCTCCGCCGGTGAGCCTGCCGACGGGCGAGAACCCGGTGGTACTGAAGTTCGACCACGTGCCGAACCTGGAGAACAACGGCACCGCGGGCTGCTACGACGGCGGCATCCTGGAGGTGAGCAGCAACGGTGGTTCGAGCTGGACCCAGGTGCCGAACGCGAACCTGCTGGTGGGCCCGTACGTGGGCGCGATATCGGGCAGCTTCAGCAACCCGCTGGCGGGCCTGCAGGCCTGGTGCAGCGCGACCACGACGACCTACCGGCAGACCATCGCGGACGTGAGCAGCTATGCCGGCCAGACGGTGCAGTTCCGCTGGCGGATCGGCACGGACAGCTCGGTGAGCCGTCCGGGCTGGGACGTGGACAACGTGAGCGTGCAGAGCTGCCAGGCCTCGGGCGGCATCCCGAACGCGAACGTGAGCCCGGCCTCGCTGTCGAGCACGCAGGCACCTGATGCCATCACCACGCAGACGCTGGACGTGGGCAACACGGGAACGGCGGACCTCCACTGGTCGATCGCCGAGGAAAACGCCCCGCGGCTTCCGCGGATGCCTGCCTTCGTCCCGTCGGCGCAGCCGGCGAGCGAGGTGGTGGGCGCGGATGCGCCGGCGGCGGCCGCGACCGGACGCTTGGCGACGGGTGCCTGGCTGGCCCCGCTGGCCACGCTGCACGACAACGGCCCGCTGGTGACCAATCCGGGCGGTGGCGCGGGTGGCGCGGACGTGAGCGCGCTGCAGTTGACCAACACCAGCCTTGGCTCCAACGTCAGTCAGGCCGGTCCGTTCCGTCTGGCCGACGACTTCACGGTACCGGCGGGCGGCTGGACGATCGACACGCTGACCTTCTTCGCCTATCAGACCGGCTCGACCACGGCCTCGACGATCACGGGCGTGAACCTGCGGATCTGGGACGGCGTGCCGGGCGCGGCGGGCAGCAACATCGTGTTCGGCGACGACAGCAGCAACCGTCTGGCGAGCACGGCCTTCACCAACGTCTACCGCACCAGCGGGACGGATCTGGGCAATACCCAGCGCCCGGTGATGGCGGTGGTGGCGACGGTGGGCACGAGCCTTGCGGCGGGCACGTACTGGGTGGATTGGCAGCTGAGCGGCTCGCTGGCCTCGGGCCCGTGGGCCCCTGCGGTGACGCTGGTTGGGCAGACCAATGCGCCGGGTGCCAACGCAATGCAGTACGTCGGATCGAGCAGCACCTGGCAGGCGGCGATGGATTCGGGCTCGACGACCCCGCAGGACTTCCCGTTCGTGGTGGAAGGCACGGCGGGCGGGGTGACGCCGCCGGCGTGCTCCGCGCCCTCGGACATTCCGTGGCTGACGGTATCGCCGGCGAGCGGAACGACGATCGCCGGCGGCAGCTCGGCGGTGACGGTGACGTTCGATGCGACCGGCCTCGCGGTGGGGAGCTATGCGGGCAACCTGTGCGTGACGAGCAATGACCCGGACGCGGGTCCGGGCAACGGCACCGCGCTGGTGGTGGTGCCGGTGTCGCTGACGGTGGACGCGCCGCTGCCGCCGGAGATCTTCTCCGACGGGTTCGAGTAAGGCGCACCTCCCGCGCACCTGCGTCGCCGCTGAA